>NZ_JAXRUT010000013.1:0-161939 GCF_035156405.1 Algoriphagus aurantiacus | reverse complement strand
GATGGACGATACGGATATGGGCTATCAATAAACAAGAAAATCAGATCATATGACGTCACAGGATTTAGTTGTTTCTATTTTGGGTGTTGTGTTGGTACTTTCCGGATTTGCAATTCGGTATTGGGTTGGGAATCGTCGTTTCAAGCGAAGAGGGCCAGGAGGACTACAACATTATTCCAGCTATTCTAAAGCACTTATTGTTACTGCTATTGAAAGGATTGCCAATTTGTTAAGCATTCCCATTATACTGGGAGGTATATTCCTCTTAGCATTTTGGTGGATGTATGTGAGAGAGATTGTTTTATCAAGAAATAAAAATGCTGTGAAAAATAATACGGAATGTAAAGCAGAAACCACAGCCCACTTCCTTGTTCCGGCGGAAAAGGGCTTTGGCACAAAGAAGTTGAGAAATCCAAAAGAGTCTGAGCTGTCTTTATGCTATTATGGTATTATAGTAAGGTTGACTTTTTCAAGCTATTCTAGATTACATTAATTAATGGAATTGGGAAGCGATAATAAATTATTTTACAATTTAAAGGTTGTGCCTTACCTGTAAGATGAGCATTTGATCAATTAGAAATCAGGAGGTTGTCTAAATGAGCAGTAGATAAACTTTACATTTTCTTAAAATACTAGTTGTATTTTTTAAAGAAGTGAAAAATAGTTTGAAATAAGTAGATTCTACTGGATTTTATATTATTAACGAATAAATTAGATGATTATTAGGGGGGGGGAGACGAAGAATTCAGTAGATTGTTCTGTTATCTGCGCTGGAAATAATACNTCTACTGGATTTTATATTATTAACGAATAAATTAGATGATTATTAGGGGGGGGGAGACGAAGAATTCAGTAGATTGTTCTGTTATCTGCGCTGGAAATAATACAATTATTTAGTTTGATATAAGTGATTGATTGAGAGTTGTTTGTGTTTGTAATTTTTATTTACTAAAATCACCTATCAAATTATTTTTCACAACATAACCAATAACAATTATGGAAAAAAATAGGAAATCAATGTTATTTGCCTCATTGGTAATTACGCTAATTGCTGCTTTAAATTTTCTAACTATAGAAAATTCTGAAGCCACAGAACCAGGTATGGATTATGTCCCAACTGAATGTGTTATTGAAGCTACTGGTGAAGTTCTAGGTCCATCAAATGATTGTACACCGGGTACTTCCAACTGTAATGACAATGACTGTAGCAGGTTTGTAGATCCTGCTTAATGCAAAATTCGAGGTTGAGTGTATATCAACCTCGAATTTATCTTTCTTAAGACGAATTATCATTATTTATGAAATTATAATTCAGTTAATGGAGTATGCATAGTTTTAAATAAGTTTTATTCCTTAGAGATTTTCGTGTCTTGATATTAATTTTATGACACTAGACTTGCTGCCTTTTAGTTACATGAAATTAATCCTTATTAGTTTTAAATTATTTTTAAAATTGTGAGTTTTCCTTAAAAATTTAATTCTTCTTTAGAAGCTAAAATACTTTTAATTATTTTGTATTATGAGAAAAACATTATTCTTGATTTTTGTTTTTTCGTGTTCATCTCCGTCTGAAAATTTGATGATATATGAAAATGAAACCATTGAATTGGATTTTGATTCAGTAAGTGAAATCGGGGATAAAGTCGAACTTTCTGATTTGATAAAAATTAAAACTGTGACAAAATTGAATGATGAGAGTAAATTCTTTATAACTGATATTAAAAAAGTTGAAAGATGGATTGATTATATTTTAATATTAGAGAAAAACAAGAAAGTTTTAGTTTGTTTTGATTCTCAGGGGAGTTTTATTTCAACAGTTGGCTCTAAAGGTGAAGGTCCTGGGCAATATATTGAAGTAACTGATTTTACTGTTGATACTAATAATAAGTTGATTTATATCTATTCAAGGAGTAATAGATCAATTTATGTGTTTGATGAATTGTTAAACTTTGAAAAGTTAATTTCGACTAATATTTTCGCTTCTTATATTAATTTAATTGACGATGGGAAAATTGCGTTCTATATGGATATGAATCATAAAAGAGATGATGAGTTTAATATACAAGTGTTAGACCCTAAATCTGGAAAGGTCGTTGGTAAAAAAATGAAATTCCCTAAAGAGGGAGAATACTTTCCTTTCGCTTACTCTGGTTTTCTGAAAAATGGTTTATATTCCTATCCCTTATCTTCCGAAATATACAAGATTGGGAGCTTGGATGCTCCTGATTCATTATTTTATATAGTTAATTTGGAAAATGGGTTGCCAAAAGAGAAAATATTTGACCATGTTGGGTATTTGAAAATTGATTTCAAAGAACAAAAGAATATTTTAAGAGATTTTTCAATAAATGAAAAGGATGATAAAGGTTTTTTCTCTTACAATTTTGATAAAAGCAATAAAAAATTTGTAAGTACTGCTGTTAGACTTAAATCAGGTCAATTATTTAATCATGATAACCTTAAATCGGGGATTCAGGGAAGCTGGTTTTCATCGCTCTTCTTTCGGCCAGGTGTAGTACCTTCTTTCTCTAGGATGAATTCTTTATTCTATTCATGGTCCTATAATGAAAGCTTAAAAAGTATAAAAATTGATCAATCCATTAACCTGGGTGATTTAAATGATCTTAAATATTTAGAACCCGAAGACAATCCGATTTTAATTGAATTTGATTTAGTCGATTCTTATGAAAAATAAAGCTATAATCTATATACCAATTATATTATTGATAGTTTCTATTTTAGTTAAATATAAAAATAATTTGTATGGTTATTTTAATAATAAGAATATAAATAGAACTGAGATATTTGTAGTAAATGATGAGATTAAAATTGGTACCGTGGCGGCCACTGATGTCGCAAATGCTAATTTTACTTTTATTAATACAGGTCATCATCCTTTAGTAATTGATAGGATTGAAACTTCTTGTCATTGTACTCAAGGTGTTGTTAGTTTTATGCCAACAGAACCTGGTGATTCAACTTCAGTTGAAATTATTTACGATAAAAATCAAAAGGGTTTTTTTTATCAAGACATTCGAGTTTATGGTAATTTTGAAAATTCACCTGTTTTCCTAAGTTTTTCTGGCATTGTCGAATAGAATGATTTTTTTAGTAGTAGGTAACCTTGTGTTTGTTACCACCTTACCTGTTCCTTGAGCTGTTTTCCTGTATTCTTGTAGGTTGAAACTATCTTTAGAATACCTCGATTCTGAATAGTTTGTTTTGCATACAGCTTTGATCAGCTCATTTGTAAAATCATCGTCCCGCCCAAATGAGGTTAGGGGATTAGCATCTGGATCAATTTTTTCCTCCCTGTTTAGCTTATCCGTTTGTTCCCATATCATACATTGATTTGTTTTAAAGTGTAATTTAAACTTGACTTGTTAACCCTTTAAGTTTGGTGCTTAGGGTGGTAAGTCCCGCTTTTTCCAAGCTATCGGAGATAATGGAATTCAGTTCTTCTTCCGACTCTTTGGAGATCTGAATTGCGGCTTTTCCGGATTCTGATTTTTGTTCCATTCCTCTGGTAATTACTTCAGTTAACAGCAATACGGTTTTGCGTGGGATTTTTAGATCGATTTTTACTGTGTCATGCATTCCGGGAACGGCAAGCAGAGTGTCGTAAATGGTTTCAAGTGATGAGATAGCCATAGCTTCAATGGTTTTAGATTAGAAATATTACAAGGCTAAAATTACTTTGAACGACTGGAATAGGCCTATTTAGAAATTGATCAGGATAGGCAAGTGTCAGAAGCACTTTTTATTATTGTATCACCTGAACGACAGGGATTATGAAATGGATCAGAGGTATTTCCAAAGCTTTATGAGCTTTCAATAAGTTAACGGGATTTCCTGTGTCCTCCGAAATCGGCAAGATGTACGGTTGTATCACAACCGGATCTTGAAACCCCTAACTCCGAAGTCGTGGGGTTTGGATTTGTAATGCTTTTGAACTGTGAAAATGAACCGTGATGAAGGAAGATAATAATAGAAGCAAATGGCTTCATGTAAGGCTGACACATCAAGAATATGATCAAATCCAAACTGCATTTGGACAAACAGTTCAGGATAGCCTGAGTGATTATGCAAGAAAATTACTGCTGAAAAAGCCTGTCATCGGCAGGTATAAAGATACCGGAATGCAGGAGCTTTTGGCTGAGTTGACATTCCTCAGAAGAGATCTGCATGGAATCGCCACCAACTACAATCAACTGGTAAAAAAGATAAATTCATCTGCAGGAAATGAGGTAGAAGTTCACCTTTCCCATAGAAAGAATTTGCAGCAGGAGATTGAGGTTTCACTGGAATCGGTGAATCGTTTTATCAATCAAACGGCGGAGAAATGGTTGCAATCATAAAGACCAGCACTTCGCTGAGAAGACCTTTTCATTACAATGAAAATAAGATAAAGCAGGGTGTTGCAGAGTTACTTTTTGCACAGAACTATCCTATAAAGAATGCAGAACAGACTGCTGAATTGCGGCTGAAATACCTCCTTAAGCTGGCAAGTTTGAACCCCAGAACCGGAGTAAATGCAGTGCATATTTCGTTGAATTTTGCTCCTGGAGAAGAGTTTGAAACCAAGAAACTGCAGCACATTTCAAGGGAATACATGAAGGGGATTGGCTTTGAAAATCAACCCTATCTGGTGTATAGACATACCGATGCAGGTCACCCACATCTACATATTGTGACAACCAATATTGCGCTGGACGGGAAGCGAATTCCATTGCATAACATCGGTAGGCTTAAGTCTGAACCGACCAGGAAAGCTATCGAAAAGGAGTTTGGGTTGGTGCCAGCTGAGTCACAAAAGCAAGGACTTTTTATTCCCAAACCTGTTTCGATTTCAAGATTAGATTACGGTAAATCAGAGACCAAGCGGGCCATTGGAAATGTGCTTCAGCATGTGCTGAAGAGTTACAAATTCACTTCTCTGCCTGAGCTGAACGCAGTTCTTAACCAATACAGGATAGTTGCCGATAGGGGAAGAGAAGAGTCACGGATTTTCAAAAAAAGGGGATTGGTTTATCGGGTGATGGATGAGCAGGGAAACAATGTCGGGGTGCCGATCAAAGCAAGTAGTTTTTATTTCAAAGCAACACTGAATTCCATTGAATCCAAATTCGAATCCAATGAAATGAAGCGTAAGAACCATATTAAATCCATCCGTTCTGCGATTGATCTAACGTTGGTAAAGATGTCTGAAAAGAGTCTCGATGAGGTGATAAAAAGTCTGGAAAAACAGGGGATAGTCACCATAAAAAGAGAGAACCAAGAGGGGAGACTGTATGGGATCACCTTTGTCGATCATCGGACCAAATGTGTCTTTAACGGAAGTGCATTGGGTAAAAATTATAGCGCAAAAGGGTTGATGGATAGAACAGCTATTCAATCAGAAAAGAGTGGGTTTAGTCCGGAATCACTGACAAAGACAGGCAGGCAAATGGGGGGTAAGCAAGAAGGTCAGCCAGAAATTACGATAGGAGAGATCGGACAAACACAACATGCATTAAACGATTCGAGGGGTCTGTTGGAAACAGTGGTTTCGCCTGAAGAAACCTATAGCTACCTGCCTTTTGAGTGGCGGAAAAAGAAGAGGAAGAGGAAGAAAAAAGTAACAAAATAAGTACTTAAACCAAGGGAAGATGGGAATGCAGACAGGCGAAAACGAACAGGGATTGCGCAAGATTTTGGATATGACCCGGTTGATGGGGATCGGGGTTTTGGGGCTGCATTTTTATTTCTTCTGCTATGCTACCTTCAACGATTGGGGGCTGGGATCGGATCTGACAGACAGGGTTCTGAGGAATATTTATAGGACGGGTCTGTTTCTGGATTTCCATACTTCGAAATTGATAGCATTGGCGATGCTAGGAATTCCCCTGCTGGGAACAAAGGGTAGAAAGAGTGAGAAGTTGGGCACAAAGACTGCTTTTTTATATGGCGGATTAGGGTTCGGGATTTACTTTGCGAGCTATTTTATACTACAGTTTCAAGCTAGCTTAGAATGGATTTCAATTGCCTATATGACGGTAACTTCATTGGGTTTTTTGCTTATTCTTTCAGGAGGAACAAAGCTTTCCAGAATTATCCATGCCAAACTAAGCAGCGATGTATTCAATACAGAAAATGAGACTTTTCCGCAGGAAGAACGGCTGATTGAGAATGAATTCTCGGTAAATCTACCGGCAAAATATAATCTGAAAGGTAAGATTCGAAACAGCTGGATCAATATCATCAATCCCTTTCGTGGCTTGATGGTATTGGGAACTCCGGGTTCCGGGAAGAGCTATTTTGTCATCCGTCACGTGATAACCCAGCATATCAAAAAGGGATTTTCCATGTTTGTGTATGACTTCAAATTCGATGATCTATCGGCTATTGTCTACAATACCTGGTTAAAAAATAAGGCTAGTTATAAAGTAGTTCCCGAGTTCTATGTGATCAATTTTGATGACCTCACCCGGAGCCATCGCTGCAATCCATTGGCACCTGAAACCATGTTGGATATTACCGATGCAGCAGAGTCGGCACGGACTATTTTGATGGGGTTGAACAGGGAATGGATCAAAAAGCAGGGAGGCTTTTTTGTGGAATCACCGATCAATTTTCTGACTGCCATCATCTGGTTTCTGCGAAAATACAACGATGGTGAGTTTTGTACTTTACCTCATGTCATTGAATTGATGCAAGCGGAATACGATGAGTTGTTTACCGTATTGCAAACCGAAAAGGACATTGATGTGCTGATCAATCCTTTTGTAAATGCCTACTTGAACGATGTGATGGAGCAGCTGGAAGGACAGATAGCATCTGCCAAAATATCTATGGCAAGGCTGTCTTCTGCACAGTTATACTATGTGCTTTCCGGTAATGATTTTACGCTGGATATCAATAATCCTAAAGAGCCAAAGTTGGTTTGTATGGGAAACAATCCCCAGAAAATACAGATTTATGGAGCCGTACTTTCACTGTATGTAAACCGTCTGGTTAAGCTGGTAAACCAAAAGGGAAAGCTAAAAAGCAGCCTAATATTCGATGAGTTTCCAACGATCTATTTAAATGGAATGGACAGTCTGATAGCTACGGCTAGGAGTAATAAAGTGGCAACCACTTTGGGACTTCAGGATCTTAGTCAGTTAAGAAAAGACTATGGAAGGGAGCTAGCCGATGTGATCATGGGTATTGTTGGTAACATTGTTTCGGGGCAGGTGACAGGTGATTCGGCAAAGCAATTATCAGATAGGATAGGGAAGATTATGCAGGACAGGC
This sequence comes from Algoriphagus aurantiacus, assembly GCF_035156405.1. Lineage (NCBI taxonomy): Bacteria > Pseudomonadati > Bacteroidota > Cytophagia > Cytophagales > Cyclobacteriaceae > Algoriphagus > Algoriphagus aurantiacus. The sequence continues at coordinate 154,664 of NZ_JAXRUT010000013.1, read as the reverse complement.
AGAGCCTTTCGATCAACAGTGCAGACACTTCAATAAACAAATCAAAACAACTGGAATCAGCGGTACCTGCTTCTACGATATCCTCTCTTTCCTCGGGTGAATTTGTCGGAATGGTAGCCGATAACCCGGACTGTAAAATGACTCTGAAAGCTTTTCATGCGGAGATTATCAACGACCAAAATGCCCTCAAAAAAGAGCAGGAAAACTATGTACCCATCCCTGAAATCCGAAAGCTTGACAATACAATCGTTCAGCGAAACTACCTGCAGATCAAGCAGGATGTGCGGGATATTATTCTGGCTGAAATGGATAGGCTTCTGAATGATCCTGCGCAGGTTCATTTGGTGATAAGGAAGGGGTGATTGATATTAGAACGATTCTTTTTGTAGTGGGAACATAGTTACATTATGAGCCTATTTTTGAAATCATTAAATGTAAAAGAGGGCAATAAAGCGGGCAAAATAATGTGTTTTTTTGAATTTGGAGGTTTCGAATTATAATTAAATAGGGTTATTATTTCCATTAAAGGCTTCAACTAAAACAGGTAAAAACAAACCTTCTCCTTCAGGAGTCATATCCTCCATATATAAGCTTTTCTTCTAAATCGGCGATGAATAGTAATTCGTCATCAGTTGGGGCTGGATAAATCATCATTGATGCCTAGGTGGATCATATATATATAGACTTAGGGCTGAAGGAACAGTGCATCCATTACTCATGGTTACAATTTTATAGCGTCCTGCTGATATANTATATATATATATATATATATATATATATATATATATATATATATATATATATATATATATATATATATATATATATATATATATATATATATATATATATATATATATATATATATATATATATATATATATATATATATATATATATATATATATATATATATATATATATATATATATATATATATATATATATATATATATATGGTGTGTGAAGCACCATACTCATTGATCTGGTGTGCCCTCGGTGCTTGCCTTGAAATGATAGATAGATGCTGTATGAAATTGTTCCGTTATCTATTTGTGTGTGCGTCATGTGGGATGCAAAATGCACTGGTAATAACTAGCAGGCGCCACCACTTGATCCGGCTTCTTGAAGCCCTTCTTGCGTTCCATTTGAAGGATACATGTTCCAAGCATAGCCGACAATTATAGGCATTACTTACATTTACAATTATCACAGCAGTTGGGCATATCTCTGTCATCAACAGCTTTCATCAAAAGCATCCATTTGTGTTTATGTTTGATTTTACTGCAAATATGAACTAGTTGGAGCCAAAGTAGCTTTTTCAACTTAAATTTTTTGTCCTTAAAGGTGACTGAAAATTAGTGTGATGAAAATAAAAGAGCGTAAAAGTTTTTCATGGCCAATTTTTAGATTCAAGAACTTTAATTGTCCTAATGTTTTCTATAAACTCATTATAATGAATACCATTGAGAGTGGTGTCAAGAGCAATATTTCCTTGACAATTAAATATGGTACACATTGGGCAGGAATTGACACTGTCTTAATTAGGAAATATCTTTTATTTTCAAATTCTACCACTCTAATTCGATACATCAAATTTTCCTTTTAGTATTTTTCTGCGAGAGTGGTTAGCCACTGTAGCTCATTAATTGGATCAGATGTCTGACATGAGAGTAAAAGTTCATTAAATTCAGGAATATCGTGATCCAGATCATTACAAGATTGAAGACAAAAGGCCAATACGGCTAAAAATGCCAAAAAATTAAAGGCTTTCATGGTTTTTTATTAAGTATCTGCAAAACATATTGTTAGTTGACAATTGTAGTATACAGAACATTAACTATTTAAGTGTATAGAATTGTATTTAAAATATTTTTTTTCGATCTTGAGAATCATTTTTACCTTACCATATGAGTGTCGATAATGAAGATAAATTACGCGGAAGGCAAACCAAAGAATTAAACAAGCTGCTCACCAGTATAACAGGAAAGTTAGCGCATTTTGAGAATCAAAAAACTTCCGCAAAACGTCTGGATAGATTGAATGAAATCAAGCTGCATCTGAAAAAATCTATGATGCATTTAGAATCAGGTTCTTTTGAGGAGATGAGTGAGCACATCAAAATCCTTCAGGAATATGGGCTGAAGTTTTCAAGAAATATTTTGGATTTTATCTAAGGTGATGAACCTGGGATGCTTTGCTTTTAATTAATTAGAGCACATCAAATTTATTATTGCTAATGTTTTAGTGGACAGAATTCGATTTTGCATTTGTATTTTGGTGGTTTTAAGAAACAATTGAATTTAATTATTCCAGAAACTTTAGCCATAAGATGGGAGAAAGAGAAAAGCCATGGTTTCATAAAAAGGGTATCCCGGTATTATCAGATTCTAGATTTGAAAATTGGAACAAATGGTCAAGAATGGGGTATGAACGAGAATGGTTTGATTTTTATGAAGTTGATAGATTTGACGATTTTCACACAAATATGATTTTCATTCACGAATTTTATATAGATGAGAAACTCTTGGGATTTTATCTAGTATGGAAGCTTGATAACCATCTAGTAGGTTTAAAGGAGTAGCGGTAAGGGGGGGTATTTTTTAAACAAGGAGTTTTGCTTTTGATGAATGTGAATGTGATTTTTTTGTTCATGTTTAAAAGGAGGTGATCACTAGAAATATCCACTTTTTATATAATTTTGTTTTCAGTATTGTCACAATAATCGACCTTTTTTGGGACAGTATTAAATTTCAATCTTGGGCAAAAAATAGCTCAAAATTTGTCTCAGATACTCATGTCAAAGATCAATGTCTCCTAACCTAGAAAATGACCGTTTTTTGAAACTTCTTCTCCTTTATAGGCCAATAGCGCATCGGTGCTTGAAGTTTTCTATTCAAAAAGAAGGGGCAGACTGAGCCTACCCCTCCATAGTAGTATAATTTTGAGGATTTAGTAGTTCCTATTCAAAACACTTATCACCAATTTCTTAACAGTGTCCATCTCATCCGGTTTGCTGGAAGCAATAAACAAGGTCAGACTGGCCAGTGCATCATTGCTGATGATTGAGCGGCCCTCACCATTATGCAATAGATCATTTGACTGCAAAAAGAGAAGGAAGCAAGCTGCGGCTATCCGTTTGTTGCCATCGACGAACCCGTGATTTTTGACAATTAGATATAGAAGCGTAGCGGCTTTTTCTTCAAGGGTCGGATAGAAATCCTCGTCACCAAAACCTTTACTAATCTGCACAATTGCACTTTCAAAACTGCCGTCTTTTTCCTTACCAAATACACTGGATTCAAAATCCGACCTCATTGTCTGGATAACTTCTTTGTATTCTGCTATCTCTGGATAGTGTGCAGGCCTTTTATTTAACCCTTTTTTGTCTAAATTCTCATGATCATAATCATCAAGCAACTCAAGCCCTTTTGCAAATTGATTGAGCCAGTCCAAATTTTGATCCAGTGCCTTTCGTTCAATAGCACGGCTTAGGATTCGAATTCCGTCTTTAAGAGTCTGTACTTCTTGTTGTTTCTGAGATAGTCTCGTCTCATTGATAGCATAGCCTTGAACAAGGAAATCTTTGAGCCTTTGGGTTGCCCATTGACGGAATCTAGTACCATGTTGTGATTTGACCCGATAGCCAACAGAAATAATGACGTCCAGATTGTATTGTTTTATTTTACGCTCGATTTTTCTTTTACCTTCATTTTGAACTGTCAAGGATTCCTTGACAGTTGCCTCTGGTTCCAACTCACCTTCCTTATAACAGTTATTGATGTGTAAACTGATGTTTTGTTTAGTTTGATTGAATAGAGTTGCCATCTGAACTTGAGATAGCCATACGGTTTCTTGCTCAAATCTTACCTCAATTTGAGTCTGGCCATTTGCTTCTTGGTATATTTCGATTTTACTTTCCATTGTTACAGTTCAATTTAAGTTTCATTTATGAGTTTCAGGCTCTTCATTAAAAAAGAAGTCATTCTCGTTTTATTTTAGTTTCTCTCTTAACATACCCATATCGTGGCTTATTTTGGTGTCTAGGATTTTGGCATAATGCTGCGTCTGCTTCAGTGATTTGTGTCCAAGCATTTTGGATACGGTTTCAATTGGGACTCCATTGGCCAAGGTAATGGTTGTCGCAAATGTGTGCCGTGCAATATGAAAAGTGAGCGGTTTGTTGATCCCACATACATCCGCGATTTCTTTCAGATAGGAATTCATCTTTTGGTTACTCAATACAGGAAGCAAATGGGTGCCATCCTGGCATTGTGGATGGTTTTGGTACTTTTCGATTAACTGTAATGCTTTTGGCAATAAGGGCAAACGGGTAGGAGAATCCGTTTTTTGCCTCTGAGTATAGATCCATTGCTCTCCGTCAATACCTGTTGCTATTTGATTTTTTCTAAGGTTTTTCACATCAATGTAAGCAAGGCCAGTATAGCAACTGAATAGAAAAATATCCCTGACATGGTTTAGCCGTTCAGTTGCGAATTGTTTTTCAGATATCTTTTGGATTTCAATCCATGATAAAAAGTCCCGATTGACTTCTTTTTTGACCATCTTGAACTGAACAAAGGGATTTCTGATCAACCATCCGTTTTTTATACAGATCAGTACAATTTTTTTAAAATTGGAAAGGTATTTCACTGTGGTATTGTGACTGCAGTTCTGTACTGACCTTAGCCAAAAAGAATATCCTGAAATAAATTCATAATCCAGAAGTTGGATGTCCATGTCATCTGATCCATATTTCCATTGGATAAATGAGCGGGTATGATCCAATGAGGTTCTGTATCGCTGCAGGGTACCGGGAGCAAATTCTTTTCCCAACAACGCTTCGACCTGTTCATTGTGCTCCCTGAAAATCTCCAGTATCATCTTTTTCTTTTCACCGACTCCAAGAAGGACATTCTTTAAAGCTTCTGAGGTGACTTCTCTGTCCGATTCAATCAGTTGTTTTTTTGCCTGTAGCGCTTTGTAGGAAAGAGTATCCAGAAATGCGTTTAATGTCCTGCTGTCCTCTTTGTTTCCTTCGGCTCTTCCGGCTGAAGCATTCCATCTTGAAGGGTTCCAAAGTCTCTTGGTAGAAATTTCTTTAGAAATCCCATCGACGGTAATTCTGAGGTATACATACCTCTCTTTTTTTGTGGATTTTTTGGACTGTTTCAAAAAGAAGAGCAATCCGAAGCTTTTTTCTAACATGATTTGATTAGTTAGGTTGAATAAAATTCGGAATACAAGCTCTAAATCACAAGATGTTCACTTATTGAACATGTTGATAATCAAATTAATATAACACTCCCAGTGCGTCTTTTTTTTTCAGGTAGAGGACTACACGAATGACGCACTGGAATTACAGGCAATTGTGAAGATTTTATGGGTTTTTGACCATAAAAAAAGCCTGTAAAGAATTTCTTTACAGGCTTTTTTTGAATCTGTTGAGTTGAATGAAGTGAAAAACTGATTTTTAATATGCTGATTATCAGTGTTTTACTTTTATCCTTTCTTAAAGTGACTTTTTAAGTCTTTTTTCAAGAAGCTTGCTGCCTTTTTCAACAAGGTACTCAGCAGAGGAAGAGGGATTCGAACCCCCGGTACCTCACGGTACAACGGTTTTCAAGACCGCCGCATTCGACCGCTCTGCCATTCCTCTAGGTCGTTATCAGGTTTTGTTCCTGATTAGGTTTGCAAAAGTAGGATAAAAGTAAACTTTTGCAAAACAGATCTTGCCTTTTTCTCCTAACATTCTGATTGCTTAGGGATTAATTTTTGAATGAGTAGGATTTCTATCCGTGTTGAGCGGTTCTTTCAGCTATTTAGAGATTATCTTTCTCTTCCAAAACGATTCAGAAGAATGGTTATTTGCTTGTTTAAATTGAAATATCAACTTAGTTATAGTTTGGACTAAACAGAAAGACCAGCCTTATTTGGCTAGAATTTTTCTCTCTTTTTCTAACAAATCCTCAACATCTGTATTTCTTTTTCGTTTTTTGTTCTCCTCCACCAAATCCAAACTCACATTCACTTCAAAACACACAAGGATGATGATAGAGGTGATAAGAAGCCAAAGCATCAAAGCAATCAATGTCCCGATGGAGCCATACAGTCTATTATAGCTAGCGAAATTATTTAGGTAAAAAGTGAAGCCATAAAAACCTAAAGTGGTAAGTAGTCCAGCTAGTTTTGCACCTGCCGAAAAGAACTTCCACTTGTCATGGACTGCCGGTGCAAACCTGAAAATGAAGGCTGTAGTGATATAGAACATGAAAAGTAGAATGAGGAATTTCAGACTGGTGAATAAGAAAATCATAAAGCCTGAATTGAAAACTTGCATCTCATCAAGTCGGCGGATGACTATTTCTCCTAGGATCATAACCAAACTTGCAGTTATCACTGTCAAAGCCAGTGTAAATACAATACTGACTGCTATTCCTCTACTTTGAAAAAAGCCCCTGTTATCCTTGGTCTGATAAACGGAGTTAAATGAATTCATCATGGAGACCACTCCCTGCGTCGAAGCAAACAAGGAGAAGAAAAAACCGAGTGAGAGCAAGCTTTGCCTTGGCCTGGATACAATATCCATAATGGTTCCTTTGGATTGGGTATAAATCTCCTCCGGAAGGATTTCTTGTATGAAAGTCAGGATTTTTTGAGTGGTGATATAAGGAAAGATGTCCTGCAGATAAGGAATAAGATTCAGCAAAAAAAGGATCATTGGGAAAAGAGCTAGGGTGTAGCTAAATGCCATGGATCCAGCACGCTCTAGGATATCGTCCTTCTGCAGCTGAATTAAAAAAATCCTCCCAAGATCGTAGAGATTTTTGTCGGGATCTCCGAAATGGATTTTCTTAAGCCTTCTAGCTTGCCAAAGTAACCTGACTTCTAACCTAAGGATTTTTGTTTTGATCACTTTATCCTACTTCTTGAAAATACGCTTTCAATAAAGCTAATAAATTATGTGGAGGTCTGGTCGGACGATGGCTGTCTTTTTTGAGAAAGGTTAGAACAGTCCAGCCTTCTGTAATCAATTCCTCTTGTGCGTTAAAGACCTCGTATTCAAATCGAATCCGGACGCCTGGAATGTTAGGGATCACAGTTTTGATGGTGAGCAATTCATCGTATTTACCAGGCTTTAAATAGCGGAAATGACTTTCCAGTACCGGCATCATCACGCCCTCATCTTCCATTTCCTTGTACGAAAACCCAATACTTCGCATGGCTTCCACTCTGGCTACTTCGAAGTACATCGCGTAGTTGCCGTAATAGACATAACTCATCTGGTCAGTTTCAGCGTATCGAACTCTGATTTGGGTTTCTGCTCTGAACATGCTTAATAAATCTTCGCAGCATTAAGCGCCGCCTGATACCTTCTAGCATTAGCATTGTGCTGAGCCAAATTGGTGGCAAATGCATGATAGCCCGAGAAATCTTCCTTGGCACAGAAGTATAGATACTCATGATCTTCTGCATTCAACACGGCATCCAATGAGTTGATGTCTGGAAGGTTAATTGGGCCTGGAGGAAGCCCTGCGTACATATAAGTGTTGTATGGGCTATCGGTTTCTTTGTGGACGTTCAGCACTCGTTTTAATTCAAAATCGCCCAAGGCAAAAACCAATGTTGGGTCAGCTTGAAGTGGCATATTTAACCGCAAACGGTTAAGATAAACTCCTGCGATTTTCGGGCGCTCATCAGCTTTTTGACTCTCTGCCTGCACTATACTTGCCAAGGTGCTAACTTCTTTTGGGTTTAAGCCAAGTAAGCTTGCTTTCTGCTTTCGCTCATCAGTCCAGAAGCTTTGGTATTCTCGATGCATTCTGTCAAAGAGAGCTTCTGCGCTAGTATTCCACCAAAATTCGTAAGTATTGGGGATGAACATGCTCATGATCGTTTCTTCATCAAAATCAAACTTTCGGATATAGACTGAGTCTTGAATCAGCTCTAGAAATTGATCTTTAGAAATCTCCATATTGGAGGTGATTTTTTCAGCCAGATCTTCCTTTGTCCTCACATTGTTAAATGTGACCCGAATGGGAGTTTGCTTTCCTGAGCGAAGTAATCTGACTAATTCTAGATTAGTCATTTTTGGCTCAATGGTGTAAAGTCCCGGTTTTACGTTTTCTTGATAGTCCATTACTTTGGCTAGAAAGCCAAAACTCACCAAGTCATTAACCACATGATCGTCATATAACTTGCTGGAAACTGTTTTGAAAGTGTCATTGCTCCCAATTTTCAACATGTAATTCCGGTCGGATTCTATCAGCACATTCGGGCTGAAAAAAATCTGGTAGAAGTAGAAACTTAGGGAGATAGCCATTACTGAAAAAGCAATGACTAGGACGAGATAGACGTATTTTCTTTTTTCGCTTAGCATACTGGTGCCAAAAATAGGGAAAAGAGACAAGAGAATCGCAAACTGATATGTTAATACCAATATTCAATGCCTAAGACACTAGGACTGTCATTCCATCAATTATAGCTAGAGTTTTACAGGGAAGGTTTTCTCCTTGCGGTAACCTGAGGAATTGTACTTTTGATGAAGTTGCTATCTTGGTCTTCAAATCAATCTAGGAGTTATCTCCCATGCTATTCAACTCTCCATCCAATAAATATGACCAAAGTAGTCTCTGTCACATGTGCGCTAATCATATTAGACAATAAAGTGCTGTGTGCTCAAAGATCTGAGACAATGCCTCTCCCTGGGTTGTGGGAGTTTCCTGGTGGAAAAATTGAAGAAGATGAAAGTCCGGAAGCTTGTCTAATTCGTGAGATCAAAGAGGAATTAGCGATTTCTATCAGAGTAATCAGCTCATTAAGACTAAATAAGCATTCTTATTCAAAAGGAAAAGTGATACAGTTGATGCCATTTATTTGTAGATGGGAAAGCGGAGAAATTAATTTGCTAGAACATCAAGAAGTAAAATGGCTTAGTAGGGATGAATTAAATTCTCTTAATTGGGCACCTGCTGATATACCTATAGTTAATGACCTTTTTGACAATTGGAACAATATTCAGAAACAACTAGTTGATTATAATACAGAAATTTAAGATATGCCTGCTGAATTGATTCGATTATATGAGGAAAATCCTGATCCAGATAAGATCAGGCAGATTGCTGCCACGCTTCGTGATGGAGGTGTAGTGATTTATCCCACAGATACCGTCTACGGGATGGGTTGCGATATAATGAATTTGCGTGCGGTTGAGCGTATTTGCAAAATCAAGGGTATTAATCCTAAAAAGCATAATTTCTCTATCATATGTGCTGATCTGAGCAATATTTCTCATTTCACCAAGGTGATCAGCAAGCCGGTTTTCAAGATGATGAAAAAAGGATTCCCTGGACCATTTACATTCATATTGGAAGCGAGCAATCATGTGCCTAAGATATTGCACAGTAAAAAGAAAACGCTCGGAATCAGAGTGCCCGATCATAATGTGCCGCGTATGCTGGTGGAAGAATTGGGGCACCCTATTCTCACTACTTCGATCAATGATGAAGACGAAGTAATAGAATACAGTACTGATCCGGAATTGATTTTCGAAAAATATCAGCATCTAGTAGATATAGTTATTGATGGTGGATATGGACAAAATATCGCTTCCACGGTACTAGACTGTACAGGAGATGAGGTGGAAGTTCTTAGAGAAGGCTTGGGGAAACTGGAAGATTTAGAATAGAATGATGAAGAGCATTGCAGTTGATCTGCACTATTTTCCAAATCTTGAGTTTTTTGCAGCTATCGTGGATGCAGATGAGTTGGTCTTTTTCCCGGATGAAATCTATCAACGACAATCCTACTTCAATCGTGCTCAAATACGCTTAGCTAATAAGGTAGGAACGCTTAGTGTGCCGATTCAAGGGCGTAGACCTAGAATTTCACAGAAGCAGATCAAGATTGATACTACTCAAAATTGGGTGAAAATTCATTTGAGAGGTATTCAGAGTGCTTATGGAAAGGCACCGTTTTATGAATATTATTTTCCGTATTTTGAAAAAGTTTTCCAGGAGAATTTGGAATGCCTCTGGGACTTAAATTGGCAAATGCTGACAATCTGTCTCAAGTTATTAGGGTTGCCTGCCAAGATGCGGGTACAGGGTGAAGGGCAAGATCAAACGTGGACTGAGGATATAAGAGGGCAATTAATGCCATCAGTATCATTTCTGGGGCGTGAATACTATCAGCCAGAACATTATTTCCAACTTTTTGGCTTAGACTTTGATCCTAACCTGAGTATTCTGGATTTGTTGTTTTGCGAAGGACCTGCATCTAAAAGCATAGTCTTAAAGTCTGTAAAAAAACAATGAACAATCTGCAAAAGGATTGTGTTTTTAAAACAAATTCGGTAACATACGTACAGGATTATTAAACTATCAGATAGGAATTCAATGGAAGCAAAATTTTCGAACAGAGTTAAAGAGGTGATCTCTCTTAGCCGCGAAGAAGCCCTTCGCCTGGGACATGATTACATTGGCACAGAGCACCTCTTGCTGGGGATGATTCGTGAAGGGGAAGGTGTTGCTGTTTCCATTCTTAAGAAATTGGGAGTGCCGATGGACGAATTGCGTAATGCAATAGAACGCGCTGTAAAAGGTACCGCAAATCACAACGTAAAGAATATGGCAAATATCCCTCTGACTAGACAGTCAGAGAAGGTGTTGAAAATTACTTATTTGGAGGCAAAAATATTTAAAAGTCAATTGATTGGTACTGAGCATTTGCTCCTATCAATTTTGAGAGATGAAGACAATATAGCTACTCAAATACTTAATAAATTTGAAATCAATTACGATTCGGTAAAAGAAATGCTGGAAATGTCATCCGATACTCCTCCTCGATCTAAAGCTGAGGCGGAAGACGGAGATGATGATGGATCTAAGCTTTTCGGTTCTACTGGAAGTGGTTCTGGTGCATCTAAGCCTGGAGCAGAGAAGTCAAGAACTCCCGTTTTGGATAATTTCGGACGGGATCTGACCAAAATGGCCGAGGATGATAAGCTTGATCCTATTATTGGTCGTGAGAAAGAAATCGAACGCGTTGCTCAGATTCTTTCCAGAAGAAAGAAAAACAATCCGATTTTGATCGGTGAACCTGGTGTAGGTAAGACAGCTATTGCCGAAGGTTTAGCACTAAGAATTATTCAGAAAAAAGTATCCCGTGTACTTTTCAACAAGCGAGTAGTGACTTTAGATCTGGCTTCTTTGGTAGCGGGTACGAAATATAGAGGACAGTTTGAGGAAAGAATGAAAGCCGTTATGAACGAGCTGGAGAAATCTCCGAATGTCATTCTTTTCATCGATGAGCTTCATACCATAGTAGGAGCAGGTGGTGCTTCCGGTTCTTTGGATGCGTCCAATATGTTCAAACCAGCATTGGCACGTGGAGAAATCCAATGTATCGGAGCTACCACGTTGGATGAGTACCGTCAATATATTGAGAAGGATGGAGCTTTGGCTCGTAGATTCCAGATGGTGATGGTAGATGCTACTACTCCAGAGGAAACTATACAGATCCTGAATAATATCAAAGACAAGTACGAAGATCACCATAATGTCAATTATACAGACGAGGCTATAATTGCCTGTGTGAAACTTTCTGATCGATATATTTCTGATAGATTCTTACCAGATAAGGCTATAGATATTTTGGATGAAGCAGGAGCTAGAGTCCATATCAATAATATCCATGTTCCGGAAGATATTCTAAAGCTAGAAGCTGAAGTAGAAGATATCAAAACTGAGAAAAACCGCGTGGTGAAATCTCAGAAATATGAAGAAGCTGCTCAGCTTAGAGATAAGGAGAAGAAATTGCTTGAGCAATTGGAAACAGCTAAAAATAGATGGGAAGAAGAAAGTAAGTCTAAACGATTTACTGTTGAGGAAGACAATGTAGCTGAAGTGATCGCGATGATGACTGGTATACCTGCAAAGAGAATCGCTCAGAAAGAAGGCGCTAAGCTTTTGAATATGAGTGTTGATTTATCAGGTAAGGTAATCGGTCAGGATGAAGCTATCAAGAAATTAACCAAAGCTATTCAGAGAACTAGAGTGGGATTAAAAGATCCTAAAAAGCCAATAGGTTCTTTTATTTTCCTAGGCCCAACGGGTGTAGGTAAGACTGAATTAGCCAAGATGTTGGCGACTTATCTATTCGATAAAGACGATTCCTTAATCAGAATTGATATGTCGGAATATATGGAGAAATTCTCCGTATCGAGATTGGTAGGAGCGCCTCCAGGTTATGTGGGATATGAAGAAGGCGGACAGCTGACCGAAAAAGTCAGAAGAAAACCATATTCTGTAGTCTTGCTTGATGAGATAGAGAAAGCTCACCCAGATGTGTTTAATATTCTACTTCAAGTGTTGGATGACGGTATCTTGACTGATGGTTTGGGTAGAAAAGTCGATTTCAGAAACACCATCATCATCATGACTTCGAATATAGGAGTGCGTGACTTGAAAGATTTCGGAGCAGGAATTGGTTTTGCTAGCCAAACAAAGGCTGACAATATGGATGAAGTGATGAAGTCGACTATTCAGTCTGCGTTGAAAAAGGCGTTCAGCCCAGAATTCTTGAATAGATTGGATGATGTGGTTGTCTTCAACTCTCTAACCAAAGAACATATCTTTAAGATTATTGATATCAGTTTAGGCAAGTTGTTTTCAAGAATCACTGACTTAGGGTACAAGATAGAACTGACAGAAAAAGCCAAGGAATTCCTAGCTGAAAAAGGTTACGATCAGCAATATGGTGCGCGACCGTTAAACAGGGCTATTCAGAAATATCTGGAAGATGCAATTGCTGAGGAAATCCTTAAAGGAGACCTTTCGGAAGGTGACATAATCACTGCTGATTATCTTGGTGAAGGCACAGAGCTTACCATTGCTGTGAAAAAGAAAGAAAAAGCTGATTAACAGTTAGCATTTAAAATAGATTGAAAGCCCTGAGCGATGAGTTCGGGGCTTTTTTATTGCTTTTTTTATAAGTTTATTTTCAAGACTGTGATTTTTTTGGAAGATCTGCGATTTATAGTATCAAAGAGTTTTAAAAGCAACCTGCTAATCTTTGTCTAGAGAAAAAGAATATTTCCTTTCCAGTATAGAATCCAATAAAGGGATCATATATAAAGTGGCCAATTCCTATTGTAAGGATATGGATGACCGGGAGGATCTAATCCAGGAAATTATTCTACAGCTCTGGAAAGCATTTCCAAGTTTCAAACCGGATTACAAGCTGAGTACATGGATGTATAGAATTGCCTTGAATGTAGCTATTTCGGCTTACAGGAAGGCTAGCAAGCGCAGGCTGGTTATTACGCCATTATCCGAAACTGCGATTTATTTAGAAGAGGATAAAAGTGAAGCGAATGACAATCGGGATCTGTTACAATCCTTGATCAAAGAGCTTAAGGAAATAGATCGGGCGTTAATTCTTCTTTACCTCGAAGGCTATTTATATCCTGAGATTGGAGAAGTATTAGGGCTCTCGGAAAGTAATGTGTCAACCAAACTTTCTCGTATCAAACTACACTTGAAAAAGAAATTCACAGCACAATAAGCATAATCATGGAAGATATCGAACTACAACAACTCTGGAAGTCTTACGATACAAGACTCCAAGAACAACTGGTCTTCAATCGAAAAAACGCCTCAGATATTACCAAGATGAAGATAAAAAGTGAATTGACTTCTATGCTTCCGATCAAAATCTTTACGGTTTTGGTAGGTGTCCTTTGGGTTTTATTTATGGATGTTTTGTTAATTAATTCTCTTCAAGTGGGCAACCTATTCTTTCTGTTCTCAATAGGATTTATTTCTTTGGTAAATAAAGTTGCTGTTGGGATCTATGCCTATCAGTTAATCCTAATTTCCGTAGTCAACATTAATGCTCCAGTGATGAGCACTCAGAAAAAGATTGCTGGAATGGTGACTTCTACGCTGTGGGTCACACGTATTCTTATGCTACAGCTGCCATTTTGGACTACATTTTTTCTTAATTCTGCATTGATTGGATCGGGGGGTACTATGTTCTGGTTAATCCAAAGCTTGGTTACATTAATATTTGCTGGACTTTCTATCTGGTTGTTTATTAATATTAGCTATGAAAATAGGGACAAGCGCTGGTTCAAATTTCTCTTTGGCAGCTATGAATGGACTCCTATCATGAAGGCACAAGAAATGCTTGTTCAGATCAACGAATACGGAGAAATCAATGATTAGCTCTTTATGAGGGATGGCTCATAAAGACTATAAAAAGAAAATTCTAAAAATGCCGGCCAAAGTGACCGGCATTTTTAGGGATGCTAGTTTTGTACTCCAGTCAAATCTCGTGAGAAAAATAGACGGGTGATAAAAATCCCTTGACCATCATCTACCCCCGCATTGCTTTCTACACCGGAGGTGACGTAAGTAAGGTTCCAGCCCTCGCTGATCATGCTATTGATCTTTGATGAGATCATAGCGTCATTGGAGGCGATGTTTTGAAAGTTGATCCCGGTCGCAGAAAAGAAGTTTAGCAATTTGGTTTCTTCCAGCTCATCAATTTTAATGTCCTTCCGACTGATTTCTTTTTGGTCACTTGTAGTGCCATCTGTTCTTGCTGTGGCAAATCCGGAAGCATCTACCTTGGTTTGCGAGTCGATAATCCGGGATCTACCAATTCCCATCGGAACGATAGACTCTACCACTGTGACAATTTTAAATTCCTGTTGGGAAGCCTTGGATGTTTCCTGCGCCTTTAATTGGCCTAACGAGGCCACGCTTACTAGAAAGATAATTAGAGCTTTGTACATGATGTGTTTTGGTCTAAATGTAAAAAGTGAAAATATTTGTTAAACGAATGGATGAGGTGGAGCAAACTGATCTGAATTCATAGGCTGTTGTCGGTCAATTATTTCTGAAAATCATAGATCATCACAAGAGCTGGATCCAACGACATCCCTCCTGGATTCAGGCCAGGCTTGCCTTCAGGGATTTCCATTCCCAATTTCTCGAAATATACTTCCCAAACCGGAAAAAAACCCTTTGATTGAGGATCTTTAAAAGTCATTGGCTGGATTTGGAATACAGGTTGTCCAAGGTTTGCCTTTTGAAGCGATAAATGGATGAGTTCTGAACAATAATAAGAATCATTGGATAAATCAAAACCTGAATCATACGGTTGACCAAGTAGCTTTTCTGCTTCCAGCAGAGCGGTAGGTAGCAGATGCCGGAATTCAGGTTTCAGTCTGCCCACCGCAACTTTTGGCTTTTGGTTGTCGTCCAAGTGACGGTTGAGAAAACTATCGATGGGAGTCTTTGATACGCCTTTGGAGATTGCCTCCAATACATACCATTCGTTATTTTCCTGAATCAGAAATCCATTGTGTGAAAAATCTCTTCCCTCATATCCTGAAGTCACTGCACGGATAGCATCACAGAAATCACCACAATCTCCATCTTGGAAGAGAATATCCCCTTCCTGCCAAACGAAATCAGTCTGATGATGACAGGCTACCTGAAAAACCAGGAAATAGGCCAAAAAAGCTACAGATAAGATTGGTCTCGCTTTCATGTGTTTATAATTTGGTTTTTAGTAGTTCACATAGCCTGTCCCGTCCCGATAGTTATCGGGATTGATTCGGAAGAATCTCGCATTACAGATAATCATCCCAGTGTGTGACGCTTGAGTCATGCTCGATTTCATGAGGACTATATCGAAAGGATAAAAAACAACAGACCTACCCCTAAAACCAAAATCATTTTTTGTGCCTTCTCTTTGATCTCGGGGGCCAGCTTTCGCTTTCGGATCACCAATACAGCTAAGCTCAAACCGACTAATTGAAGAGCTAATCCAACGCCGTTCAACGGTCCCATTGGAGCATCCAACACTTGGAAATAGCTATTTAAAAGAGCAAGTATACACATCACAATGCCAGTGATTCCGAATAAAAAAGAACGCTGAAGTAGTGTCTTGTCTGAATGGTCAGTCCATTTCATTTTTTCTGATTCAATAATTTAGGCGCAAGATACAAGACTTCCCACTACTGACATTACCTCAGACATGCTTTCACTTTTTAACTTTCAATTGCTCCAACCTTGAATCGAAATAGTTGCCTATTTCATTTAAAGTCATCGCATTCAACGTCATTTCTTTGGTAAGTCCGCCTTTTCTACCCACAAGAACACCATATTTCATATCTGCATAGCCATCCATTTCGTGGGCATCGGGATTGATAGAAAGCATCACGCCTTGATCTATTGCGTACCGTACCCATCTCCAATCCAGATCGAGTCTCCACGGATTGGCATTGATTTCGATGACCACATTATTTGTTGCACAGGCGTCTATGATCGCCTTATGATCTATCGGGTAGCCCTGTCGGCGAAGAAGCAATCTTCCTGTAGGATGACCCAAAATAGTGGTATAAGGATTTTCAATAGCAGTTATTAACCTAGTTGTCGCTCGCTGGATATCCATATTCAGAATAGAGTGAACAGAAGAAACGATGAAATCAAAACTTGCCAACACATCGTCCTCGTAATCCAGTTTTCCGTCAGAAAGTATGTCGCTTTCTATTCCTTTGAAAATCCGGAAAGGAGCCATTTCTTTATTGAGTGCATCAATTTCCTGATGTTGTTTTAGGATTTTTTCCACTTCCAATCCTCCGGCATAAAAAGCTGTTTTGCTATGATCCGAGATCCCTAAGTATTCATATCCCAATTCTCTACAATACTCAGCCATTTGCCTCAGGCTATGCTTACCATCACTATAGGTGGAGTGATTATGAAGGATACCTTTGAGATCTTTTTCGGTCAGCAGTTCAGGGATTTTGTTCCCTTTAGCTAGGGCTACTTCTCCAAATCCCTCACGCATTTCAGCAGGGATATATTGAAGGCTATTGATACTAAAAAACTCAATTTCGCTTGAATAATTCTTTTTCTGAAGCTTTTGAGCTACGCTTTCCTTCTCATCCACTAGGGTTTCCAAGTGAAGCGGTGAAGCTATTAGCGAGAGCTTCTTCCAGAGGAAATCCTCTTTAGAGCAAAAGTGAATGCTCACTCGAAGGTCTATTCCTTTCAATTTCCCTCTAAGCGTTCTGGGACCGGATTCGAGCAAAATCCACTCAATGGAGTCCATTGCTTTGATTGTGGATTTTATAGCAGGCAGTTCATCTGATGCAAATAGAAATTCAGCTTCGGTGATGATTTCCAGCTTTCGCGCAAAATCACCCACAATTGCCAAATCTGCCTCTGGAGCCAATTCCTGAAATGTTTCTTCCAGTTGACCCATCAATTTGACAATTTCGGCGTAAAGCCATTTACCAGAGTTAGAAGCTGTGAATTCCAGATTTTGGATGATAGTGGTCTGGGTTTTTTCTCCGAAGCCTTTGATTTGGGCTACTTTTCCTGATTGACAGGCTTCCATCAACTCATGCGTAGAGGTAATGCCAAGTTCTTCCCAGAGTATTTTGACCTTCTTTGGTCCCAAGCCTTTGATTTGCAGAACTTCCAGAATTCCTTCAGGAGTTTTTGCCAATAACTCCTCAAGTAGTGGGAAAGTATCTGTTTCTTTCAGCTGCTGGATTGCTTCCAACATACTTCTCCCTACTCCTTGAATCGTTGCAAGTTCTGTAGCACTCAACATCATGATGTCCTGATCTCCACGTTCCAAAGAAATGAGCGCACTTTGGTAGCTTCGGATTTTGAAAGGGTTTTCGTCGTGAAGTTCCATCAGCTGAATGCTGAGTTTTATTTTTTTCAGAAGAGTCTTGTGATCCAAAATTTCTTGGGTTGTGTGAATGTATTCAGACAAATGTCTTGAAATAATGTTTCAATTTAAGGGGCTAAGGCTTAACTTAAAATTGAAATTTGATTTTCCATAAGCCAATATTTGCAAAATGCTGGAATGGAGCAGGATCCATTCTCCTATTCAGGGCTTTTGAATTGAGAGAATGTATTTACCTTATGTGAATCAATTGCTTGTAACTTTTAAATAACAAATAGTATGAACTATTGGATGGTCAAGTCTGAGCCAGAATCGTATTCCTGGGATGATTTCGTTGCAAAAGATGAAGATGTGTGGGATGGTGTGAGGAATTATCAGGCTCGGAACTTTCTTCGGGAAATGCAGTTAAGAGACTTGGTGTTTTTTTATCACAGCGGAAAAGAAAAGGCCATTGTAGGTATAGCTGAAGTGAGTCAAGAGCAGTTTCCTGACCCAGCAGATGAAGCTTGGACGGCAGTAAAATTGAAAGTGAAAAGCCAGTTGAAAAAGACTATTCCCTTAGCAGCAATCAAAGCCGAGGACAGGCTTTCCAATTTACCTATGCTGAAGCAATCCCGCTTGTCAGTATCACCAGTTAGTAAAGAAGAGTTTGAAATACTTATAAAAATGGGTTCATGAAATCGAGCATGACTAAGAACGTCAATGGTAGGTATTATTATTGCCCTGCGAGATTCTCCCGAATCAAGTTCGGGACAGGCTATATGACCATTGAAAAACAATTATAAACAGATGAAAAAAGCAGTTCTAATTTTATTTCTTTTTATTCTTGGACAGCAGGTATTTGCGCAGCTCAGATTCATTGAGCGCTATGAAGTGACCTCTGATCTGAATGATCCCTTGTTTGAGATGATTGACTCAGAATCTGGATTGGTTAGCTTTCGGACTCTTCCAGAGAAAGGGCTGAATTTGAGACGGGTATTTCAATATTTTGTCGTAGACTCTTCGCTGAATTCAGCGGATGGCTTGATAGAATTTCCTGTAAAGGAAGGGTATGATATGTTGGGCTATGATACTGATAAGAACCATCTGTTTATTCTTTTCACTAAAGGATACGCTATGAATTCAGAAAAGTATTTGCTTCAAGTGGATTTGGAAACCAAAAAAGGATTAGAATCTGTAGTCGATAATGTACTAAATATGGAGTTGGTGGAATTTTTGGTTCAGGATCAAAAAGCTATTTTCATGGGGACTTCGGATAGTAGACCGGTTTTGCAGATTCATGATTTGGTAACCAAAAGTGTCCATACTCTGCAAGGAATTTATGGGAACGACACGCAGATTCTTCAAATACGTAAAAAGCCAGAAACAAAATCATTGGAAGTGGTATTGAGCAGGAAGGGAGCGTATAGAAATCGTGATTTGATTATCAATTCCTATGATATGTTGGGGAATGTCATTCAGGAAGTGAAAGTTGATCAATTTGCCGATCAGGGGCAGGAGATTATGGATGGGATTTTATTGTCCACGGGGAGCTATCAAGAAGCAATGATAGGGGCATTTGGACTGGACCGAAGAAACACCTATCAAGGCATGTACATTATGGATATCAATGAATTTGGAGAGTTTGATTTCAAACTTTACACCCTGAAGGATTTTCCAAATTTCTACAATTACCTCAACGAAAAGTCGAAAGGAAAAAGAGATAATGAAATCCAAAAGGAATTAGATAGAGAGAAGATCCCAGGCATTAATAGCCTGTACTCAATCCGCGATGTACGCCAAACCCCTAATGCCTACTACGTTTACTTTGATCAATATACGGTATCCAATAGTCGGTCTGGATACCAAAACGGGAGGTATTCGCCTACAGGAGGCTACCGATACGACAGGTGGAGCAGAATGGGAACGACTATCTACAATGATCCATATTTGGCTAATCGCTTCCCAATGTCTAGTAATTACCAAACAGTTCCTGAGTACAGATATATTTCTGCGCACTTTGCGAAAGTAGCCAAGACAGGTCAGGTGCTTTGGGACAATGCTATTTCTTATAATGAAATGGTAACTAACTATCCTGAAGCATTCGGAGAAGTGGCAGTAGTGGGAGAGGATTTGTATCACATGTTTGTAGAAAACGAGACTATCAGGCTGAGTTTTTTCAGAAATGGAGAAAGGATATTTGAAAATCAGGAGTTTGAATTGGGTTTGGTCGATAAAAATGAACGAATTAGAGATACCAATGAGGAGAGCTTGAAATTGATTCATTGGTACGACAGATACTATTTGCTATCTGGTACACAGCGCGTCCGATTCTTAAATGAGGCAGGTACTGATGAGACCAGAGGGGTTTACTTTCTTACCAAAATAGTGGTAGATGGGGATTTGTATAAGCCAGAAGGTCTACCAGACTAGATTTTCTTTTTATATTTACCCGCAAATCTACCCCATGCAAAAAAGGCTAGTCTTAGACGAAGGACAGATTAAGATCATACTCAGACGGTTCTGTCATCAACTGATAGAAAATCACGATGATTTTGACAACACCGTACTTTTAGGTTTACAGCCTAGAGGACCAATATTGTTGGATCAAATCGTAAATCTTCTGGAAGAAATATCCGGGGTGAAAGTTCCTTCAGGATATCTCGACGCTACGTTTCACAGAGACGACTTTCGCAGGAGAGATTTTCCGCTCAAAGCAAATGAAACCAAAATCAACTTTCTGGTTGAAGGTAAAAAAGTAATCTTGGTCGATGATGTACTGTACAAAGGCAGGTCAGTCCGTGCTGCGATGGATGCGATGATTGCTTTTGGCAGACCTCAGAAAGTAGAGCTTATGGTGCTGGTTGACAGAAAACTCACCCGGGATTATCCTATCATGCCAGATTATTATGGTATTCGTGTGCATACGCTGGAAAGCCAATATGTGCTAGTGGAATGGGCTGAGAATGGGAATGAAAAAGACGCAATTTGGATCACAGAGAAAGTTAAAGCTTAACCATGTCGCAACTCAGTACGAAACATCTACTTGGAATCAAGAATCTGACAGAAGATGATCTCCAGCTTATTCTTGACACAGCGGCAAATTTTAAAGAAGTGATCAATCGCCCGATCAAAAAAGTACCATCTCTTCGTGATATCACCATTGCCAATGTGTTTTTTGAGAATTCCACCCGAACAAGACTCTCTTTTGAGCTTGCCGAAAAAAGGCTTTCGGCGGATGTAGTGAATTTTTCCTCATCAAATAGTTCGGTGAAAAAGGGGGAAACACTAGTTGATACAGTGAATAACATCCTTTCCATGAAAGTTGACATGGTGGTGATGAGACATTCTAGTCCTGGCGCACCACATTTTCTTTCACGAAATGTAAATGCAAATATTATCAATGCTGGAGATGGGACTCACGAGCATCCAACTCAGGCGCTGCTTGACTCTTTCTCTATCAAAGAAAAGCTAGGAGACGTGGCAGGAAAGAAAGTCGCAATTATTGGAGATATACTGCACTCCAGGGTTGCACTTTCTAATATATTTTGTCTGCAAAAACTAGGAGCTGAAGTGATGGTGTGCGGGCCTATTACCTTGCTCCCAAAATACATAGCCAGTCTTGGGGTGAAAGTAGAACTGGATGTAAAAAAAGCACTGCAATGGTGCGATGTGGCTAACGTCCTTCGAATTCAGCTAGAAAGACAACAAATCAAGTATTTCCCAAGTTTACGGGAGTACTCACTCTATTACGGAATCAATAAGAAGCTATTGAGCCAGTTGGATAAGGAAATTGTAATCATGCATCCCGGTCCGATCAATCGTGGTGTGGAACTAAGCTCGGATGTGGCCGATTCGGAACACTCTATCATCCTAGAGCAAGTGCAAAATGGAGTAGCAGTCAGAATGGCTGTACTTTACTTACTTGCAGGAACTAAAGGATAAGATGATTTGGATTTCAAATCATAGATCTGACATCCCAAATCTAATATCATTTACCTCCATCTACCTCCACCGATAAATGCGCCGAAGGTAAATCCAAAGTATTGATTGATAGCCTCACCGATTATTTCACCAGAGGCATTTTGCAAATTACTAGCAGGTATGAAGTTATATTCAGCTCCCATTCTGAATTTTCCAAGTTCTATTCCTGCCCTTACCATTGGTGCCCATTTGAAATTAGCCTCCAAGTCGCCGAAATTATCCGGAGAGTTAAAGTCATCGCTATTTACCTCAATATTGCTTAGTGCATAATAACCATAACCAGCACCGATGAAGGGAGCAAGGTTGCTTCCTTCTCTATGAAAAAAGTAATCAAAAGTGCCTGATACAGAAATGTTTCCAGCTATCTCTCCTTCATAATCTTCAGATATGTTATAGTAAGTGACATCCTTTGCCAAGGCTGTTGTTCCGAATCTAACTCCCACTGACACATTATCGGCTACATTGATTTTTGGTTCAACATTAAATAAAACACCAATTCCCCCTCCTTTTGGGATAGCTGGGCCTGCTTCCAGATCAATTCTGAACCTGCCGGATTGCTGAGCCATTGAGGCTCCTGAAATTGCAATGAAAAGGAGCAATGCAAAAATCTTTTTCATAGGTGAGCGATTAAGGAGATGAATTCATTTAAAAACTCACTTCAAAAAAGATTCCAAAAATTCGTAACCTATCACTAAGCAGGTTAGTTTTGGCTTCAAATTCACTTTTATGCTAAGCGTAATCAATCTCATAAAAACCTATGGCAAGCAGAACGCTGTCAACGACATTTCATTTGAACTGCAAGGAGGAGAGGTAGTAGGGCTATTGGGACCAAATGGAGCAGGCAAAAGTACGACAATGAAATGCATTGTGGGCTTGCTTCGCAAGACCTCAGGAGAGATTACTTTAGGAGGACATGATCATTTGAGTGTGGAGGCAAAGCGGCTTTTTAGTTACATTCCAGAGACGCCTTATGTCTATGATCTGCTAACGGTGCATGAGCATATGCAGTTCATAGCTCAGGCTTATGGAGTGAAAGAGTGGAGGCAGAAAGCCGATGAGTATTTAGAGATATTTGAGTTGGCAGATAAAAAAGACAAACTCGGGCGAGACTTATCTAAAGGCATGCGCCAAAAGGTATCCATTTGCTGTGCTTTACTTCCTGATCCTCAGGTATTGTTTTTCGATGAACCGATGATTGGTTTGGATCCTAAAGCTATCAAAAACACCAAAAAGATTTTTAGAGAGTTAAAGGAAGCTGGAAAGACAATTCTAGTCAGCACTCATTTGATTGATAGTGTAGAGTCAATAGCAGACAGAGTGATGATTCTGAAAAACGGCAACATAGTAGGCAATGACACGATTTCGAACCTTAAGCAGCAATTTGTACAAGAAGAAGGGACTTCATTAGAAGACTTGTTTTTAGAAATGACTAAAGATGAATGAAATCCGACTATTATTCAGGAAGGATATTTTCATCCTGATCAATAATATTAAGCTAATACTCAGAAATCCTCTTCGGCTTTTACCGTATGCAGGTATTGCAGGCTATATATTTTTTATGTATTACCTACGTCTAAAGAACAGAGATGAGGATGAGTCTGCTCAGGAAATGCCAGCATTGGATATCAATGGCATTCCTGAAGTGAATTTTGCGATGCAAAATATAGTCGGTGGAGTGACAATACTGGCCTTGGTTATTCTTATTTACCAGCTTTTTAGAGCTACAAAAAACAATGTTAGCTTTTTTAAAATGGCTGATGTGAATCTGCTTTTTACCGCGCCCGTTAAGCCGGAAAATATCCTGATTTATTACATGGGACGGTCTATATTGCCTTCTTTGGGTGGTGCAATCATCTTTGTGGCTTATGCGTCCAGCCAGGCTATCGACACGTTTGACTTGACTGTCGCGAATTTTGTATTCCTGACACTGGCTTTTGCCTTGTTCTTTTTTATTGTTTCTCCTATCAAATTTCTGGTTTACACGCTGAATAGCAAGTACGATGTAATGGAATACATCCGGACTGGAGTGATAGTATTGGCGGTTTTACTCTCTGGGATGATTATTATTCCAGGCCTATTGGCAGAAAAATTTTGGCAGGGAATGTTTGCTTGGATTACCTCTCCTTGGTTTGATTTCTTTCCTATCGTGGGATGGAGTCGCGGAATTGCAAGTTATCTTTCTCATGACAATCTGATTTTGTCTATAGGTTTTATATTCCTTTATGGCATTTCTTACTTTGTTATTTTAAAGTTGGTCATTCGCTTTGCAGGCTATTATTACGAAGACGTGCTGGAGGCGACCAAGTCTAATGAAGAAAAGCTTGAGAAAGTTAAAGGTAAAAAGCACGTTGAGGAGAGCTCCTACAGTCTGAATTCAAAAAAGAAACTTGCGCTTCCAGACTTTGGAACGGGAGCCAAGGCTTTTTACTGGAGGAATTATGTGCATAGCTCACGGCAGGATTTTCATCCGCTTTTTGGGCTGTATTCTTTGATAATGGTTGGGGTAGGAGTAGTGCTGTCTGTACTTTCTATATTTGAATGGTTTTCACACTACTTCTTGTATGGATATCTACTGATAATGCTGTTTATATATTTCTTTGCGGGAATAGGCAGAGCAAATGTAGGAGACCTGAAAAAACCCTTTTTCATATTGGTTCCTGCTTCCTGGCCATCTAAGTTTTGGAATATGATTAAGCTGGATATCCTTCAGATTGGCTTGTTTTGCTTGGCATTGATTATTCCTTCTGTGCTGATAGCAGGATTAAACTTGTATATCATTCCACTTTTCTTGTTTGCAACACTGGAAGTGTATCTCATCGGCTTCGGTATTAATATAATACCTCAAATAGCCTTAGATGAGGGCTGGGACAGGAAGTTGATCAAACCATTTATGATAGGAGGGATTATTCTTTTTGGTTTTGTGCCTGCATTTGCTTTTAGTATTGTCGCATTTATAGTTTCCAAACAATTCGTCTGGGCGCTTTTTGGAGGAACATTTGGGATGTTTTTCGTAGCTGCTATACTCATGCATGTGACGCTGGATGTATTGAAGCGACTGGAATTCAAGGAGATGTAGAAGTCGCAGTTGACTGTATTCAGTCGCAGTTTGCAGTGCTCAGCCATGTTATCCTGCTTCTCCAGAAGCTGGATCCAATTTGAACTTTTATTCTCTGTTTGTGCCTCTCTTTCAGGAAGGAAGTTCACCTAAATGAAAGTTTTTCCATCGCCGCCGTTCGTGTCGCACGAATGGCTTTTTTCTAGAAAGTCCATCTTCATGAAGGTTTTTCTAGGGCAGTGTCGAGACTGCATTGACATAGGTTCGAGTCAGGAGACTTGAACTAAACAAGTCCCAGAGAAGTGTCAATAGCTAGCGGAAACCTTAGAAAGTAGTCTGACATCTTCTCAGCTTTTGAATTAGAAAAGCCGAATTTTATTCTGTTTTAACTTTTCAGTAGTCGCATCAGCAAGAAAATTCCTGTAATTTTAACCTGGATTATGCATTAGGATTCGTAGCGAGGTTTCAAACAGCAAGAAAATCAGTCACTTTGGAGATCGAGTCCGCCGAGGCGGATACGGTAAGATCGAAAAGTTCGGCTGATTTTGAAGCAGATTGAAGCCGGAGTAGATTTTCTAATGCATATTTCAGGTTTATGTTACCAATTTTAACCGACTATGATCTACAACTCAATAATCGATACCATCGGAAACACCCCGATGATCCGCTTGAATAAACTTGCCAAACACATCAAAGGAGAGGTTTTGGTTAAGGTAGAATACTTCAACCCTGGGAACTCCATGAAGGATCGTATGGCGATCAAAATGGTGGAGGATGCCGAAAAAGAAGGTTTGTTAAAGCCAGGAGGAACGATCATAGAAGGGACTTCTGGAAATACTGGTATGGGTTTGGCCTTGGCGGCAATTGCCAAAGGTTATAAGTGTATTTTTACCATGGCGGATAAGCAGTCAAAGGAGAAAATAGACATTCTCAAGGCTGTAGGGGCGGAAGTGATCGTTTGTCCGACAAACGTATCCCCAGAAGATCCACGGTCATATTATTCCATTGCAAAGAAATTGAATCAGGATATTCCGAATTCTTTTTACCCAAATCAATACGACAATCTATCCAATACAGCCGCTCATTACGAGACGACTGGGCCTGAAATCTGGAATGATACTGATGGCAAAATCACGCATTATGCAGCTGGTGTAGGAACCGGTGGATCTATGTGTGGAGCAGCGAAATATTTGAAAGAGCAGAATTCAAATGTGGTGACTGTGGGAATTGATACTTATGGTTCGGTTTTCAAAAAGTATAAAGAGACTGGGATATTTGACGAGAAAGAAGTCTATCCATACCTGACTGAAGGGATTGGTGAGGACATTCTTCCAAAGAATGTAGACTTTGATATGATCGACCACTTTGTGAAAGTGACAGACAAGGATTCGGCTGTGATGACACGTCGATTGGCTAGGGAAGAAGGCTTATTTGTAGGTTGGTCTTGTGGATCGGCCGTACATGGAGCTTTGGAATGGGCAAAGGACAATTTGAAAGAAGGTGATCAGATGGTAATAATTCTTCCTGATCATGGTACTCGCTATTTAGGCAAAGTTTACAACGACGAGTGGATGAGGAATCATGGTTTCTTGGAAGACAAGACTTTCTCTACGGCAAGAGATATCATTGCGCAGCGGAATGGAGCATATACGTTGGTTTCATCGTTGAAAACCGACTCAGTGAAGGAAGCAATCGGTTTGATGAATAAGACAAGTGTCTCCCAGATCCCTGTGATGGAAAATGGAGAAGTAGTTGGAAGCCTGACAGATAATAAATTGTTGGCAAGAATCATAGATAACCCATCTCTGAAAGATGCAAATGTTGCTGATGTCATGGAAGATTCCATGCATTTTGTGGCTCTGGATAGTACGCTGGATGTGCTTTCATCTATGGTAGAAAAAGAAAAGGCGGTACTCGTGCGTGATGTGCAAAATCAGATTCACATCATTACTAAGCATGATATATTAGAAGCTTTTACAAAGTAAATTAATTGAATGGATCAAGGTAAAATTCTACGAATCATCGATTCGGGAGTAGATTTTAATATTGGAGAAATATTCAGCAAAGCCTGGGAGATGTTTAAATCCCGGGCTTTGTTCCATGTGGGATATATGGTTTTGATAGGGGCAGTTCAGGCTGGATTCACTGTTTACTTAGAAGATTTCACATTTCTCTACACTATCTTTTTGGCTCCGCCACTAGTCTGTGGATTTTACTTAGTGGCAAACCGCCAAAGCCAAAAAGAATATATTGATTTTCAGAATTACTTTGATGGTTTCAAATACTGGTGGAATCTAATGTCTGCTAACCTCATTAGCTCCATTGTGATTGTACTCGGGATTATATGCTTTGTGGTACCAGGAATTTATTTACTCATTGGCTACATGTTTTGCCTTCTATTTGTGATTTTTGGAGGGTTTGATTTCTGGACTTCTATGGAGCTGAGTCGTAAACTAGTTCATACGAACTGGCTGAAATTTTTTCTGTTTGGTCTAGCATTATTGGCGCTCAATATTGCAGGATTACTCTTTCTGATTGTTGGGATCTTCGTAACGATTCCAATGACTTATCTTGCTGTTTATATTCTTTTTGAAGAGCTGACTATTGATGCTGTGGAGGAATCGAAGGATAATATCATTCATGTGTGAGAAGCATAGCTTCCAGTCTCGATTGGCATTTCTCTAAGAGTTCGTTGACTGCATTATCAGATGTGGAAGGAGGATAAATAGGCTTAGAATAATAAATTTTGACTTTGCCCGGACTGATCAAAAGTGATCCCTTTTTCATGATTTTATTTGCGCCGATCACGGCTATCGGCAGGATAGGAATTCTTGTTTCTATTGAAAGTCGAAATGCCCCGGATTTGAATGGAAGGAGAGCGGATTCACTATCATTTCGTGTACCCTCAGGAGCAACGACTGCTGAGATTCCTTGATTAAGAAAAGTCACCAACCGACCTATGCTTTTCCTTCTTGATTCGGCATCTGTTCTATCTACCCAGATGGCTACTTTACCCACCACCCAACCAAAGAATGGGATTTTGGATAATTCTTTCTTTCCCAATGCTCTTACTGGCTGAGGAATGGCAAGCGGGATTATTGCAGCGTCTAAGAATGAGCGATGGTTAAAGATATAGATGTATGGTTGGGTGCGATCAATAATATCTCGTCCATGGAATTCATAGCGTATCCCTGAGCCAAAAGACCAAACTCGTGCCCAAATTCGAATAAATAAAAAAGATAGTTTACCTCCTGTTGGACTGATGCTCAAAGGGATGACTATAAAAAGCCCTAGGATCAGGAGCAGTGTGAAAAAAAGCACAATGGAGTAAATGGTAAATATTGCTTGGATGATTTTTATCATTCGAGGGAAATGGTAATTTTGGGTATAAATTTAATCTTCACTCTTTGCTTGCAGGAGCCTCCGAGCGTTCGGGGGCTCTACTTTTTTGTATGCCTTACAAAATATAGTTTTTTTTGGAGGAAAATCAGTTTGTCCACCCAGCAAAGCTGATCGCTTGGATCAGAGCAGGTTTTACTATGAATAGGGATTTGATTTGTTGTAAAAGATTGTTTTCAAGAAAAGCATCATTAAATTAGTGGAATGAAATGCTAATAAGCATTCTACTATACCATTTATAAGAGTAATATTCCAAGTGAATCCAACTCCAAGAACCTATGTGCATCATTCTTACCACCATCTTCGATGAAGGGGTAGGATTGCTATGGTTTTTTGGTAAAAAATATAGAGGCCTATTCCTTCCGGGATAGGCCTTTTTGTTTCTAGCGCTACGCTGCTTCTCCAGAAGCAGAATGAAAATGTGAGATATTTAGTAAGTATTGAAAATCAGTCCAGCTTCTGGAGAAGCAGGACAAGTGAAAAACGTATCGATCCTTAATTTAATCAAATTATAATGAAGTGA
This sequence comes from Algoriphagus aurantiacus, assembly GCF_035156405.1. Classification (NCBI taxonomy): domain Bacteria; kingdom Pseudomonadati; phylum Bacteroidota; class Cytophagia; order Cytophagales; family Cyclobacteriaceae; genus Algoriphagus; species Algoriphagus aurantiacus. Next base: position 126,009 of record NZ_JAXRUT010000013.1, on the reverse strand, counting down.
AAATTTATGGAATAAGTGGATTGGGAGCAGATAAAAGGGTATTTGAAAATTTAACCCTCAATGCTCAATTTATTGCACTTGATTGGATAGAGCCATATATAGATGAGTCAATTGAATTATATGCTTTAAGGCTTTCAGGCAAAATAGATGAAAATGAAGAGTTTGGTGTTTTGGGGGTAAGTTTTGGAGGCCTCGTTGCTGTTGAAATAAGTAAGTACTTAAACCCAGTAGTAACTATTCTCATTTCTTCTGCAGAGACATACAAAGATTTAAGGCCAATTTTTAAAACTATTGGTCAAACTGGGGTTATAAAGCTATTACCGACTAGGTTCTTTAATCCTCCAAGGAGGTTGACGTCTTACCTTTTTGGAGCAAAAAACAGGACTTTGCTATACGAAATTTTGAATGATACTAATTTGAGTTTCACAAAGTGGGCTATAAATGAGCTATTGAATTGGAATAATGAAGAAAGACTGAATAGCGTATTAAAAATTGAAGGAGCACGAGATAAACTTATACCCCCGGCTAAGAATGAAAATTCGATAGTGGTTGAAAGTGGAGAACATTTTATGATTGTAGATAAAGCAGTAGAAATAAGCCGGATCATAAATGGGGAGCTAGACTTAATCTGATAGTTCTGCTGCTTCTCCAGAAGCAGCAGAGATCAAGCCTGGTTTGATAGTCAGTCCAGCTTCGGGAGAAGCAGGACAACGGACAAAGTTTAGCTTCAGAAGAAGCAGGACAACCGGGGAGCAAGAATAATAAGGATTGGGATCATGTGGTTTGTGGGGACACAAACCACGGCGAGATATGAAGTAAGTATTGAAAATCAATCCTGCTTCTGTAGAAGCAGGACAACGGACAAAGTTTAGCTTCAGAAGAAGCAGGACAACCGGGGAGCAAGAATAATAAGGATTGGGATCATGTGGTTTGTGGGGACACAAACCACGGCGAGATATGAAGTAAGTATTGAAAATCAATCCTGCTTCTGTAGAAGCAGGACAACGGACAAGAGTGAATAAAAAAGCAGAATATACCCAAATACCATGAACATGAACACAAAACAAAAAAACTGGGTCTTTACCGACCCGAGACTCCAAAAACTAAGGCAGGAGTATGAATTGTACACGGAGGAGGATTTTAAAGTCTGGAAGATTCTCTTCGAACGTCAAATGCCTAATTTGCCGAAAGCTGCGTCCAAAGCTTATCTGGAAGGAGTGAAGCTGGTAAAGTTTACGGCTGATAGAATCGCCAACTTTGAACAGTTGAACCAAGTTTTGGCGAAAAGTACAGGTTGGGAAGTGCATGTAGTTCCGGGGCTGATTGACGATGACTTGTTTTTTGGACTGTTGAATAACAGACGGTTTCCTTCTTCCACTTGGCTTCGTACCATGGAGCAGCTGGATTATCTGGAGGAACCCGATATGTTTCATGACGCTTTTGCACACATGCCACTGCTAACAAATCAGCCCTATGTGGACTTTTTGGAAGACCTCTCTGGAATTGCCCTAAAGCATATAGACAATCCTTGGGCAATCCAGTTGCTGAGTAGGATTTACTGGTTTACTATCGAGTTTGGACTAATAAAAGAAGAAGGTGAGTTAAAAATATACGGTGCAGGCATCCTAAGTTCGGCTGGAGAGACTAAATTCAGCCTTTCAAATGAACCTGCCCATTTCGATTACGATGTGCGTAAGATTCTGAATCAGGAATACTGGAAAGATCGCTTTCAGGATAAATACTTTGTGATTGAGAATTATGAGCAGCTTTACGAGTCGCTACCGGAAATTGAGGAAGTGCTGGAGGAGATGCTGGTGGGGAAAGAAGAGTAAAGTTTGTAAGAAGTGAAAAGTAAAAAGTCGGGTGACCGATGACCGGTGCAGACTCATCGGACATCGGACATCGGACATCGGACAATACATGAAAATAGCAGTTATTAAATATAATTCCGGCAATGTGCAGTCGGTGCTCTATGCAATGGAGCGATTGGGAGTGGAAGCTGAATTGACCGATGATCCTGAAAAAATCCGTGCCGCTGATAAAGTGATCTTTCCCGGTCAGGGAGAGGCAAGTTCTGCCATGAGATACTTAAAAGAGCGAAAGCTTGATCAATTGATTTCTGAAATCAAACAACCATTTTTGGGTGTTTGTTTGGGCTTGCAACTCCTATGTGAGCATTCAGAGGAAAATGATACCGAATGTTTGGGGATTTTCCCTGTTAAGGTGAAGCGATTTGTGCCGGAAAATTCTCAGGAATTCAAAGTGCCGCATGTGGGCTGGAATGAGTTGGAAAACATGGTTGATAATCCACTCTTAAAAGATCTTCCGGCTGAGCCATTTGTATATTATGTGCATAGCTTCTTTGCCGAGTTGAGCGATTTGACCATTGCCCAGACGCATTATATCCATGATTTTTCCGCCATACTCCATCGGGATAATTATTATGCCATTCAGGCTCACCCGGAGAAAAGTGGATTGGTAGGCGAAAAATTATTAGAGAACTTTCTCTCAATCTAAATAAATCCCCTCGCCCTCCGCCGCGGCGGAGGGAGTTGGCTCAATTATAACTCAAACCTTAAACTGTGAAAGTCTTGAATCTTGTGTCTTGACTCTAACTACTTACAGAATGGAAATAATCCCAGCTATCGACCTCATCGGAGGCAAATGTGTCCGACTAAGTCAGGGCGATTACAGCAGCAAAAAAGAATACCATGACGATCCATTGGAAATGGCCAAGCGCTTTGAAGGAGTGGGTATTCGTCGTCTACATTTGGTGGATTTGGATGGTGCCAAAGCCAAAAAGATTGTGAATGCGGATGTTTTGCAGCGGATCAGTGCCGGCACAAGTTTGCAGGTTGATTTTGGTGGAGGCATTCAAGCGGATGAGGAAATTGAGAAAGCCTTTACATTGGGAGCTAAGCAAGTGACAGGAGGAAGTATTGCTGTGAAGAATGCTGCGCTGTTTGAAGCATGGATTACCAAGTATGGTTCTGAGAAAATCATCCTTGGAGCAGATGCCAAGAATAAAAAAATTGCTGTGGGAGGTTGGGAAGAGACTACAACAGTTGATTTGATTCCTTTTATCAAAGACTATGTTACCAAAGGAATTCACTATGTGATTTGTACCGATGTCGCGAAAGATGGGTTATTACAAGGGCCTTCTGTCGATTTGTACAAGGAGATTTTAGAAGAAATTCCTGGTGTTAAATTGATTGCCAGTGGGGGAGTTTCCTCAGTCAAAGATTTGGAAGATTTGGAGAAAATTGGAGTATATGGGACGATTGTAGGAAAAGCATATTATGAGGGAAGAGTGACGCTGGAGGAACTGGCTGCTTTCGTGTTATGAAAAGATCATATTGATATTTACGATTTTAGAATTACGATTTACGAGATTTTCGCCAATGCTACTCTCACTTTTCAATCCAACCAATTTAAAAATATATAGATTACAGAATGTCGATTGGGGTTCAAATCAATGCCGTACATCCAATATCGTAACTCGTAATTTAGAATGCTGAATAATGAAGTATTTAAAGGTGAAGTTAAATAATGCTTACTAAACGAATAATCCCCTGCCTAGACATCAAAGAGGGACGTACTGTCAAAGGAGTCAACTTTGTGGAGCTAAGGGATGCAGGTGATCCAGTGGAGCTTGCAAAAATCTACTCTGATGAAGGAGCGGACGAACTGGTGTTTTTGGATATCACAGCTACGGTGGACAAACGTAAAACATTGGCCGAACTCGTGACCAAAGTGGCTAAAGCGATCAATATCCCTTTTACAGTTGGTGGAGGGATTTCTACGGTGGAAGATGTGAAAGTATTACTAAATGCCGGAGCAGATAAAATCTCCATTAATTCATCAGCGGTAAAAAATCCTCAGATCATCAATGAAATGGCGGCTGAATTCGGCTCCCAATGCATCGTGGTCGCCATTGATACTAGAAATGTGGATGGAATTGACTTTGTACATACGCATGGCGGAAGAAAGGCAACTTTGCTGAAAACACAGGCTTGGGCTCAGGAGGTCTGTGATCGGGGAGCAGGAGAGATCTTGCTTACTTCCATGGATCATGACGGCACGAAGGCGGGTTTCTCCAATGAGCTTTTGGCAGAGATTTCATCTGCACTTTCCATTCCGGTGATTGCTTCAGGCGGTGCGGGAACGATGCCACATTTCAAAGATGTGTTTAACTTTGGCAAAGCGGATGCTGCATTGGCGGCAAGTATCTTTCACTTTAAAGAAATAAGTATCCCCGAATTGAAAGGATATTTGGGAAGTGAAGGAATAAGTATTAGAAAGTGAAAGAACCTTTGAGATCTATACCGAAAGCTATCGGGGGGACCTCGAAGGTTTATAATGATTTTAGAGTATTTCCTTAAAAGTATATAAACTTTAAAAGGACAAAATAGTTGAAAATAGTCAAAACCTTCGAGGTTTTGAAAACCTCAAAGGTTAGACAATGAACATAGATTTTAAGAAAATGGATGGTTTGGTTCCGGCAATTGTGCAGGATTCTATAAGTGGGAAAGTCCTGATGCAGGGCTATATGAACGAGGAGGCGGTAGCTAAAACCAATGAGTCTGGGATGGTGACTTTTTTCAGCCGTAGTAAAAATCGGCTGTGGACCAAAGGCGAGACTTCCGGTAACTTTATGGAGTTGGTTTCAATCGCAGTGGATTGTGACGGAGATGCTATTTTGGTGAAAGCGAATCCTCGTGGACCGGTTTGTCACACAGGAGCAGATACGTGCTTTGATGAGATCAATACTTCAAAAACAGGCTTTATCGATCAATTGAGAACCATTATCAAGGACCGTAAAAACAATCCCACAGATAAGTCCTATACTGCTTCACTTTTTGCCAAAGGCATCAATAAGGTTGCTCAGAAAGTAGGAGAGGAAGCTGTGGAAATAGTGATCGAGGCTAAGGATGACAACAAAGAGCTATTTATGGGGGAAGCAGCTGATCTGCTTTATCACTATTTAGTGTTGCTTGAAGCTAAAGGTTATGAGCTGGATGAAGTAATGGATGTACTAATCGATAGACACAGGAAGAAATAGAATCCTGAAAATCAAAGGCTACCTCAATAAGCAGGGAATTCCTGCTGCAAACCTTTGAATTGATCGATCATTTCCCACTTTGGTCTGTAGAAAGTATCTAAAAGCCTCCCACTGACAAAACCATTTTCAACAACATTCAGAGCAGCAGCTAGGCGCAGGTCATTAGGATTTCCCCAATTGAATTGGGGAGTATCTCCGACAGCGAAGTCAGCTGGAAAACCATCAAAATATTCTGCTTTTCCTTCAGAATTAGCAGTGGCAAAAGTGATAGGAACTAACTCTACATTGTTGTCCTTTAAGGTTTCATTGTAGCTAGAAAGGGGAAATGAGCCAACTGGTTTGCCATAGGTGTTATCCCCAACTAATGTGATGTCAGAATAAGGAGCTAGCGAATTGATCACTAATTCCGAAGCTGAAGCTGTACCACGTGAAGTGATGAAAATCAGCTTGTCAAGGTTTAAACTTCCTGCCTTTTTGAAATCCACACTTTTCTGAATATCCGTTTTCAAGGAATTCAGTTTATTAGTGTACATCAGTTTGTTGGAATTCGAAGCTTGAATCAGGTAATTGTTGATTTGCTCTGCTACGGCTACCGAGCCACCACCATTGTATCTCAGGTCTATTATCAATTCATCTACTCCAGCCTCTTCGAAAAATTTCATGGATTCATCCACCTCTAGGCTTTTGGTTGGTGATTGTCCGGCTGTAGCTTTGAAACTCTGAAACACCCAATACCCAACTTTTTTGTCAGCAAGGGTGATTATTTCCTGATGCAAAACTGAGTTTGACTGGTACTCTTCTTTTACATTTGTACGCGTGGTATTGGTACCGTCAGGCAATTTGAAAGTGAAGGAATTTGTGATTCCTGGATCTGAGGTTCCTAATTGAAAATCATATCCTCCAGAAGAATTTCTGTAATCTGAGATGGCCTTTCCATTGATTTCAATAATCTCCCAGCCACGTTTCCAGCCGTCTTTTCCCGCAGGGGACTCATCATAAACAAAAGTAAGATACAGTCTCTCAGTAGCATCGAAGGCAAACCCAAACCCATGTCCCGCATTCTTGCCTACAAATGCTTTGTTGAATGCTTCCTGTGTAGTCAGGTATGAGAATCGATCTAGAGGTTTAAAAATAAGCGCATCTAAGAGCTCTTGATTGGTGCTATAGTCGGAGGTCTTGATGGCAGCTGGCAGTTCTGCGGTCCAGTAATACCATTCCTCCATGGATTCAAGAATAGCACCTCTCACTTTTGCAGATTGTGGGTCTGGAATTATCTCATCTTTTGGATTACATGACCAGATGAGCAAAATTAACATACAGTAAATCCATTTTGAGTTATTCATAATTATCAGACTTAGCTGTAGTTAACTACGAGTGAGAGGTGCTTTTAGATCAAGATTAGATCGCGATATCGTAAACTTGTACTTTTTTCCACATGTGAGAATACTTTTCGATAAACTCCAAGTGGGTAGGATCTGTTTGATAGACCAATTGATCCTCTAAACTATCAAAGAAAGCCGTACATGCTACTTGGAAGCTATGATCCACTACGTCTCTGTCTTCCGTGGCTGCAGGTGTACCCGCGATGAATTTGCCTACTGTCTTACAGCGGCCAAGCATCGGAACAGCTTCGGTAAGGAATTCTTGTGTATTGGCAGTATCATGTAGCCAAAAATAAACTTGATGAATCATTTTTTGTTTTGCCATTTCTTTAGCGATTGAGGATATTGGTAAGACAGCGGTGGCACCTGCCACGCCGATGGTTTTGATAAATTGTCTTCTTGATTTCATTTGTATTGGTTTTAGGCCAGAGAGATAATAGGTTTTTTCTAACGGACAAATATCAGTTCGAACCGTGATTCTAAAGATAAAAATTTAAATTACTTTTAGATAATCAGGCAGTTTTTAGCCTTCCTTTTAAATCCTTATTTTCTTTTTAATATAAATCTGCGGTAGAATGAAGTACAGAACTCTTGGAAAAACCGGATGGAAAATTTCTGAAGTAGGTCTTGGCACCTGGCAAATAGGTGGCGGATGGGGAAAGCCTTTTGACCAAAAAATCGCCGAAGAAATATTGCATTCCGCGTTTGACCATGGGATAAACTTTGTAGATACTGCGGATGTCTATGATGCTGGACTAAGTGAGGCAGCTGTCGGCGAAGCGGTAAGACAAAGATCCGAGAAAATCTACGTGGCTACCAAATGTGGCAGGCGAATCCAACCTCATATCAATGAAACTTACACTATCGAGAAGCTTCGTCGCCATGTAGAGGATAGTTTAAGCAATACAGGACTGAATCGATTGGATTTGATTCAGCTGCATTGTCCGCCTACCGCTGTCTATCACCGTGATGAAATCTTCACCTTATTTGAAAAGATGAAGTCGGAAGGTAAAATAGCTGCAATGGGCGTGAGTGTGGAGAAAGTTGAGGAAGCCAAATTAGCTATGGAATATGACATTGTTTCTAGTGTTCAGGTGATTTTCAATTTGTTTCGACAGAAACCCTCAGAAGAGCTTTTTAAGCTAGCAGCTTCCAAAAATATAGGGTTAATTATTCGTGTTCCCTTGGCAAGTGGATTACTTTCAGGAAAAATCACCCCGGAAACTACTTTTTCCAAAGATGATCACCGACACTTTAATCGTGAAGGAAAGGCATTTGACAAGGGAGAAACATTCTCTGGAGTACCATTGGATATAGCATTTCCAGCTCTCGAGGAGTTAAAGCGTATTTTTGAAGGAAATGGAACTTTGGCGGAGATAGCACTTCGCTGGATATTGATGTTTGATGAGGTGAGTGTTGTAATTCCCGGATCCTCCAAATTGTCTCAATTGGAGTCAAATGTAAAGGCGGGACAACTTCCTGAAATCACCCCAGTGCAAATGCAAGCAGTGAAAAAAGTGTATGATAACCATATCCGGGAGGAGGTTCACCATCTTTGGTAGAAAGCAAAAAATCCCCCCGACTTTCGCCGGAGGGATTCATTATAGTTTTGACTTTAGAGTTTTGATTCTCTAATTTATTAAGAGTCTTTCTTTGCGTTTCTTGTTCTTTCGCCCTCATCCAAAAAGATTTTTCTCATTCGGATAGACTTAGGAGTGATCTCTAGGTATTCATCTTTTTGGATGTATTCCATAGACTCCTCAAGAGAGAACTTCTTAGCTGGTACGATTCTCACGTTGTCATCAGAACCTGAAGCACGCATGTTGGTCAATTTCTTGCCTTTCTGCACGTTTACCACGATATCATTGTCACGGGAGTTTTCGCCAATCACCTGACCGGTGTAAAGCTCGTCTCCTGGATCTACGAAGAATGTGCCTCTGTCCTGAAGTTTATCAATAGCGTAAGCAGTACACTGCCCGCCATCCATAGAGATCAATGAACCGTTAGTACGACCTGGCATTACGCCTTTGAACGGCTCATAAGAAGTAAATCTGTGGTTCATGATTGCTTCACCCTGAGTAGCGGTAAGCATGTTATTTCTCAAACCGATCAATCCTCTGGAAGGAATGTTGAATTCCAAGTGCTGAAGATCACCTTTTGGCTCCATTACAAGCAATTCACCTTTACGCTGGGTTGCTAGTTCGATCACCTTACCGGCAGTTTCCTGAGGAACATCTACAAACAAGGTTTCGATAGGCTCACATTTCACACCGTCGATTTCTTTGAAGATCACCTGCGGCTGACCTACCTGAAGTTCATAACCTTCTCTTCTCATCGTTTCGATCAAAATAGACAAGTGAAGAATACCACGACCGTAAACCAGGAATTTGTCTTCAGAATCAGTTGATTCTACACGAAGTGCCAAGTTTTTCTCAGTCTCTTTCATCAAACGGTCTCTCAAGTGACGGGAAGTCACAAATTTGCCTTCTCTTCCGAAGAAAGGAGAGTTGTTGATAGTGAAGAGCATATTCATCGTAGGCTCATCGATAGAGATTCTAGCAAGAACCTCTGGATTCTCAGCATCAGCAATCGTATCACCGATTTCAAAATCTTCTATACCTGTCACTGCACAGATATCACCTGCAGCTACTTCAGTTACTCTTAGTTTTCCTAGCCCTTCAAACGAATGAAGTTCTTTTACCTTCATTTTTTTGATCGTGCCATCGCCTTTCATCAAGGCGATTTGCTGATTTTCTTTAATTGTGCCTCTTTTTACACGACCGATAGCAATTCTACCTACGAAGCTGGAATAATCCAGTGAGGTGATTTGCATCTGAAGTGTACCTTCCTCGATTTTTGGAGCTGGGATATGTTCCAAAATAGCATCCAAAAGAGGGAAGATAGTATCTGTAGGGTTTTTCCAATCAGGACCCATCCAGTTTTGCTTAGCTGATCCGTAAAGCGTCTGGAATTCCAGTTGCTCTTCGGTAGCGTCCAAATTGAACATCAAATCGAATACTGACTCATGCACTTCGTCAGGACGACAGTTTTCCTTATCTACTTTGTTTACTACTACGATAGGAGTCAATCCAAGATCCAATGCTTTGCCCAATACAAATCGGGTCTGAGGCATAGGGCCTTCGAAAGCATCCACCAAAAGGATTACGCCATCAGCCATCTTCAGTACGCGCTCTACTTCACCACCGAAATCGGCGTGACCAGGGGTATCGATAATGTTGATTTTAGCGTCTTTATAGCGAACGGATACGTTCTTTGAAAGAATGGTAATTCCTCTTTCACGTTCCAGGTCGTTATTGTCAAGAATTAAATCCTGAAATTGCTGGTTCTCTCTGAAAATTTGAGAAGCGTGAATGATTTTGTCCACGAGTGTAGTCTTGCCGTGGTCAACGTGTGCGATAATCGCGATATTCCGAATATTCTGCATGGTTTGCCTGATTGAAGGCGCAAAAGTACAAATAAAATTTTGGAGTAAGGTTATGACTTTGTGAAGTTTGCCTGAATTATAGGATGTTAATACTGAAAGTGTGATTTTTCAGGCTCAAAGAATGCTATCCTTTAATCATAATTCCATTTGAACATGGGAAGCGTTTGGTTAGCAGTGCAGTTACATTTTGCTATTTCATAATTATCTGAATAGTAACTATTTAAAATATCAAGCCTTAGAAGATATGAAATTGATCCTGAAATTCTTTTGTCTCCTTTTATTCGTTTTCACTTTTCACTTTTCCTTTTCTCAGGAGAAACCTTCAGATCTGGTGAATCCACTTATTGGGACAGCTCCTCTCACTGATCCAGCCATTATTGGCTATACTCCTCCGCAAGATTGGCGTGTATGGGCGGGGTTGACTTTTCCTGGTAGTGCCTTACCGAATGCGATGGTGCAACTAAGTCCAATTACCAAATGGGGCTCAGGGGCTGGCTACGAATATGAGGATACAGCTATTCTGGGTTTTGCCCATACAAATAAAGGCCACTGGAATCTGTGCAATCTACCTGTGTTGCCGATTTCTACAGATGCCACAGCTCCTTTCCAATCTTCTTTCTCCCATGCAAAGGAAAATGCTTCCCCCGGTTATTATGATGTGTATTTGGAGGGTTATAAAGTTGCAGTGAAATTGACTTCGACGCTACGGACAGGAATCCACGAATATAAATTTGATAATCCAAAAGGTCGAAGAATACTATTTGGCTTGGGTAAAGCAAATAATGATGTCTCCGATTGGGAGATTGAAATGGTGGATGGGAAAAGTGTAAGTGGGTTTCAGCGAGTGGGAAGGGATAAAGTCCATTTCTATGCAACACTCAATCATGAGGTATCGGAACTCACACTTGAGAAAAAGGGTGAGAAAGATGGCTATGCAATTCTATTGCTTTCCGATGACAATGCCGGAGCTGTCATTATGAAAATCGGCCTGTCCTATGTGAGTATCACCAATGCAAAAGAGAACCTGGAAAGGGAATCTATCGATGCGACTTTTGAAGAAGTTCAGATGGCTGCCGTCTTAGAATGGAATACGTTGCTTTCAAAGATTTCCGTGAAAAGCAATTCTCATCGGGATAAGGAGATGTTTTACACGTCATTATATCGGACTTTCCTTTGGCCGGCCTTGCGAAGTGATGTGAATGGGGAGTTTACAGATGAGACAGGCAATACCCAGCGTCAGGACTTCAAGTATTACACCATTCCATCACTTTGGGATACCTATAGAAACAAACTGGTGCTGTTGAGTATTCTATCTCCTGAGGTGACTGGGGATGTGATTTCTTCCTTGATCAGTAGAGCTGAGAACACCGGTTTTGTACCGACATTTTTTCATGGGGATCATGGAGCACCTTTTATTGCTGGTTCTTATAAAAGGGGGATTCGCAATTTCGATGTCAGAAAGGCCTATACCTATCTTTTGAATAATGCATATAATAGCGAGGGTCCAAGGGCTTTAGTGGATGAATATATAGAAAAGGGTTTTATCTCTGATCCTGATGTAGCCAATCCCCATGTGGAGACGAAAGCACAGGCTGGGGTGTCCAAAACCTTGGAATATGCTTATGATGATTATTCCTTGGCCATTTTGGCAGATACGTTGGACGATCAGGAGAACTATGAGGATTTGATGAGGCGTTCACAGAACTATAAGAATGTCTTTGATCCATCAGTCAACTTTATGCGGGGTAGATTGGCAAACGGCGATTGGATCACCCCTTTTGATCCGGAATATCCCTATTACGAGTACATGTATCGCGAGGCCAATGCTTGGCAAGTTTCCTTCTATGCTCCGCACGACATGCCGGGATTGGTAAAGTTATATGGGGGAGATGATAAGTTCGAGGCAAAACTGGATGAGTTTTTCACTAAGCCATGGAATCCAAACCATATTGCCAGAAATATTTCCACGTTCATTGGGCAGTATTGTCAGGGTAATCAACCTGATCACGAAGCGCCATTTGCATATTATTATGTAGGAAAACCCGAGAAATCACAGGTGATTCTGGATAAAATTATGACCGAACTCTACGGGATTGGCCCGGAAGGCTTAGCGCTTTCGGGAATGGACGATGCAGGTGAGATGTCCTCTTGGTTTGTGGCTGCGGCTGTGGGTTTGTATCCCATGTCTCCGGCTGATGCTGACTATCTGGTGACGGTACCGCTTTTTGATGAGGTGACTTGGAAAGTGGATAATGGTAACGACCTGGTAATTGTGAATCCAAATAGGGGGAGAAATCTACAGGAGATCAAAGTCAATGGAGAAGCAATAAACGGATATTATGTGGACCATGACTTGTTCAGAAGAGGCGGGAAAATAGAAGTGGTGACGGATTAAGATAAGCAACCTTGGAATGTGTCCTCTTAGGGAGATATAAATTGTCTGTGACAAAGACCGCGAAACGTGAAAAAACATTGGTCAAACTATACTGGTTTGACTAATATTTATGTTTAATATAAGTGGTTTTTATTTATTGAAGAATATGAAAAATTCTTTTTGCCTTTTGATATGGCTTTTTCTTCTCTGTAAGTCTCCAGTTTTTTCTCAGGACAAGTTCGCATGGGAATTATATGCTGGTCCGTCCCAGTCCTTCCTTACTCATAAAATTATTCCCAATAATGATTTGGTGAAACCCAGCAATGAATTAAGATATCATTTCGGTACCACATTCCTTTGGGGTTTGAAAAATGATTGGCAAATAAGTGCTCAAGCTGAATTTTTTAAAAGAGAGCTTGGGACTTATGCAGTCTCCTCCTCCATTGACTCAATTCAGATTACTGGATATTCTACAGAAGGCATTCCCTTGTTGGCAATAGGGGCGAGAAAAAGCTGGGGTAATATTTATATACAGCCAAGTCTTAGTGTTATGAAAAGTCCTAGGACTATAAATATCTATGAGAGTACCGAAGCATGGAAAGGGATAACGTTAGGGGTTAGATCACATTCTAATTTAGGTCTTGGGCTGAGATTCGAAAGTGGATTAAAAATCTACAACCGAAGAGGTAATTATTTCTTTGGGGGCTTACGGTATCAACAAGGTTTGATCCTCATGGACGAAATGAATGCCCCTGTTCGATATTCCGAAAAAATAGAACATGTACTTTCTGCTAAAAGCAGAGGTTCTTATATCGGATTGTTTTTAGGTTATGGGATTTTGGGCCAAAATATTAGGAATTCAAGCAATTGGTCTTCTAGGCAATATTTCAGTGAGCAAAAACTACTGAAACATAATCTTGCTATGGAAGATGGATTGTATTTTATGCTGTATGGAGGACTAAGAAGAAGAGAAAATCCACTTTCCTATGATTTTATTTACTCCAACACCAGTGGTAATTTTCAGGCAGTCGTAGGATATAATTATGGACGGTTTTCGATAGAATCCGGTTATGGTAATTTCAGCTACAATGCCAATTATCAGATTGATTTTGACGGAGTAAATGCCTTGATCATGAATTGGGAGAAGTATGACATGTCTGTGGTGCCGATTACTTTGAAATACCATATTCCCATCAATGATTCCCAGACCATAAGATTCGGGCCAAGTTTTAGTACTTTCTTCGCTTTGAAGAACCAAAGTAATTCATGGTTTACTTCAAGCTTTTCTGGAAGTAACGGCACAGTCAATCATAGGTATTATTACGCTGGCAATGCCTATTCTGACCGCGAATTGACTCACAGCAGATTTGTTTTTAATGCGGGGCTGTTTGTGGAAGCTTCTGTATTTAATTCCAGTTTTCTCACCTTTAAGATTTCCAGGAATTTCGGCTCTCCTGATTTTGTAAAGATCAAGGCTGATTACCTCATTGATGGCACTCAGGTACACATTGAAAGTGTAGGGAACATCAATGGTTTTATGATGGAATTGGGGTATAAATTGCCTTTAAAAGTTTTTGATTACCAATGGAAAAAATTCGCTCAGAATCTAACAACAAAGTCTAAGTCGAGGTATAACTAAAAACCTTGGGTTTGGAAGCGTTTTGAATTACCCCTCATAAATCGCTTGCAGCTTTCTAGTTTCTTCGATGGATCTCTTGAGTACGCTAGGGAGGAGAAAGATTGAAAAGAAAGACATTGCAATAAGGGCTAGCCCTAAACCCATCATGATGCCTTTAAAAGTGAATTCAAAAGTATAGTTTGGGTTTTCTAAATATTTTAATCCATAAAAATTGACTTGCATAAATAGATTCAGGATTACCATAAAATTGTTAGTGCTCTTAAAAGCCACATAATTTTTGAGGCTTTTGTCAACTCTATGATAGTTGAAAACAATATATACTAAGCCTACAAAAAAGAATATCACAGCCCAAACAGGCAAGCTCAGTTCATATCCGAAAGGTCTTGTGTACACACTCAGCCAATAAAGAACAAATGCCATAGCTGTTGGGTAAATTATTCTATGGCTTGTAAAAAGCGATTTTATTTCTTCCCAGAAAAAACGGCGATAGCGTCTCTCTATGCTTTTGGTATAAGATTCTGCCAAATCAGAAAACCCAAAAATCCCAAATTCACTATGGACTTTGCGAAAAGCATCGTCAAGCGTCATACCCGGATTCTCCTCTAAAAGCACTTCCACTTTACACGCCACATGATCCAGGATCTCGTATTGCAGATCAATCTCCGGATAGCCTTTGTAGGAAATTAGTTTTTTCAGGGTGGAGATTTGGGAAGGGGAGAGTTTCAACTTGAATGGAGTTTGGTTTTAGAGTTCGATTCTGTGCATTCCTCAAGCGCACTGTGATGGTGGTCAAAAACTTCCTCATACAATTCCGTGTATTGGATATGAATACTTTTAAGTCGTGTATGAATCCATTCAAGTTCCTGTTCTGAAAGCTGTCTCATATCAGTGCAGTTTTAGATTTGATCTTCCAAACCTCCAATAGTGAAATCACATAAATTAAAAGGAGAATAGAGAATGTTGAGGCTATTTGGGGAGCTTGGTTGGAGAAATCTTGGATGTCAAATATCATATCGCACAAGCAAACTATAGAATAAATAATCATTAACGGTAAATACATTCTTTCAGAGAGAGGATAGAACAATGCTGATTGAAGAGTGTTTCTTTGGTTAATCGACTGTTTAATTTTTGCGATCCGTAAGCTTGAATTTATAAAGAAGTAAATGTGAACAAACGGATATACACGCAAGAATATATATGATTCTGGGTAAGTGTAAATTTCTTTGGATCACTTTCCAGTGCATTTTTCCGACTTCTTTTTTTGAAGCTTTGATGAATTTTGTCTGAAGCGAATGGCAATAGCTATAGGTGAACTTCTGCTCCAACTCAAACAATTCCTTTTCAAAATCAGCTTCCTCAAAACCCTCCAGATGACTTACATAGTGATCATAAATTTCCACTAAGATTTCCGCCGACGTCAAATTCTTGGCTGCGATGGTTTTTTTTACCTGATCAAATTCCTGTTCTGTAAGTTTTCTCATAGCTGTTGCAATTAAAAAATCAGATGTTAAATCCCGGTTTAAGGTCTGGAGTCAAGATCCGCTGTAAGTTCTCCACGAAGCCTTGCAACTCAGACATTTTGCTGGTTACTTCTTTTTGGCCGGTTTGAGTTAGGCTGTAGTACTTGCGAACACGGTTGTCCACTTGCTGAATCTCGGTACTGAGCAATCCCTCCGCTTCCAGCTTGTGCAAGGCAGGGTAGAGGGCGCCTTCCGTGATTTTGATTTCACCGGCGGTCAGTTCCTTTACCCGCTGGGTAATCTCATAACCATACATTTTTTCATTCTCTTCCAGAAGTTTGAGAATGATGGTTTGAAGCGAGCCTTTAATTAGATTATTGTTCGACATGATCGTGCTACATTACCTAGCTTAGCCAAATATATAAAAAAAATATATGCATAAGTATTTTAGGTATGTAGTTTTATTTCTACCATGAAAAAAAAATGAAAGCTGACTGTTTTCTGCTATTACTGTTGACAACTACGTTGGAAGACCGAAGACGGGAGACCGAAGTGCGCTTCCGTCTTCGGTCTCCCGCCTTCATGCATATGAATCAAGGTTAACCTTCAAACATTACTGTGTCTATTCATTAATTCTTAGAAAAAGCTTTTAATCCCTGCCAAATTTCCGCAATTTTCTACGATGGACTACCAGCAACTTATTGAAGAAGTGTACCAAGAGGTACAGGAGGAAAATCTTAAAGGGAAAGTCGCCGACTATATTCCAGAAATAGCCTCAGTAAACCCAGATCAATTTGGGATAGCCTTGGTGGATCTCAAAGGGAATGTGTTTGGGGTAGGGGATCACAAGGTTCCATTTTCTATTCAAAGTATCAGCAAGGTCCATACACTTACGATGGTTTTCCAATCATTCAATTCAAAACTTTGGTCCCGGGTGAATGTTGAACCTAGTGGTGATCCTTTTAACTCTATCGCGCAATTAGAATACGAAAAAGGAATTCCTAGAAATCCTTTTATCAATGCTGGAGCCTTAGTGATCACTGATGCACTATGTAGCAAATTTGAAAATCCGATCAATCAGATTTCAGAGTTTATCAATGAGCTTTCAGGTGAGAATTGTGTGAAAATAAATCCTGATGTTAAGAATTCGGAGAAGAATAATGGAGAGAGAAATACAGCATTGGCCTATTTTCTTAAATCATACAAAAATTTCAATAATCCCATCGATGAGGTGCTTGATGTTTATTTTTCGCAATGCGCTATAGAAATGAATTGTGTAGATCTAGCTAAGTCCTTCTCCTTTCTAGCTAATGACGGGTTTTCGATTTTTGCCAATCGGGAGATTTTATCAGAAAGTCACGCGCGACGCATTAATGCGCTGATGTTGACCTGTGGGTTTTATGATGAAGCAGGAGAATTCGCTTATAGAGTTGGACTGCCCGGTAAAAGTGGGGTAGGAGGAGGAGTGGCCGCCGTGATGCCACATAAGTTTAGTATTGCTGTTTGGAGTCCTGAGTTAAATGAGAAAGGGAATTCTGTCAAGGCGATTAGAGCCTTAGAGCTTTTGACAGATAAATTGGCATTCTCCTTATTTTAAAATTGATAGCCCTCATACAAGTGATTGCTGCATACTTTAAACCGAAGGATGGTAATCTATAGTCAGAACGATGGTGAGATTGGGCTAGATGTTAATTTTAGCGATTTTTGAGTGCATATCCGCCATCAGCATCAAGGCAGCGGAGCCATACCATTCTTTCAGCTCCATTCTCAGCACGCCAGCCTTTACAGCTGGATCAGTTGCCGTGAGCTTTTCCGCTTCTTCCAGACTTTCTACTGCAAAAATGAACAGTCCGCGCAATTCCTCATTTCCGAAGAAAGGTCCTGCCATGACTAGTTGCCCTTCTTCAACCAATTGATTGATATTAGCCATATGTCCAGCTTGGATATCTGACCGTTGCTGATCTGTGTATTCACTTACACGCTCTCCCCGGTACAGGAAAGCAATAACGTATTTTCTCATTCCATAATCATCCGCACCGACTTCTTTGGCCATAGTTTCGTCATAGGTTTCATTTTGGGCAAAAGAATAAGAGGGAGCGGATAACGTGAGTATTAACAGGAAAAACAGCTTTTTCATAGTATCGTGGAATTATTATTTGACTACTAAAAGTATATAGAATTTGGAGAAACTGGGATAAGATTTCATGATTAGCTAAGACCATTTTGATAAATAAGGCCTAGTGGTATTAAAGCGAATATGCTCATAAGATTTTTTAACTAGCTGATTAAGAGAATTTTAGATTGGAATTTAATTTTCAAATGAATGCCTTAGGTATTTTTGGGCTATTAGTTCTTTCTGGTTCTACCTAATTCTTTTCAATATGAAAAACCTTCTATTATTCTCTCTATTTCTCTAGATGTCAACTGCGCTGAGGGCTCAGGAGAATGTCGCAATAGAAATCACCGCTGGTGTAGCAAGTACCTTCTCACCAGGCACAAGTTCGAATAGTTGTACGGCATTAAGTCTTATGCACTGTAATATTATTTGCATTTCATAAGTTGGATTTAAAATTTTTACGAAAAAAATATTATGTTTTACATAAATTTTTTTATGTTTGAATTAAATAAAATTTGATACTTATGAAAAGAAATAAAATAATTCAAGCCACACTGGCAATTAGCAAATTCTCTTTTTGGTTTTTTATAGTTCTATTGACAGCATTTGTTTTTGCAATAGTCCATTCAATTATTTCCCCGGAATTTTATTCTGATTTTCAAATTCTGAATGACGGTAATACGTTAAGTTTTAACTTTGATTATTGTTCTGAATGCGAAAGGGCCTCAAATAGTATCTCTCTTTCTGAGGTTAGTGGATTAATAAAAGCCTGGATGCTCTTGCACTTTTCTGCTCTTTTGATTTTTCTTATATTAATTCAACATGAAGGGATCAAAATTTGGAAATCGGTAAAAGATTATAAGACTTTCTATAATCAAAATAAGTTGCATTTCAGACAAATAGCTAAATATACCTTTGCCATCTTCATAATAGGAATCTTTAATTTCATTGATGAGGGACAAAGAGGTATTGGCTTGGAAGTAGGATTTCCGGTAGTTTGGATAGCTTTATCCCTGGTAAGTCTAGGCCTCAGTGAAATTTTTAAAGAAGGACAACTCCTACAAGAGGATAAGGATTCTATTGTATGAGTATAGTGGTGAACTTAGACGTAATGCTGGTCAAGCGTAAAATGAAGCTAAAAGAACTAGCGGAGATTATTGGCTTATCTGAGACTAACCTTTCTTTACTAAAAACTGGTAAAGTGAAAGGTATTCGATTCAACACATTAAATAGCATATGTGAAATATTGGAATGTCAACCTGGAGATCTGTTAGAACACGTTCCTCAAGATTTATAAAATGAATGTTTCTAATTTTCTACCTATGATGTAATTTGTAATACGCTTATTTATCGGCGTCTTACAATAATCGTTCGGGAGTTTTTGTTGGAGATCATCTAAAAAGAAGTAGTACTTAATTAGATCTCAAAAAAAGAAAAAGCCGAATTTCAGCATCTAAAGCTGCAATTTGGCTTTTTCATAGTATCGCAAGGTTTTCATTTGACTAATAAAAGTATAGAGAATTTGGAGAATCTGGGATACGATATCATGAATAGCCAAGGCTATTGGCGGTACTACGGGCTATTAGTGTTAAAGCGAATAAGCGTATAAGATTTTTTAACTAACTGATTAAGAAAATTTTAGATAGGTAATTAATCTCAAATGAATGCCTTAGGTATTTTTAAGCTATTACTTCTTCTGGTTCTACCTAACTTCTTTCATTATGAAAAATCTTCTATTATTCTCTCTATTTCTTTTGATGTCAACTGCACTGAGGGCTCAGGAAAGTGTTGCCATAGAAATCACAGCTGGGGCAGCAAGTGCCTTCTCAAAAGCCACAAATTCTGTAGATGGCGGAAATATGCCTACGCAATCCAGAATGGCCCCAAATGCTGGCTTAAGTGTCTTGTTTCCCATTTCTAGGGATTGGCAACTGTATTCGGAAGTTGGTTTTTATCCTAATGCTCTTCGAAATGGGATTAATACTTCTAACACTGATTTTGGTGTGTTTTATCCTCCAGCGCAGATACCTAGGGTGATCCCGTCATTTTCATTAGGTGCTAGGTACAATTTCAAAATAAAGAATCAGCAATTCTTCGTGCAGCCTGGTTTGGTACTTTCTACCAGCAGTTCTCTTGGTGCAGAGAATGAGTTCAATTCTCCCTCAGGCTCATCATTGCTAGAGCAATCCAATAAAGTAGCACTGGCCTTCAGGGTGGATGTAGGTACTAAATTCATGACTAAGAAGGATAACTACATTGTAGTGGGACTAAGATATCAGCAAGGACTAACGGACATGAACCGATATACCAACCCATTGATCTCCGATCAAACTCAGATAGGAACGGTCACACAAGTCACAAGAGGTAGTTATTTTGGCGCCTTTGTGGGGTATGGTATCAATACGGGTAACTGGAAGAGGTCATCTACAAAGTAAGAGGGCTTAACTTGATTTCAAAAAAAAGCCGAATTGCAGCATTGGGTACTGTAATTCAGCTTTATGGCCGATCAGAGGCCTAATGAAGAATTAAGGCTACAGTATCGGATTTGGTCCTTAGTTTTAGCCATTCTGTTAATTTGTTTGTTTCTTCTGAAGTAGGTTTTTTGGCAAATTCAGCATAGGCTACAAGCAATGTATCAGTGGTTTTATTTTCCAGATCACTGACCATGGAGCGGTTCAGTGTGAATTTCCGTAATCCTGGATGGTTGATTTTGGCTTCCATGGCTATTTCATTTCCGAGCACCCGTACCTGCCCATAGTTGGCTACTTCGTTTTCCAGCAAGGCTATTTTCTCATCTTTATTCTGAATCAATCGCTCGTTTCGCTCATAGAGGTCTTTCAGAATATCGGATCTCAGTAAGTTCATATCCGTCTGTCCACTTCCGCTTTGATTGATCCTCAGTTCGGTGTTTTCAAAACCTTGGGCTTTCACCTGTTCTTGAAGTTTGTCTATTTCAGAATCGGGCAGGGACTCACCGATTAAGTTGATTTGAATCATTTTTGGAGCTTGATGGTAAAAATACTCTGAATTGAGAACTTGGGTTTTTGGATATACGAATTCATTTTGAACGAAAGTTTTTGCCTGCTCCTCCCAAATTGACCGCACTACAATTCCATAGGCGAGGTACACACTTGGCACAATCGTGAGTATGGTGAAAATGGTAATATAGGTCTGCACCCGCTTTTCTTTCTTCTCATCCAGAAATTCCTTTTTGGGGTATTTCATAAATCGCACAATCAAATAAGTTGATAGCGATATGAAAACCGAGTTGATGAAAAAGAGGTAAAATGCACCGAAGAAATAGTAAAGATTCATGGTAGCGAGTCCATATCCGGCGGTACAAAGTGGAGGCATCAGGGCAGTGGCAATTGCCACACCTGGAATGGCATTACTCTTCTCTTTGCGCGAGCCGGCAATGATCCCGGCGAGGCCTCCGAAGAGTGCAATCAGCACATCCCAAATCGTCGGTTCGGTACGTGCTAACAGCTCGGATTGGGCGTCGTTCAGTGGTGTAAATGTAAAGTAAATCGAGGAGGTTAAAATTGCTATAAAAACGGCTACTCCGAGGTTTCTCAGCGAACGTTTGAGCAACTCAAAATCGTTGATTCCTGCTGCCATTCCGATCCCCATAATGGGACCCATGAGGGGCGAAATGAGCATGGCTCCAATGATGACTGCAGTAGAATTTACATTCAATCCTACTGAGGCAACAAGAATCGCGAAGATCAAAATCCAAAGATTTGCACCTTTAAACTCCACGTTTTTCCTGATGTATTCTATCGTCTCCAGCTCATCTTCTTTGCCCTCATGTAAGTCAAAACGATCTCTGATATAAAGCAGAAATCGGATTAATTGATTACTTCGTTTTTTTCTTGGCTTAACTTCTTCTATCATCTTCCTGAAAATAAATCTTGGCAAAATAACTAAAATACAATCCTGTTTTGTGGTAGGATACTGCTATTTTATTTGCAGAACAATCTACTGTTGATGAAAAGGGTTGCTTTGCTGCCCTTTTTACAAAACCTATTAAACCATAACCTGAACTAAGAAGCTTCACTTTATAAAATATTAACTAACTATCTGAATATATGATTATTAAGTATGGTTTAGTCATCGCTTAATTTGGGTAGACTAAAAAGATTAGTCTTGGCTAAAAATGAAGACAAGTAGTAGTGAAACAGAAATAAGACCTGATGAGCTTAGGGATTAGTTGATAGTGGGATTTGCGAGCAGGTAGTTTATCTCAAATGGGTATCGAACTGTATTGGCAGCGACAGCGTTGGGCAGGTATTAACATATAACTCAGATTTTTTTAATCTTAGTAATCTCAAGTCAAGCTAACACCATTGAATTTCCCAGAATGAAATATATTGATATCAAAAAAATCTTACTTCTCGACGACGATAGAATTCAAGGAATATTATATGAAAAGAGGCTTTTGAAAATTAATTCGGGAATCGAATTTGTTTATTTTGACACACCGAGTAAAGCATTGGATTATCTTAAATCGGAAACTGTAGATTTACTTTTAGTAGATTTGAATTTGCCTGAAATGAGTGGATGGGATTTTGTACATGAGGTAGAAAAAGTGAGTCCAAATTCGAAGATAATTCTGCAGTCTGGGTCCGTCTATAATGAAGAAATTCAGCGGGCAAATTCGGATAAAAGAATCAGCAGGATTTATGAAAAGCCATTAAGTGATTCTGACTTGAGATTAATACTCGGACTTTAAAGAATATTAGAACTATCCTTTTGAATTATTTAAGTAATTTCGAGCCATCAACAAGAATGTATGACTGATAAAGCAGAAGACAGAAAGCCCCTGCTTTCAAAGAAAATAGATAAGTTTTTTATCGGATTGGCGGATGCTTGGAACTTTGTGAAGCGATTCTTCAAAGAGGTATTTGTTCCACCTTATGAATTTAGGGAAGTTATTCATCAGTGCTACCGTATAGGTGTAGAGTCATTGCCATTAATTGCATTGACTGGCTTTATTGTAGGGATTGTATTTACCAATCAATCCAGACCTTCTCTGGCCAACTTCGGAGCTACTTCTTGGCTTCCTTCCCTTATTTCCATTGCAGTAGTTCGTGCCATGGGCCCTTTGGTTACGGCTTTGATTGCAGCAGGTAAGGTTGGGTCTAGTATAGGGGCTGAGATAGGTTCTATGAAAGTAACTGAGCAGATCGACGCTATGGAAGTTTCTGCTACCAATCCTTTCAAATTCCTGGTAGTTAGCAGGGTGTTAGCGACTACATTTATGTTGCCTGTGCTGGTGATGTTCACCGATTTTGTAGCATTAATGGGATCATTTCTCAGTGTGAATGCTAATGAGAATGTAAGTTTAGTCACCTTCTTTGTAGAAGTTTTTGGAGCGATCAGTTTCCTGGATATTAATTCCTCAGTACTTAAGGCATTGTTGTTTGGCTTCACTATTGGTATTGTAGGCTGTTATAAAGGTTACAATTCGTCCAAAGGAACAGAAGGAGTAGGCCGTGCGGCAAATGCTGCCGTGGTTATGGCTATGTTCTTGATATTTATTGAAGAATTGCTGGTTCTTCAAATCGTAAACTTAATCCGAACATTTTAATCATGGAAGAGAAGGTTGTAGTAATTCGCGGTTTGGAGAAGTCTTTTGGAGACTTGGATGTTTTAAAAGGGGTAGATCTTGATTTGCACAAAGGTGAGAATCTGGTTGTTCTAGGAAAATCAGGTTCTGGAAAGTCTGTACTGATTAAGATCATGGTTGGCCTCTTGAAGCAAGATTCGGGATCAATGAATGTGTTGGGCAAAGAAGTTTCCACACTTAAAACTAGAGAATTGAATGCATTACGCTTGAGAATTGGGTTTTCTTTCCAAAACTCAGCACTTTACGATAGTATGACTGTTCGGGAGAATATGGAATTTCCCTTGGTGAGAAACATTAAGAATCTGACAAGGAAGGAGATCACCATGAAAATAGAAGGTTTGCTGGATAGTGTGGGACTACCCCAGTCTATCGACCAGATGCCTTCTGAGCTTTCCGGAGGTCAAAAGAAAAGAATTGGTGTGGCGCGTACGTTGATTTTGGAGCCTGAAATAATGCTTTATGATGAGCCTACGGCGGGATTGGATCCGATTACATGCGGAGAGATCAACACGCTGATCAAGCAAGTACGGGAAGAGTACAATACCTCATCCATCGTCATTACGCACGATTTGACCTGTGCCAAAGAGACAGGTGATCGTATGGCAGTGTTGCTGGATGGACAGTTCGACGCTGTCGGGACTTTTGAAGAGGTTTTTCCTCACGCAGAAGATAAACGCATAAAATCATTTTACGATTATAATTTCATCAACTCATGAGAGGGGAAAATAAAAGAACAGTCATAGTAGGCATATTCGTCTTCCTAGGCATCGCAATTCTGGTGGCAGGTGTCTTGACACTTGGTGGCCAACAGAAAAAATTTGTAAAGTCAATTCAGCTAAAGGCCGTATTCGATGATATCGGAGGACTTCAGACTGGGAATAACGTCTGGTTTTCTGGCGTTAAAATCGGGACCGTCCGTAAAATCAATTTCTACGGAGATGCTCAGGTAGAAATAGAAATGAACGTGGAGCAAGAAGTAGTAGAGTTCATTCGTAAGGACTCGAAGGCTACTATTAGCTCCGATGGTTTGATTGGCAACAAGATCATCGTGATCTATGGCGGAACTACCTTGGCACCTCCTGTAGAAGATGGAGATAGACTGGAGTCTGTGATGCCATTGGATACGGATCAGATGATGGAAACCTTACAGGTGAATAATGAAAACCTGGTGGAAATCACAGGAAACCTAAAAAACCTTACAAGCAAACTTGCTCAAGGCGAAGGGATGGTAGGAGCTGCACTAACTGATTCACTCCTTGCAGAAAGCTTCCGTGCCATTGTGAATAACCTTAATCAGGCTTCAATCAATAGTAATCGTATGATTGATGAATTGAACAGCTTTACTTCCAAATTGAATCAAAAAGGCAATCTCTTCAATGATCTTGTCACTGATACCACTATGGCTGCTGATCTGAAACAATCCATGGAAAGCCTAAAAGAAGCTGCGGCTAATTCTGAGGAAATGACTCAAAAGCTAAGTACAATCACAGACAAGTTCAACGATACTGACAATTCTATGGGAATGCTTTTAAATGATCCTGAGTTTGCTCAAAGCCTTAAGAGTACGCTTGAAAATGCAGATTCAGCCACGTATAATTTGAATCGCGGTATGGAAGCCCTAGAATATACTTGGCCGTTCAACAAAGGTTTCAAGCGTAAGCAAAAGGCTGAAGAAAAAGAAAACAACTAATAGCTATTAATCTTCATCATTGAGCCCGCGGGAAATCTTCTCGCGGGCTTCTTCTTTTTCATCCCCGTTGGCTTTGATTGTGTCCGTATCGTTTGTCGGTGTCAATACGGCTTTGATAGATATGGGGAAATGGTCTGAATCTATCCCCCTTTGGACTTTGAGGCTAGCTAAGCCGAAGTGCTTACTCAAAAAGATATGATCCAGCGGCCATCGGAAAAGAGGGACTTTCGCATGGAAGGTATTGAAAAGCCCTCTGCCACGTCGGGGATCTGCCATTTCCGAGTTTTTTAAAAACAATTCTGTAGTGTAACTCCAGGCTACATCGTTTAGATCTCCTATGACTAAAGAAGGCTTGTTGTTTTCTTTTGATTTTTTTCCAACAAGCAAAATTTCTGCATCTCTTTCGGTGCTTTTGTCATTTTCTCCAGGCACTGGAGGTGTGGGGTGAATCGCATAAATGGTAATTACTTCCCCATTTCGCAACTTCACATCTATTTCTAAGGAGGGGACTTCATCATCAACCAGATAATTTACTTTCTGCCGGATTATTTCCATTCGGGTGTATAGCAGCAGCCCGTAGGTGTTGTCCATTGGGATTTTTATTTGTGTTGGATAGCCCTTTTCTATTTCAGCAAGTCCATTTTCCCACGCTTTATCCGTCTCAACAAAGAATACCAAGTCCGGATCGATAGATTTGACCAGAGACACGACTTTGCCATAGTTTGTGTTATACTGATATACATTTCCAACCAGGATATGAATCCCCGTTTCCTCAGCATAAGGAACCGTTTCGATCATTTTCTTACCCAGAGGAGTGAACGGCCATACTTTGGTAATCAGGTAAATAGAAGTTATTGTCAATGCAGAAATCCAGAGATAGGGCTCTAGATTTGACTCTATGTCCAATGTTAATGTCCAACAAATAATCAGTGCCAGGGTGATCACTAGTTTTTGAAGTCTAGGGTAATCGAAAATCCGAACCCACCAATAGTCCAGCTTGACTAATGGGAAAAATGCAGCAAATAAGAAGAATGCACTAAATATTCTAAGCAGAATGTAGCCCATGTAATAATTTGATTTTCTTAAGTTAAATTAAAGTTGATAAATCTGCCCGAATAATGGCAAGACTTTGGGACTCTATTTGAGAAGATGGAATCCTAAGTAGGGATTTTGAGTTACATCTATGAATCCTTTTTTTAACCATAGCCTCTATAAATCATGAGCCAAGACCCATACCAAATTAAAACTACGCTAAAAACTTCAGACGGAGATCATACTTACTGGAGTTTGGAGAAACTTGAAGCAAATGGTCAGAAAGTAAAACATCTACCATTTTCTATTCGGATTTTATTGGAGAATGCCCTTAGGAATTTCGATGACTTTGCAATCACAAAAGAGCATCTGGAAACTATATTGAATTGGTCACCGCAACCCTCTGATAAAGATATTCCTTTTAAACCAGCCCGAGTCTTGATGCAGGATTTTACAGGCGTCCCAGCAGTAGTGGATATTGCTTCCTTAAGATCTGAAGCTAAGAGAAAAGGTAAAAACCCCAGCGCTATCAATCCTTTGATTCCCGTGGATTTGGTGATTGATCATTCGGTGCAAGTGGATTACTTTGGTACGAATTACAGTTACCAGCGAAATGTAGAGGTGGAGTACGAGCGAAACTCTGAGCGCTATAAATTTTTGAAATGGGCACAGAAGACTTTTGATAATTTTTCGGTGGTTCCTCCAGGAATGGGGATTTGCCACCAAGTCAACCTGGAATATTTAGCTCAAGGCGTAATCAAACGGGACGGATCGGTGTTTCCTGATACGCTAGTAGGGACAGATTCTCATACCCCTATGGTGAATGGGATCGGAGTAGTAGGTTGGGGAGTTGGAGGAATAGAAGCGGAGGCTGCTATTCTTGGTCAGCCGATTTATTTCATCATGCCCGAAGTCGTTGGCCTAAAGCTGACAGGTAAACTTCCAGCAGGAACGACCGCTACCGATATGGTGCTTACGATTACCGAATTATTGAGAAGAAATAGCGTAGTAGGGAAGTTTGTGGAGGTCTTTGGTCCAGGTCTAGATCACCTATCTGTTCCGGATAGAGCTACGATTTCCAATATGTCTCCAGAATTTGGCTGTACAGTAACTTATTTCCCAATAGATGATCGCACGCTCGATTACATGGGTAAAACCAATAGATCTGAAGAGCAGATCAGATTGGTGGAAGAATATTGCAAGGCCAATATGCTTTGGAGAAAAGATGAAGATTTGATCAAGTATAGCTCGGTAGTAGAATTGGATTTGGGAACTGTAGAAGCTACCGTCTCTGGACCTAAGCGTCCTCAGGATAAGATCTTGGTGAGAAATTTCAAGCCGAAATTTGGAGAATTGCTTGAGTCCGTTCATGGACGCCAATATATACCAATTGATAAGAGAGAGGAAGTTGCTCGCTTCTTGGAAGAAGGAGGAGGACAGACGGAGGATCAGTCTGATGCACAAGCACCTGCTGAGACCGAAATCAAAACCAAAATCAAAGATGGTTTGAAGACAGTTTCAGTGACACTCCACAACGATAAATTTGAGCTATACGATGGATCTATAGTTATTGCAGCAATCACATCCTGTACCAACACTTCCAATCCTTCTGTGATGCTAGGTGCCGGTTTGGTGGCCAAGAAAGCACGGGAAAGAGGTTTGGATGTGAAACCATGGGTAAAGACTTCTTTGGCACCGGGATCGAAAGTAGTAACTGATTACTTGGAGAAATCAAATCTGTTGGAAGACCTTGAAGCTTTGAAATTCCACACGGTAGGCTATGGTTGTACTTCATGTATTGGGAATTCAGGGCCTCTTCCAAGGCATATTGCACAGGCAGTAGAAGATAATGACTTGGTCGTAGCCTCAGTACTTTCAGGAAATAGAAACTTTGAAGCAAGAGTGCATCCACAGGTGAAAATGAACTACCTCATGTCTCCGATGCTCGTGGTCGTATATGCACTGGTGGGACGTGTAGATGTGGATTTGTATAATGAGCCTGTGGGTTACGATCCGAATCTGGAGCCCGTTTACATGAAGGACATTTGGCCAACTAATGAAGAAATAGCTGAGGTGGCGCGAAAAGTCCTTACTCCGGATGATTACAAGAAGAGCTACGGAGAGATCTTTGAAGGGAATGATATCTGGAGAGAGTTGCAGTCCGGTGAAGGAGAGATCTATCCTTGGGACGATAGCAGTACGTACATCAAGGAAGCACCATTTTTCAAAGGAATATCTGTAGATGTGCCAGAACCAAAAAACATTACCAATGCAAGAGTTCTCTTGAAATTGGGGGATTCTATTACCACAGATCATATTTCTCCGGCCGGATCTTTCCGTCCGGATTCCCCTGCGGGTAAATACTTAAATGGCAGAGGTGTAGAAAGACCTAACTTCAACTCCTATGGCTCCAGAAGAGGAAATGATGAGGTAATGGTACGGGGAACCTTCGCCAACGTTCGGATCAAAAATCAACTCAGCACCCAAGAGGGAGGGTTTACGACTTACATTCCAGGCAATGAGGAAATGAGCGTATTTGAAGCTTCTGAGAAATATCAAGCTGCAAATGTGCCGTTAGTAGTTTTGGCAGGCAAAGAATACGGATCGGGATCTTCCCGTGACTGGGCGGCAAAAGGCACCAATTTATTGGGTATCAAAGCAGTGATTGCAGAAAGTTACGAGCGTATTCACCGAAGCAACTTGGTGGGGATGGGCGTACTTCCACTGCAATTTTTACCTGGAGAAACAGCCGAGAGTTTGGGCTTAACTGGAAAAGAGGAATTCAGCATTGTAGGAATTGAGATGGGATTGAGACCATCGCAGAAATTCGAAGTAATCGTAACCTCAGATTCTCAAGAGAAGAAAATCGAAGTACTTTCAAGACTTGATTCTGAGGTAGAGATCGCTTATTATAAGCATGGAGGGATATTGAATTATGTGCTAAGGGATTTCTTGAAGGATTAAAGTGTTGGATGTCCGATGTGGGGTGACCGATGCAGGGTGCCGCTAGAGTTGAGCTGTGGTTACGTCATTGCGAGGTACGAAGCAATCTCATTGTCTATCGGCTTTTAATTTGGCCTTTAACTAGGGCTTGCTGAAAAAGTCTCAGGTATGCCAGGTTCAAGGCGGCCGAGTGAAGATGTATGCTTATACCTCGAATGAGGCCAACGTAGAAGATGGTATGGCTGAGGCTAGCTTGAAAATCACGATTTTGAGATTTTCTGATGCATGGATAAAGACCTATTGTCATCAATAAGCTTGCACTTGCTGAAAAACCGTTCGTATGAAAAATGGGTTAATCATTCAAAATGATAGCTTTTGAGCTATTACTGGCGTTTTTCAGCATGCCCTAACTAAACAAAACCCGTCAGAAATGGCGGGTTTTTTAATCAAAAAACTGTCCTGCTCCTGGATAATCTAAATACGGTAGGCATTACAAATACCCCTTCTTTGGGATCACCATAGACGTCATAGAGTGGATAAAATTGCGGGTCAAAAAGTTTTGATAATCTTATTGCTTCATCATGAAGAATTGATGATGTTTGCTCTGGATCAAGAATTTCACGACTCTTTACATTTCCATTTACATCTATTTGGTGAAGTAATTTTACAACTCCCTGCTCTCCTCTCATCCTTGCTTGGGAGGGATATTTTAGATTTTGTAAATAATAATCATTGCGATCTGCTACAGTGAATTTGGGGGTTAATGTAAGTGGATCGTATTCTGTTATTAATGGTTCTTTCATGTCTTTTCCTAAAAGTTTGTAGGTCTTTTCTCCATCAAATTCCAAGGAAGACGCTTGTTCACCATTCTTAAAGTAATAGCTGAAAAATTTGCCATTATCCAAATTGAAGTACTTGATACTCTTCCTGTTTTTAGTAGTGTCAAATCGCTCTTCTACAAGTTCATTATAGCCTACTTCTTTATTGAAGCTGACTTTTGAACTTTGGAGCATTCGGTTTTGAAGGTCATAGATCTTCTCGATTGTGCTACTATCCTTTCCAATAGTAGAGATTCTATTATAGACATGCAATGAATCCTGTCCTTCAGTCAATGTTCGGTAATATTTGTCAAGCTTTGTTATTTCCCTTCCCTGCGCAAGAAGACTTAAGCTTAAAACGGTGTTGAAAATGATAAAAAGAATAATTGATTTTAATTTCACTTGAAACTATTTAAGATGATTGAAATTCTGAACTATTATTTGACTTAGAAGATGTTATTCCAGCTAGCTTAATTTAAACCTAATGGGAATTTTAAATGTACCTGCTACTGGCTCGCCAAAAATACCATAAGCTGGATTAAATTTGGGGTCGAATTTTTTAATTACTCGAATTGCTTCTTTGGCAAAGGAAGGATGAATCAAGTCCTTATTGACACATTGATAATCTATTACTTCTCCATTTTTATTTACCTCAATCGCCACTATTGCTGTTCCTGTTTCCCTTTCAGCACGCGCCTGATTTGGATACTCCAGTATTTGAGAAAGAAATTTGAAAAATTCATCTTGTTCAAAAGAAGGGGAAGGATCCATTGGATTGGTCGAACCTGTAGCAATTGGTGTTTCTGAATCTCCCATATAGAATTTAAAGTATTCTCCATTACTATCTCCTTTAGTAAACTGTAACCGAGAAACTACGGTTTCTTTATCCAAGAACACCCTTACGAAGCTCCCATTGTCCACATTTTTAAGTTCACTGGAAATTAGGTTCTGGAGTGTATCATACCGGGAGATAATAGCCTCATTGTAACCCAATTCCTCGTTGTATTTCTCTTTGGTCTGCCTAATTAACCGATTTTTGAGATCGTATATTTTGGAAATGGATGAGCTGTCTTTACCGGTAGTTAGAATTTGATTGTATTTATGTGTTCCAAAGTTCTCATTGAGAACTGGCTTCATACCTCCGTCTAATTTTATGATTACTCTTTCTTGAGCTAGGGATTGATGGTTAACAAATCCACTTGAAAGAATCAGAACTATTAAAAATTTAAATACAATCGTGCTATTCATTATAGTGGACTAATAGTTGAGTTTAATTATACAAAAACTTTATAGCAGGTACAAACTCCCTTGCCCAAAACCATTCTTTATGCTCCCCATCCGGGACGACCTCTGCATGAATGTTATCTTTTGGCAGATATCTGCTGAGTGTAGCGCTAGCTTTTCGCTGATCATTAGCCATAGGGATGTCTCCGCCCTCACTTTCCCCGATGACTAGATAGATTCTTTGATTATCTTGAATTCTGCTTAAATAGCTTTCTTCCATGGATTCAGGATTAAACCAAAAGGAAGCTGAGAATACTCCTCCCAATTGAAATATGTTTGGATACTCGATCATTGCCTGTATTGAAATCAATCCACCGAGGCTGCTTCCTATAATTCCTCGCTTTTCGGATATAATCTTGTAGTTGACTTCGAGTTCAGGGATAAGTTCTTCACACATAAATCTCAGGAAGTCTTCGCCCTTGCCTGATGGATTTCCTTTGCTTTCGAACCAACTGTATTCTTTACTTCTGCCTCTCCCACTTCCAGCATTGGCTACAGCGACGATGATAAGGTCTAATTCTTCACGGCTCAATTCCTGAAGCTTGGAAGAAATCTGCCAAGTGCCAGCATAAGCCAGAGAATCGTATAGTAGATTTTGCCCATCCATCATATAGAGAATGGGATATTCTTTGTCTGGATTAAAGTTTGCAGGTAGACAAATCCATACGTCCCGATCATTTTTGAGGATATCACTTTTGAACCTTTGATGAAGAATCTGCTGGCCGGGCAACGGATAGGCAACAATCAAAAGGATGAAAAAGCTGAATAATATTTTCATAGATTGAATTGAAATTAACATTTGACTTTTGGAAAACTTTTATTGAACTACCCCAAGCTTTCCAGTAGATATTCGTATTGCCATTTAGCTATTCTTTGCTTTAGTATAAAACCCTTTTATCCCTCAAGATAAACCTTATTTTTGTGGCTCATTCCTATTAAAACAAACCAATGAACGCAATTAATCCTACGACCACCCCAGCCTGGGCAAGATTACAGAAACTTGCTGAAGATCATAAAGATATGACCATCCTTTCTCAATTCGATGAGCGGGAGCGCTTTGATAGACTGAGTATTACCATGGAAGATATCTTGGTTGATTTTTCTAAAAACAGGTTGAACCCAGATATTCTAGACGCACTTTTTGATCTGGCGAGGGAGTGTAAACTCCATGTGGCTATTGAAGATATGTTTACAGGAAAGCCTATCAATGTAACGGAAGGGAGAGCTGTATTGCATACGGCACTGAGGAATCCTGCTGATAAGGCAGCTTTTCTTGATGGGCACAATATCACAGAGGATATCATGGCTGTTTTAAAAAAGATGAAATCTTTTGCAGATAAAATCCAAAAAAAGCAGTGGCTTGGTTATACTGGGAAACCTATTAAATCGCTGGTCAATATTGGTATAGGTGGATCTGACCTTGGCCCAGTGATGGTGACCGAAGCATTGAAGCCTTATCAGAATCCTGACATTGAATGTTTCTTTGTGTCTAATGTGGATGGAACTCACATCGCCGAAACGCTGAAGAAGGTAGATCCGGAGACGACCCTTTTCTTTATCGCATCAAAGACTTTTACAACCCAGGAAACCATGACCAATGCGCATACTGCGCGGGACTGGTTTTTGGAACATGCGAAAATAGACACTGCTGTTGCCAAGCATTTTGTAGCCTTATCTACCAATGCAAAATCCGTATCGGAATTTGGAATTGACACTAATAACATGTTTGAGTTCTGGGACTGGGTGGGAGGTAGATATTCGCTGTGGTCCGCGATCGGTCTGCCGATAGCTTGTACGATAGGATTCGATAATTTCGAGAAACTGCTTGCCGGTGCCCATGCGATGGATAATCATTTCCGTCATTCTCAGTTTGACCGAAATATCCCGGTTGTCTTAGCGATGATTGGTATCTGGAACACCAATTTCCTTGGTGCGAGTTCGGAAGCTATTTTACCTTACGATCAGTACATGCATCGTTTTGCAGCATACTTCCAGCAGGGAAACATGGAAAGCAATGGCAAATACGTAAGTCGCTCAGGAGAAAAAGTGAATTATACCACAGGCCCAATTATCTGGGGAGAACCAGGAACCAACGGGCAGCATGCTTTCTATCAATTGATCCATCAAGGGACGCATTTGATTCCTTGTGATTTTATCGCTCCGGCGGTGTCTCATAATCCTATCGGCGATCATCACCAGAAATTGCTGTCCAACTTCTTCGCGCAGACAGAAGCCTTGATGAAAGGAAAATCTCTGAAGGATGTGAAAGCAGAAATGAAGGCAGCTGGTAAGTCAGATGAGCAAATTGAAAAAATAGCTCCGCACCGGGTTTTTGAAGGTAATCGACCTACGAATTCTATTTTGGTAAAAGAAATTAATCCTTATACTCTTGGAGCATTGATCGCGATGTACGAGCACAAAATCTTCGTGCAGGGCGTGATCTGGGATATTTTCAGCTTTGATCAGTGGGGAGTGGAGTTAGGTAAAGTCCTTGCCAATGGTATTCTTCCTGAACTTCACGGGGATGAAGAAATCACTGCTCACGATGGATCTACGAATGGCTTGATCAATGCCTATAAGAAAATGAGGTAAGTAAAAACTTCGAAGTTCCGGTCTGTGGAGACACAGACCGGGGCTGTTAAATTTAAGTAAAGCTTGCTAAAACTAAAATCCCGATTCTGAAAGGAATCGGGATTTTAGTTACTAGCGACTTCGGTATGCGCTCCTTTTATAGAATTACATGGTGTATCGGAAGTTTGTCATTATATGCTCAGTTTTCTCAACCTTAATTTGTCCATTTATTGGTACCATATTTTTCCAAACCCAATTGTAATGGTCAATAACCTGTTTTGCTTTTAGAGATGGTCTTTCCCCAGTTGTATGTCCATCTTCCACAACTGTAATTTGATATTCCTTCGTCAATGCTGATTGAATTGTTGATTCTACGCAAAAATCAGTTGCGCAGCCCGTAATAAATAACTCGTTTACATTCAGCTGAATCAATTTTGAATGCAGTTTAGATTTGTAAAAAACATCGTTCACATATTTATCAATTCTAACATCAGTGGGTTCAACTATAAGATCATCTAAATTTTCCCAATCCTCTGAATTTTTTTCAAAATTTCCACTGCCCGTTCCGTCGTGCTGAATATAAATTACAGGATTTTCCATTTTTCGGAACAATTCTGCAAGTTCATTTATTCGTCGTACAACCCCTTCTGTATCAAATCTAGGGGAATTTGAAGTGAATGATCCTTTCTGCATGTCAATAACTAATAGTGCTTTTCTGTTTTTCATGACTTCTTTTTAATATTCGCTAGAGACTTAGCTAAAAATGACCTATCCCAGTTTTCTGATTCTTGGTTTCGAAATATTACAATACTAACTAATTGAAATGTCGTAAGAGGGATTTATGATCGTATCAAAGATATCATTTCAATAAATAAAGTTGCTGTCAATCTGATCAAGACCTCTTTCATTTTTTTCAGAAGCATCAAGTTCAAAGACAGGGGTAAGTATCCTCCCAGACCACTTGTTCTCACAATCATATTTCTGATCTGTGGAGACGTATCTACGGTCAGGCCCACCTGTGGTCGGCAGGCAGGCAGGCAGGCAGGCAGGCACAGTCCAGGGCAGTTGTAATAAAAGCAAAATCCCGATTCTGAAAGGAGTCGGGATTTTTTGTTAACGATTTGGCAGTGAGTCGTTTCCTAAGTTAGCAGTTTACTTTGCTAGTTAACCCCAGCAAGAATATTGGTGGGAATTTACAAAAGTATGCGCACACGATACCTAGGTGAATATAGTCCAAAAGCATGGTCGTTCCAGCAGGTAAAATATGAAGTATGCAGGACAGGCCTAATTCGTATCGGCTTTGGCAGCTCCGATAGGGATATTTACTTTTAAAAACAGAGAGTTGTTCTTAGTTCCTGATTTCTCTTTATAAACATCTACAAAACCATAATAATACTTGGCTCCAATTGTTTTCCTTTACCCGCTTGGAGCTGATAGCCAAGGCCAGCAGCTACTCCAGCATCTAAGGTAGCTATCGGGATGGCCGATAAAAATCAAATTATAAACAGATGAAATCGAGCATGTCGAAGACGACACACAGAGGGATGATTATCTTCCAAGCGAGATTCCATCCCGATTTTCGG
Source organism: Algoriphagus aurantiacus (assembly GCF_035156405.1). NCBI lineage: Bacteria > Pseudomonadati > Bacteroidota > Cytophagia > Cytophagales > Cyclobacteriaceae > Algoriphagus > Algoriphagus aurantiacus. Next base: position 90,981 of record NZ_JAXRUT010000013.1, on the reverse strand, counting down.
GACAGGTAATGACCATTAGAAAACAATTATAAACACATGAAATCGAGCATGACTCAAGTGCCACACACTGGGATAATTATAATGCATGCGAGATTCCATGTGGCCTTTGAAAATCAAATTATAAACACATGAAAAAGTCAGCCATTTTCTTTCTACTCATTTCCATAGTTAGTATTAATTATTCATGTCAGGCGCAGTCAACTGCTGATGATCCATATACCTTTAAAGATCCAAGCTGGGATGGAACAGGCAAAGTCTATTTGGGAAGAGAAATTTCCCAAGTGATGGGTTTTGTTGGAAAAGACTGGCTAGAGAGAGCGGAAAGGGAGCGAGAGGAAGGTATAGCAGCTGCATTGGAAAATTTACCCATCAATTCAAAAAGCATAGTTGCAGACATTGGAGCTGGTTCTGGATACTATACTTTCAGGATTTCACCGCTAGTAACTGAAGGAAAAATATATGCTGTGGATATTCAGGATGACGCAGTAGCTTACATCAAAAATCGGAGTGAGGAGCTGGATATTGATAATGTATTTCCGATTAAAGGAACAGAGAAATCTCCAAACCTACCTGAGGGCGAAGTAGATCTGGTCATTATGGTCGACGTGTATCATGAACTGTCTTATCCACAAGAAATGCTCAGTTCTATTTATAAATCTCTAAAACCAGATGGAAAAATTTTATTGCTAGAATATAAAGGCGAGGACCCAAGCATCAATATCAAACCACTCCATAAAATGACTGAAAAACAGGCGAAAAAAGAATTGAATGCCAATGGATTTGAATTAGTGGAAAATGGAAAATTCCTTCCTATCCAACATTATATGATTTTTAAAAAATCTCCTCTAGATAACTAAAGGAGATCAGTTGGTTTAGTTTAGTTTCCTTCTTCTTCACCTACAGGTTCTGAGCTGGTTCGCAGACTGTTTGAGTTAGGTGATGATGAATTCATATAGGCATAAATTGGTTTTTCATTTCTTACAAGATCTATATAATTTGAGAGATCACTAAAAGGGATGAAAATGGCCCCAACTTTATTTGCCTCAATATAGACTGGCCCAGGGACCTGGCTGGTTGGATGTAATCCATATACGATAAATCTATACCCGTCTGCACCGTAGCAGGTTAGGTATCCTTGAATAGTAATTGAGACTCCATTCCATGAAGCACCACTTTTGAAGCCCATTTGAGCTACATACCTGTCTACGGAAAAAGTTTTAGTTGCCATGATTATAAAATATTTAATATCGCCTACTCTAAAAATGGATTTTCGGCTTCCTCCGATTACTGAAAAATAAAATGATTATCCAGATCCTCCAGAATAATGGAGTGTTGAAATGATCACGTTTGAATGTGAGAAATGGATGCTATCTGCTTTGATAACATTTCAAAATTGAGCTTAATTTCATTGAGTTCCAAAGACTCGATATGATCAAATTATTGATTATCAATGATATAAAAATTTAAAATGTTTCTGTTTAATTTGATTAATTAGGATTGGAGATATGAAGAAGTGAAAATTGAGAAATTTAGGTACAGTTTTGCAATTTGGAATTGAATTAGTCTTTAAGCGAAGCTTCTTCGAAATCTATCATTGAAGTTGGCAGCATTCTCGATTCAATTTGATGAGCTGGGAATTAAAATTGCTATGGTACGAATGGGATGGGATCAGACTAGGATTGAAATCTCTATTTCTTACTAGTAATCAATCATAAGAACCTCTTCATAAACTGAATAAAGACGGCATAATCAGAAGGAATAGTTCCATGACCTCCGTCATGCATATAATATCCAAGTTTGTTTTCTAGCAATGAAGTGTCTCCCGCGGCAGGCATTTCATTTTTTTCGGGACCATTTTCGCCAAAGAGCTGGTAAACTTTGCTAGCCTCTTGAGCTGCTATAAACTCGCCTTTAGGATCAGACCAATAATCAGTATTTCCAGTTTGGAGCAGTAGCGGTCTTGGAGCAATCATCGCTACCAGCGTATGTGCATCAAAAGGGAAATCATCAACATGTGTGGAATATTCGTGATAATTCGGTGCAAACTGATAATAATACCGAGAGGTGTCAGACATGTGCTTGATGTTTTCCCCGTAATCTCTTCTAGCAATTGCAGCTCCTCCTTCGCCAGAGCAACTTGCGATGATCATTTTAAAACGTGTGTCTCTTATACCTGTCCAAAGTACTGTTTTTCCCAAGCGGGAAACTCCCATTAGCGCAATGCAAGTGGCATCTATTTGATCATCTTTTTCAAAATAATCCATGGCTCTACTCAGTCCCCATGACCACGCTGAGATTGTTCCCCACTCATTTTCTTTGGGTATAGTCTCGCCGGGTTTGAGAAATTCCTTCCGTATTCCATGCTCAAAACCTTTTTTGAAATCCGGATCTATATCGCCATAATAAACTGTGGCAAAGCCATATCCAGCGTCTATAAATTGCTCAACATTTGTAGCTCGGAAAGCACTTGCTTGATCTGCCTTAACTTTTTTGCCTTCTCTGTTCCAGATTTCTCCAACCCGCACTCCTGGATCATCCACTGTTTGAGAATTTGCAGTAAAGGAAATGGTGAAGAAAACTGGGGTTTTCTTTGGTGAATTCTTGGGTAAATAAATCAGCAAATCCATAGGATGAGCTTTGCTGTTCTCCGTTAAATAAATTCGGACTTGTCTTCGGATTGCTTTGCCATTTAAAGCATCGCTTTCTTTGTCAAAAACTTCAAACACGATTGATTTTGGGGCAGGAGGGGTTTTTCCATACTGAAGCTCAGCAATAAACTTCAAAAGTTCTGGTCTTCTATCTTTCATCCAGGTCGCTGAATCCTTTACTTTTAGACCATTTTCCAACGTTAGTAGGTCCGGCAGAGTATAAGGAGGGATGGCATCTTCATCATAATTGACAGGAAAACCTGCAACAAGCTTTGGGGGCTCTTGCGTTTGAGAGAAAGCAAAAAAGTTGACTGCTAGAAAAATCAAGAGTGCTAGATATATTTTCATAGGTTGAAAGGTTATTTGGCTTTTTAGTTCTAGTAAGATGCCAAAAGGAATTGGTTCAACTGTCCTGATGTAGCGAGTAATAGTTAGGGTTTACTCACTAAAGTCAGAATCCAAAAATCTTAGGCTTAAGGCTATTTGAAAGTTGGGTTATTGAATAAATTTCAATCAGTTCATTTCTAAAATCCTATTCTTATATCTTAGCAATTCAAAAAATTAAAAGGCGATTAGCTTTTCCTATAAGAATCCCAGATATAAATGAAGAGTATATTTTCCAATCTCCTGTTTAAAGTATTTATTGCCATTGTCTTAGGTATTGTTTTCGGTCTCTATTTACCCGAATCTATCAATAGGATTTTCGCTACTTTCAATGCGTTTTTTGGACAGTTTCTGAATTTTGCCATTCCACTGATTATACTCGGATTAATCATGCCAGCCATTTCCGACTTGGGAAAAGGAGCGGGTAAATTATTGCTGATTACAGCTGCAATTGCCTATGGATCCACGCTTTTTTCTGGATTTATGAGTTATTTCACCTCTTCAACTATTTTCCCTTCTCTTCTTGCTTCACATGTTAGTGAAGCTGCTGAGATCTCAGAAGGAGGGAAGGATTTAGAACCCTATTTCAGTATTACCATTCCTGCTGTGATAGATGTGATGTCTGCTCTGGTGTTGGCTTTTGTAATAGGCTTGGGGCTGTCTTATCAGGAAAACTCTACATTAAAAAACGTGGTCAAAAATTTTGAGACAATCATCATGCAAGTGATCGAGAATGTGATTGTTCCACTTTTACCAATTTTCATCCTAGGTATTTTTGCGAATATGGCCTTCAGTGGTCAGGTGTATTCCATTCTCTCTGTATTTATAAATATCATTGGGGTCATATTTGCCATGCATATTTTCTTGCTTTTACTGCAATATGTAATCACTGGAGCGATCGTCAAGAAAAATCCCTTTCGCTTGTTGGCCACCATGATGCCTGCTTATTTTACGGCCTTGGGTACTCAATCCTCTGCAGCCACAATTCCAGTGACGCTGGAGCAGGCTGAAAAGAATGGGGTGTCCCCTAAAATTGCTGGCTTTGTGATTCCTCTTTGTGCAACCATTCATTTATCTGGAAGTATCATGAAAATAACTGCCTGCGCAATGGCTTTGATGATATTAGAAGGAGTTCCATATAATTTCGGGATGTTTGTTGGATTTATTTTTATGCTGGGAATTGCGATGGTGGCAGCTCCGGGAGTACCTGGAGGCGCGATTATGGCAGCCATTGGAGTTTTACAGTCCATGCTAGGGTTCAGTGAAGAAATGATCGGCTTAATGATCGCACTATATATAGCTATGGACAGTTTCGGTACAGCTTGTAATGTAACGGGAGATGGAGCGATTGCCTTGGTAGTAGATAAGATCACAAAGAAGGTGAAATAGCCAATAATTCATTTCACTTAATTGGCTATTAATTGCGGATCTTGGTAAGGTGTTTTAGCGCTGCGCAGAAAAAAACTAGTTGGTAGCGTTTGTAATTCCTTTTTTAAAAGAAAAATTCAAAACGCAAAGCAGGCCAGAGATTTAATGAACTCACCAAGATAATGGATGAGTTTTCACTATCTGGTAAATAGAAAACCCCGGCATCAATAGTAATTCCATTCCCTGCTTTTTTAAATAGCAAGTCTTTCCCGACGGTTAAATTCAATGTGAATTTTTGAGGAGGATCTGCGGAAGGGAAAAAAGTTGTTCCTTGGCGGAAAAACCATGTTTTCTGATTAGTTTCTTCCGAATTTTCCCCAAAATATAAGCGATGTTCTAAATTTATTGTAGGCCATATGGTGCCCCAGGAAGGCCCTACACCCAAACTTATTCCTAGTTGACTACTATTAGCTACTCTATATGTTACACCAGCATGAAGAAGTTCGGGACCTGAAAGTCCTATTATAAACTTTGTTTTTTGTGCCGTTGGTTTTTGCGCATAAAGATCCCCAGTAAATGAAACAAATATTAATATTGCTATTAGGTATTTCACAATATGTCGTAACGAGATTCAAGTTTTTTATGAAATGCTTTATGATTTGAAATTTATCTTTTTATTTCATGTGATCAAAGGTAAACTGATTAATTTACAGAGACTTACATTTTTTGAAGAGCCAATTTCATAGTGAATTCAGATAATTGATTAAAAAAAATCTGTTTAGAAAGGTTAAAACCTAACTCGTCAGGAAACCGCATATATTTTTGTTTCCTAGATTGTCTATCACTGAGCAAGAATAAGCACCGCTGACTGCGAATTTGCAGGGGGATCCATATCAAAGGGTTCTGATGAGGATTCAGGAACTGGGGCATTTTGAATTATTTCACCCTTGGCTTTCACCAATCCTACTTAAATTCCTAAACCTTAGATTTTGCTTTCTCCGACAAAAGCTTAAAAGCTGCCTGTGTCTTTAATGATTAATCTGGAATAAAAAGAGGATCGGTCTAGCGGTCGAAATGCGAAGTATTCATCAATACTATCAATACAAATTCTTCGTGAATAAAGACTTTTAAGCGATAGGGTTTCGGAAATAAAGGGGAACAGACTAATCCCTAAGCAAAGTGATTATGCCAATAGCTTTTACCACACTTGCTCTGAGTAGGCTAAGGAGAAAGAAAATATCCGGTGGATATCATTTAATCCCTCCCCATTTGGGGGTAATTCCTCCACTATTTATATGGAAGATCTTTGTTTTATCCCGAATGGCAACTAAGGAATAGGAGCTTTGAAGACAGTTATTGGTTGTTTTTCAAATTAAAAAGTAAAAAATGCGCTAATGGTCTCTGGCTTGTAGATTTAAGGTTAGCGGGAAGTGCCCGTTTATTTTTCATTAACCTGTATAATCATGAGCACATCTAAATCAATGACGACCTATTCTCAGGTGCTAAACCTACTGCCTGCTAAGGGATATGGGAAGGAATTAAACATTAAAAGGGCAGGTGCAAGTTTTGATGATTCCTCAGTTATTTACACACCGGAACAACTAAAAATCATTAAAGTGTACAGATTCGAAGGAGAATCTGATCCAGCGGACATGGCAGTGATTTACTTGCTGCATAGCGATTCTGAGAAAGGATTTCTTTTAAATGCTTATGGAACCTATTCTGATGAAGATAATCAGTATTACGATGAGTTTATCAAGCGTGTACCAATAGATGAAATTGAAGGTTTCGATATCTAAATGGAAATAGGTGGAGAGCGTATTCCATCTGCCTTTAAAAAAGTCAATTAAAAAATACTATCAGCATGTTGTCACTAACCAATCATATTGCCAGCTTATCTCCATCTCTTCTTTTCGGTAAAAAGAATGGCGATGTAGATACAGGAACCACGCGTAAAACTCCTGGAGATTCCGGAGGAGCTAGGCCTCCCAAAAAGAAAGATTTCGAAGAGATAGAAGAGGAAAATGAGCGACACGATGAACCTCAGGGAGAGACGGTCGATAATGAAGAAAAGGACAAAAACACAAAATGATTGCTTGTCTTGATAGCTTAAGAAGTCAGTTTAATTACCTGTGCTATTAAGGTCTATTTACATTATTATTCCTTAATATTTAACCTAACATCCCCTAGATATATCTAATGGATTTTTTATGTATGAGTTCAATTTATTTAAGTTGCGTATTTGATAATTAGTACTTTAATATATATGTTCGATGGCTGAGGTGATCCATTAATTATTTTATCATTAAGTGATAGCCTAAATTCATACTTGATATTATGAGCTTTCATCAAACATAATTTCGTCTGTACTTTCTATTTCTTTTATAGGTTTCTCAATGGGTAATGTAAAATAAAAAGAGGAACCTTTACCTACAACACTTTCTACCCATATTTCACCACCATTTTTTTCTAAAAATCCTTTCACCAATAATAATCCAATTCCAGCCCCTTTATTTTTCTTCTTTGCTTCGGCAATTGCTTTCATTTTTGGCTTAAAAAGGTTATCCAATATCTTTTTGGACATTCCAACTCCAGTGTCCTTAACCTGAACAATAATTTTATCATCTTTGATTTTTGATGAAACTGATATGGTCCCTCCTTTTCCTGTATGATTTATCGCATTTGCAACGATATTTTGAATAATGGAAATTAACATTTTTCTATCAGCGAATACAGAAGCATCCGCTTCAATTTCTTGATGAAGAACTATTGTGCTTATTGAAGCAGTTTCTTTTAAATTTTCAAAAACCTTATTAATGTACTCGGCTAATTTTATTTTTGTTGGAGAAAAGACATCCGAGGCGTATTTTATTCTTGCCCATTCTACTAAATAGTCTAACATCTCTAATTCATCCGTTGCTGAATTATAAAGTATATTGATCATTTCCTGAACTTCATCGGGTTTCATGGTATGATGATATTCTTTCAAATAATCTGCGGTTTGAATAATATTCGCCAGAGGAGTTCTTAAGTCGTGTGAAAGTATTGCCAGAACACTCTCTTTATGACTATTAAGACCTTCCAAATCTTTGATATATTTTTTTATAGAATCTTCCAATTTTTTCCTTTCTGTCAAGTCACGCAAAATTTTAACAAAACCCAATATGTCTCCGTCTGAACCAATAAGAGGAAAAACTACCCCATAAGCATAGAACAAGCTCTTGTCTTTAGCAATGTGCCATCTATTATCTGTTGCTCTGCCTTCTTTTAAAGCTGTTTTAATTTCGTTTTTCTGAATGCCATTTTCTAAATCCTCCTCTGTGAATATTATATCGAAAGGTTTTCCAATAACTTCCTCCGTCTTATAACCAAATATTTTTGCAGAGCCAGAACTCCAGCTGTTTATGTTGAAATCATTATCTAATGTAAATATTGAGTAATCTTGTAGACTGTCAATTATTTGGCTATAGAACTCAGCAGTTGGTATATATGTGTTTTTCTTAATTTTCGGTTTTTTTTGTGTATTTTCCATTTGATTTATATTAGTGGTTATGTTATAGCGTCTAGGGCCAGATCCATCCATTCTTTTAAGGGCTTGAACTAAAATCCGTGTCCCATTCCCGTATTCAATTTGATCTCACAGCTTGGGGTTTGGATTTTGTTCAATTCAAAGACTCCGAATGGGTTAGACTTTCATAAATGGTAAGAATATTTTCGCATACATTGATTTCTGGAATAACCTGAAATTCGCTATCACGAAAACTAGCTATAAACACAACATTCAAATCTGGCTTAATTGCCAGAGTAGGAATGTAATGTATTGAACAAAGTATCCAACATTGGTGCCAATTGTGGTGATTTTTCTTGGCTCAATTCCATAGGCAAGTAAGCTGATAATTTAGTTTAGTATGTGTGCAGCGTACTATCTAGCATTACATTTCCTATTCTTACCTCGCTTTTGACTTTGAAGTCATGTTTTTTGAATTCGGCAATAATCTCGGTGTACGATTTTTGCCCAAGTTCAGGATGCAATTAATCATGTCCCTATCCTTCTAAAAAACGGGTCTGAAGGGAAAAAAACTTGCTCTTCATTTTCTTTTGCATATCCCAAAAAGCTACCGCAAAAGAGGAGAACCTATCCATAAACTTGTTTTCATTTTAGGAAAGAGGAGTATAGTAAGGCGAACAAGTGAGACAGGCAGCATGAATCAAGAAGATTACGTGCAGTAGATTTACTTACTCAACTGGCGGACGTTTACATACTTACCCTTATTGATGATGCTCATTCACATGTGTAATTGCTTCTTTGCTGAGTTCCTCTAATGAAGAAATGTTGATGTCTGAAAGCTTACTAATGTAAATACAAGCTTTTCCCATTTTGAACTTACCTAAGTTCTCCAGTAATTTTTTACTTTTTTCCGTCGATGAAAATACGTAAAGTGAAAACGCTGCTTTTCTCGGAGAGAATGCAATTATAGGAGCTTCGCCTTCATGTCCGCTGGCATATTTATAATGGTAATTTCCGAATCCGATAATCGTCGGGCCCCACATTTTTGGTTCAAATCCAGACCATTCCTTCATTAATTCAATCAAGTGAAAACTATCAGCCTTTTTTTGTTCATTATCCACAAATGAATTAATAAAATCGATTACGTTTTCTTCTGTATATGTTGTCTTATTTGTTGCCATACTATTGAATTTATTCGTTGTTACGAATTCTATCTTAAACAATGTCTGCTAACAGTCAAATAAAAGTAGTGTAAGCTGGCACCACCTGTCCCGGATTTTGTTAATTTATTTAGGCCTAAGTTCTTATTAGGAAGGGATATCATCCCCACTATCATTATCAGCTGATTTCAAAATCGCTCTAATCCTATCTATATGAACCTGGGACGCTTGTGCCCTTTCAAGAGCTGAACGGGAACCAGCGCCTTGTTGACCTCGTGCTATTTCAGTTAGTAGGTTTTTATGCTCCTCAAACATCCGAAGTGCAGTCCACATAGTTTCTTCAATCTTGTTTGTCTGTTCAGCTAAAAGGAAAGCTGCCGTATATGAATGACCGGTATGGCAACGAAACCGTAGGTTGCTATCTTTTCCTACTTTCCATAAAACACCACCGCAACCCGGACAGTTAAATGGAACCTGATCACCAAGTTTATTTACTGAAGACAAATCGCTTAACACACGTTCTGCAATTTTAGCCTCTATTAAAACATCTTCCGGAATAGATTTCTGCTTTTTTAATTTCAGTGGAATAATCTTGTGAAGTAGGGCTCCCATTTCAGCAATAGGCAGGCTATAGTCTACTTTTATGTTATTCAAGGCATTTCTTGGCATATCAGGATACTCGGCTTCGTCAGGATCCTGTACAATACAGGTTCCTCCGCATCTTTTAATAGCTTTCATTCCTGCTGTTCCATCATCAAGATAACCAGTCAGCAATATTCCGATAACACCAGCCCCAAACGCTACCGCAGCTGATCGAAATAACGGATCAATAGCAGGACGTGACCTGTTTTCGTGGGCTCCTTTGGTCACCAGCATTTTCAGGTTTTCCCCAATCAACAGGTGATGATCTGAAGGCGCTAGGTATAAATAACCGGGTTTCAGGTTATTTCCACTTTTAGCGTGCTGACATTTCAAGGTATTCAGCTTATTAAGCTCATCCAATAGTACATTTCCCGTAGCATCAGGAGAAATATGTCGGACAATCAATACAGGCAAGGGAAAATCTTTGGGCAATTGGCTTATAAGTTTTTTCAATGCACTTAGCCCCCCGGCAGAAGTACCTACTACCACGACCTGGGTAATTTTATCCTGCTTTTCGGTTTTACTGTTTTTTTTCATTTATATATCAACTAAAATATAATTAAGTGTTAATTCCGGGACATTCTTAATCCATCACTTATATTGATTCTAAAAATCTAACTTGTCTCCTTATAATTTTATGATTTAACGTCAAAATACTGATTAAAAGCCTATTAAGTATCAGTTGAAGCCAAATTACCGTTAACTGAGATTTAATTCACACAGCGTTATAGCCATCCGAAGGCAGCGATTTTTATGCACTATATCCACCTCGGGCGGACACAAATTTTGAAGGAGCGCCAAGCTTTATTTAAATGCTGAACCACTAGTAGTACGTTTATATATTTAGTGTGCTTTTGTTAGTTAATTTAGACCAAAAAGAGAGCCATTCCAACGGGTGAAAGACGAAGTATTCATAAATACGATCAATACATTCTTTGTAAAGTAGGTCTTTAAGCGAGGGGAGAATCCCAATTCTCGAGATAGGCTGTTCCAAGGCTAAGCAAGTTTCGTCCACATAAAGCAAAGACCCGATAGTAATTACCGTCATTTAAGGCATACCTTTGCGCCCGCAAAGAAAATACGACATGAAGCGCATCAATGAATACAAGAAACTCTTTGGAGTTGAAAAGGAAATCGATTTGAAGACCTTGAAAAAGAGTTACCGCGATTTAGTAAAGGAGTGGCATCCTGACAAATTTCAAAGTGGAGATCCTTTACAGGTAGAGGCTGATATACAAAGCAGAAGGATTATTGATGGGTACCATTTTTTGGTGAGTATAGCGCCAGAAACGTTGGAGACTAATTTGGAGGTCTACACTGAAACGATTAACAATGCTGGGATTGCAGATTATCACCACAAAGGCCTAGTATTGGAAATCACATTTCTTGATGGATCTACTTACGAATACTTTGGCGTGACCCCGCAAGTCTATCATAAAATGATCAATAGCGATAAGCTAAACCGTTTTGCAAAGCGGGCTATTTACCCAAATTATATTTACAGAAAATCTAAAAGAAGCGTGGAGGTAGTTTAATTCCACTAATTAAATTAAGACCTCCCTTAGTTGGAAAATAGGAAAAATGTAGTTGGTTACTTTACCTTTGGTTAAGGAAAAAATGAATATCCCTAAAGTAAAAAAGAATCATTAATAAGATAGTTATTGAATGTCCTCTCAATTTTTGGAATGGTGTTTTATCCCAAGTACTTTTTTTTAAATACAGTCTGAGATGATAAAAAAGGCTATCTACAAATTTATAGATAGCCTTTTACATATTTCTAAGGTCTAAAACTCACTGAATATACGACTTGCTTGAAGCAGTTCTGGATTTAGAGTAATACTAAGACCTCCTGTTACAGTCCAGGCAATACCAAACCAGGTAGAATCTGTGCCAGACCAGCGTCGGATCTTTATGGTATAGGTTTTTCCAGGTTGGCCAGTGAATTCTGCAATCTCATAACTGTTATCCCAAGATCCACTATATCCGACTACAGCACCATTTTCATCATAAATGATAAGATCTAAGTCAACTTTTAATTGAGACATATACCAGCTAAAAAATAGGATGGATGTTTTTGTAGCTTTTGAAGTCCATGCCAAGGCTACTTTTACTTTTCTTGGTCCATAAAAGGAATTTGGGACTGATACTTTATATTCAAAAGTCGAAAGTTTATCAGATCCAAAATCTGAAGAACTTAGTAATCCAATATCCCAGCCTCTTAAAGTTGCCGGAGCATTGCGCCATCTTCTGTTTTTAGCAATTTTACATCCTTCATTTGCATTGACAGCTCCGGCACCATCTTTTGCATCGACCCCATTACTTACATCCTGCCACCAGGTATTTCCTGTGACATTTTTGGTTGCACTCGCCAATAGAATCGCTCTGCAGCCTTCAGGCCAATGCTTTAACGTGGAATTTGTCCCCTGAAGTAAAGCAGATACTCCAACTACTGCCGGCGAAGCCATACTTGTACCACTTTTTGTGATCCCATCTGCAGTTACACCAACGCCATTTGCACATATTTCTGGTAATTCCCGGTCTCCATGAGAAGAAGTTGGATTTCGAAAAACTGAAGAGTTTGACATGGTGGAAGCTGTGTCATCGTGATTTCCAACTGAAATAGTATTATAGCCTTTATGGTTGACGTATTCGCTGCTTGGGGGATTTATGTTGTCAGGATCACCATTCCAGAAATTTCCAGCTGCATGAACGATTAGAGGGTATGGATGCTTTGTAGCAAGATAATCGCCATAAACATCATCTCCTGACAATGCACCTGAACCGGGCTCGCTAGCCCTGTGAAAACTTTGATTAATGACTGTACAGCCTTTCTCTTTAACAGCCCAGGTTAATGCATCTCTGTCGAAATCGTTAGCAGAAAACAAGCTACATTCCGGTGCATGTCCATTGGGTGTTCCTGATTCTTTATTTCGAATGATTGCATGTACGTTTTGAGAATGGTCTGAAGTTGAGGAGGGGCTAGACTTGAACTTTCCTGCAATTACTAAATCAGCATTACTTGAAGGTCCTCCTTCCCAGACAGCTGCTTTTATTCCAGAACCTTTTTCTCCGCCAGAATGGACTACGTCAGACCCGGCAATTGCAATAGAATTATCCAGATCTTCAATTCCTTCAGTTTCATGTAAAAGTATTCCGGCGATTTCTTTATTGGCAGCCAACTCGCGGATTCTCGAAGTTTCCACCTGTACAGTAATCAAAGGTGCGATATCATCAACTTTCAAAATCTTTAATTTACCTTCAATTGATTTGGCAAATTTCTCAGAGCGTTCCTGCATTTCTAGTCTTTGCTCCTGATCTCTTTTACTGACTGATTCTTTTTCACAATCATTAAGTGCACGGTCAGAGGACATGGCTTCAGGTTCTTCAAATTCATACCAAATATCTACCAACACCGTTTTTGGGGGCTTTTCAGAATTGATGAGTGAAAAAAGTGTAGGGTGGATCTTTCCAAATTTTGAATTCAGCTTACTACGATGACTTTCTAAGATCTTTTCCCCATCCACTTTTCTTCCATTTTGATCAAATTCAAATGAGATAGGTAAACCACTTTTTCGATCAATTGCTTTATAAAATTCAATAAACCCTTCATCGGTAATCTTATCATTTGGTAATCTCTCCACACCATTTTCATCAAGTTTTAATCTGACAAAACTTCCTATCAATACATTACTATCGACTTTTGAATTTGTAGCAATGACAGTAAAGGGGATGACAATTGTATCACTCAATTTTTGAGATTTTGAATTAACAATTGGTTCTATAGTCAGTTTGTGTTTTCCTGGTGGAAGTCCATTTTCTGCACTCCATACAAAGTTCCCGCTCTTTCTTGTTGGAGTTACTCTTCCATTTACTCCTTCTACCCCAATGCTTTTAATGACAGAATTCGTATCAGCATCCCGAGATACATTGATTTCAATTGAGGAATTGGTAGTTAAAATTTCATCACGTGTTAGTTCTACTAAAACGTTTTTTTCATTAGCCATAATGTGCTCCTTTCTTAGTTTTAAAAGTGAATAAAAATTTTCCTTTTCTATAGTTGCTTTAATCTATAAATTTCAAAATGCAAAATTAAGGTGTAGTATCGAGGCTGTTATTCGATACATTATTTATTATATGTATATCCGATTTTGTACCTGTAAAGCGATAAAAGCATTATAGGATTCGGAAAACACTAGCGTCAAGGCCACTTCGGTCTGCCGATAGCTATCGGGACGTCATCGGTCTTCCAGCCAGTAAAACAAAGGAAATATGTCTACTGGCATTAATACAGATAATCATAATTTATTATATTAACTCAATATGCTTATTTTTTCAAGTAAAAAAAGTTGGTTTGCTTTCAATTCATTAGTGGAGAATCGTTTCCTTAAACGAGATGTATAACTTTCCTGAAAAAGATATTATAGTGAAAGTTCTTAAAAAAACAGGTGTAGTATAGAACTGCATCTCCTGTTATGCTTTCATGTGTTTATATTTTTCTTTCAAAGGTCATCTCGCACTGTGAATAATCATCCCGCTGTGTGTCGTTCTTCGAAATGCTCGATAATTGATATAAATTTAAGTCAAGAAATAGCTTGTTAATTTATTTTTTTCAGATTATTTAATTCTATTTTAGTTTAAAATAGTGATTATTGTTATTTATTTTATTTATAAGTGATTATCAATTAATCTAATGTGTCATTCCGTATTAATTATTGATTTTTACTATTCAAGAAATAGAATAGTTATTTTTTTTTTTTTGAATAGTAGTTACAATTAAGAAAAAAATTCTTGTTGGTTAAAGTCAATCCTACGGTAGAAGTATTTCCATTCGCTCAAAAATACCGACATAATCTCCGTTTAAGCTGGACAGTGGTTTGTATTCTGACAGGCGACAACATATTTATTGTTCCGGTGCGGGAAACAGTCCAAGGTAGCAGGTCTGCGAAACCAAAAGCTTGGCACTTTCTGCTATCTTTGTTTCCATCCAAAAAATGATAAACACAAATCTGCTGTTTGTTATATAAAAGATCCTGACCAACAATAAGTTACAACTCGGTGGGATAGGGGCGCCTGACAAATCGATCAGCTTTTTTACCCAAAAAAGAACAGGATATAGGTTGGGAATTGCTTTAATCATCTAAATAAGAATCCTTATACATGGGAGAATTTTTTCTAAACCAACGATATACCAGTTCCGGAGAACCTGAACTCGGAGTGGGCATAGTGACAGAAGTCAGCAAGGGAAAGGTGCGGATATCCTTTCCGGTGTCAGATGAGGTGAGACTGTATTCCATAGAAAGTGCTCCTTTGCTAAGAACTATTTTTAAACCAGGGCATACCATCGTAGATCAACAAGGACATGCTATGTTGATTGAAGAAGTTAAATTCGAAGATGGGCTTTATGTGTACTATGGAGACGGCATAGAGTTGGGTGAGGCCGATCTTGGTGATGTATTTACTTCGCATACGGTGGATGATCGGCTATTTGCAGGAGATGTTGATTCGCCTGAACTGTTTGCACTGCGCAGAGAAACGCTTGATCACAATTATCAAAGAAGAATATCTCCGGTGCATGGATTTGTTGGGGGAAAAATAGATTTGATTCCGCATCAATTGTATATCGCTCATGAGGTGAGTTCGCGGTTTGCGCCCCGTGTTTTGCTATCCGATCAGGTTGGACTGGGAAAAACCATTGAGGCCTGCTTGATTCTGCACCGTTTGTTGGTGACTGGTAGAATATCAAGGGCACTTATCCTTGTTCCCGAATCCTTGATCCACCAGTGGTTTGTGGAGATCTTGCGAAGGTTTAACCTTTGGTTTAATATTTTCGATGAAGAACGTTGTGCGGCTCTTGAAAAAGGTGCACCCGAAGGAAATCCATTTCTCGATGATCAGCTTGTTATTTGTAGCATTGAGTTTTTGGCAAGTTCAAAGAAGCGAACTCAGCAGGCCATTTCTGCCAGCTGGGACATGCTGGTTGTTGACGAAGCCCATCACCTCGAATGGTCCGTTGACGAGGTAAGCCCGGAATATAGTATTGTAGAATTGTTGAGTCAGGTAGCAAAAGGGTTGCTACTCCTTACTGCTACACCGGAACAATTAGGGGTAGAAAGTCATTTTGCACGACTTCGGTTACTTGATCCCAACCGGTATAACAATTACAATGATTTTATCAACGAATCTGAAGGCAATAAAGACATTGCTGGTATTGTCGAAAAACTGTCGTCAGGGGAAGACTTAAAAAAGAAAGAAACGTCGCTATTAGAAAGTATTTTTTCTAAAGATAGAATCGCCTTGCTAGCCAATAAAGATGAACTAACAAAGCACAACTTAATTGAAGATTTGCTAGATCAGCATGGTCCGGGTAGAGTTCTATTTCGAAATACCCGATTGGCCATGAGTGGATTCCCTAGGCGTATAGCCCATCTAGTTCCCCTTCAGAAACGAGAAAATCATAGCCTTTGGATTGAACGCCTAAGAAATGAGTTCACCTTGGATATGGAAAGAGGATCTGAAACAAAACCTGAGCAGGAATTTTGGTTTGATGAAGATCCGCGGGTGGAGTGGCTTCTAATGAAAATGGAGGAAATACATCCTGAAAAGATGCTGTTGATATGCACTTCCAAAGAAAAGGTTCTGTCATTAGAATCGGCCTTAAGTAAGTTCACGGAGTTTACAGCAAACGTTTTTCACGAAGAACTCACGCTTGTACAACGGGATAGAAACGCAGCATGGTTTGCTGAGCCTGAGGGTGCCCAAATACTCCTCTGCTCAGAAATAGGGAGTGAAGGCCGGAATTTTCAATTCGCCCATCATCTCATTCTTTTTGACATGCCCTTCCATCCAGAATTGCTGGAGCAGCGTATAGGCCGCCTTGACCGAATAGGACAAAAAAAGGACATTACTATTTATATTCCGTATCTGGTTGGCAGCCCACAACAACTCATTGTCAGGTGGTTCCATGAAGCGTTGGATGCTTTTAATTCCAATCTTGAAGGAGGAAATATTATTTCTAAATTATTCAGTGGGCGATTACTCAACATTGCCAAAATATCATCATTTGAAGAGGCCGAGTCCAAACTGGAAGTATTGATTGCAGAATCAGCTGAATATCAAAAAGAGCTTAAGAAAAACCTTGCTGAAGGACGTGATAAATTGCTGGAAATGAATTCATTTCGTCCGAAAGTAGCAAAAAGGTTGATTGAGCAAATCCAGAAGGAAGATAATGATAGCGCACTGGAAACTTATCTAACGAAAGTCTTCCGGCATTTTGACATAGAGATGGAAGATCTTGCTGCCCGGACTTACTTATTACATCCAGCTTCATTTAGCGCTGAGGTGTTTCCGTCCATTCCACGGGAAGGAATACAGGTGACATTCGATAGAAAACGGGCGCTCAGCAGAGAGGATGTAAGCTTTCTTACCTGGGATCATCCCATGGCGACAGGCGCTATCGACAGGATGCTAAGTTCAAGCTTAGGAAGTGCCAGCTGTGGATTGATTCGGGGAACTGGCAATCCCGGTCTATTACTTGAATTAATCTTTATCCTTGAAACAGCGGGCAAACAAAGTATTGATATAGACCGCTTCCTTCCTGATACACCGCTAAGAATTGTAGTAGACCATACGGCAAAAGAAGTAACAGATAGCTATTCTGTACCAATGCTCAACAAAAACTTAGTACCCGGTAGGATAGACCCCTTACTTGAAAATGAAGCATTCGTAGATACTCTATTGCCCAATATGATTTCATCCGCCACAGCAATCGCTGAGGAAATAGGAGAGCAAGAAATAAAAAAGGGTTTAGAGCGAATGAAACTCACACTGGATCATGAAATCAATCGTCTTACCGCCTTACAAAAAAAGAACAAAGACATTAGGGCTGATGAAATTCAGGCAGCGAAGGAAGAGCGGAACACCTTATCAGCCCTGATAAAAAAAGCAAGAGTTCGATTGGATGCTGTGCAGCTTATAAGGAAGGAATAGGAGGTGAAAGTGAATGATCTTGCTACTCATAGGAGGAGGGTTGGGGGCTGGCTGGGTGAAGTTTGCAACTTCACCCTAGTATTAGGATCAATTTGTAATTGAATAGACTGTTCTCTATTCAATTACAAATTGTTTTTAATAGAAAGGCGTAGTTACAAACTACGCCTAGCTCAATGCCTATTCCACGCTTAGAGGGGAACCGTTTTAAGATGAAGTTTTACGTTTCTAAAAACACACTTAAAAGCCAGATTATTGAGTGAATTTTTTAATCTTTATCATACTCCAATGAATAGAGGAAAATAATATGACCCTAGATTACCCTTCAGTATTGTTTTTTTTAGCACTCAATAATTTATTCATTATTGCTTTATTCATCTATCAATATTTTTACCATCACAAGCGATGGTATTTGCTGTTAGTTGCACTGGGGATTGCGTTTCAGGTAATCGCTATCGTTCTGTTTAATTTTAGAGATCATTTTCCCCCTTTATTTTCAATCCGGATAAGCAATTTCCTTATGATTTCCAGTTTTGCACTGACTTCATTTGGCCTTCTTTCTTTCGATGGTAAAATTCGAAAAAAGCTCATGTGGGTTTTCATTACTGCCGTTTTTCTGAGTTTTTCCTGCAGTTTAATTGTCGAAGAAAACAACACAATTCTCAATGTAATACGGATAGCATCCTCTTCATTTTTCTTTGGAGTTGGCTCCTATTATCTTTTTACCAATAAGAATAAGTACAAATCCGCTTTACTGATAAGTGGAGTGCTTTTGATCTATTCTGTGTTCCAGCTGAGCAGGGCTTTTTATATTTACCAATTAAATCAATCTTATATTTTTACAACTAATTCAACGATTGGTAATTGGTTTCTGATAATTTCACTATTTGTCATAAGTGGTTCCTGTATAGGTTTCATTATGCTTTTAAAGGAGATTGATCAAAAAACCATACTTGAAAAAAATATAATAATACAACAGAGTAAGCTTAAACTAGAAGAATTACACCTAACCCAAAATAAGTTATTTTCCATCATTGCACATGATCTAAGAAATCCATTTAACAATATTATAGGCCTTTCTGAGCTCCTCAAAGAAAGCGATATGGGTGAAGTAGAATCTGTAGAATATATTGATCTAATTAATTCTACTGCAAGAAACACCCTTAATTTGCTCGATAACTTGTTGAGTTGGGCAAAATCACAAACGGGGGAATTAAGTTTTATCCCAGAGAAAATCAGACTGTCCAGAGTCATAACTGAGATACTCTGGCTTAAAGAATCGCTTGCAAAGGCTAAAAATATTTCTTTGAATTATGCACCATCGAGTGATATCGTATTATATACAGACAGAAATATTTTAGGGACTATTTTGCGAAATCTAATTTCGAACGCAATAAAATTCACAAATCAAGGAGGGTGCATTGATATCTTAGCGACTACAAGCGAGGATGAGGTGGAGATTTCTATTTGCGACAATGGAGTAGGAATGAGCGAAGAGACCATTCGTAAGATTTTTGACCCATCCACTACCATGACATCCCGAGGTACTAATAACGAAGGTGGTACTGGCTTAGGTCTAGTACTTTGCAGAGAGTTTGTGAAAAGACTTGATGGGCATCTTTGGGTTGAAAGTGTAGAGGGACAAGGAAGTAATTTCAAGTTCACCCTACCTTTAGCAAGTGAGGTTCTTCCGTCTTCCAGCTCCTTAAACAAAGAAATTTAGCTGTCTGGCGTAATTGCCGTCAATCATTAAAAATGAAATCCTTTTGAACTGAAAAGCGTTTCTAGCTATAATATATGAAGTTGTGCCCTGCGGCGGCACTTACGAATTCATTTTTTCAATTCGTAGACATAACAAGCAGTTTCATCAAACGCTCTTTCTTCTACAAATTCAAATCCAAGTCTTTCATAAAATCTATGTGCTTTGCTGTTGGATTTCAAAGGGTCAATCAGAATTCCATCGATTGAAGGATTTTTAAAGCACCTTTGAATTGCAAGTTCCATCATAATGGTTCCGTATCCCTTATTAAGATTGTTTTCTTCTCCAATCCAAATATCGATTGCTCTTTTATTCGGTTCTACCTTCCCCCAATAGTGAGTCTCCTCCAAGTAGGGGTCAATTATTTGTATAAAGCCGATGGGTTTTTGATCAAGTTCGGCAACCAATTGCTCTCTCCATTCTGGATTACGGCTCAATTCCATTTCCCAATTCCAATCGTCATCAGGATCACAGTCAATTACATGTTGCTTTGTGTCCCAATACTTGAGTAATTCAAGATCATTTATTGAAGCGGGTCTTAAAATCATCATGCTCTTAGATCAATTTTACTAAACCGATGTCATCACTCAATTTTATTTTGCCCAACTAATTTTGGTTGTTCGGTCGAGGTATATTATTGCGTCAAATGCTTTTCCGATTTCTTGCGTTTCAGTTTGACTAGTTCTTACCTGTGCGCCAGCACCACTCATTGTGGTTAGTGGCATATTTAATAACTCATGCAAGCTTTTGTCTTTTCGTGCTTCACGGATGTTTAAAAAAGCATTGGGATTTCCAAAGCTTTTTAAGCATTCGGTAAAGGTGTTTTCCACAATTTGGTCATAACTGAAGGGTTCCATTTTCCAATCACTTGAAAAAGCTAAAAACTCGCCAAACCCAAAATCAGTTGCGATATTGAAATAGGATTCCCCATAAATTTTTCTCAATTGGTGTCCTGCAACATCCACGATTCCGTTATCAACCCAATCGCCCACGTGAGCATTATGTGCCCAATAAAATGCTTTTGATTGCTGCCCTTGAAAATCTAAAATCCATTGAATGTTTTCACCCATATAGATATCCCGAAAGTCGTGTTTTCTCTGTTCCGCATTTTGGTTAATTGCAGTAACAAACTGACCCAAAACTTCAATATGATGGTATGCTAGATTAAATGACTCTTCTGATGTTTTGCTTTTGAAAGTTTCGAAATTATCTATAAAGTATTTTTTCAACTTTATGTATGATAAATAATAATCTGATTTTTCACTTTCTTCGATAGGTTGCCATAAGTGTTTTTCAAATCCTTCTATTTTGTAATCAGAGTCCACTGTTTTTAAATAGTCTTGGATACGATTGACGTCTGAAATTACGTACTGCATTTCACAGCCATATAAGTGAATTTTTTCTGAATTATTTTGATTGTAGGCTCTCAGCCAATTCATTAACTGATAGAACTCTTCTGTTTTATATCTCCAGGTAGAGTTATGCTCATCCAAAATGATTTTTAAATCATCTCTTACTCCCTGAATGTAATCATCTAAATATACCCCTTCTCCAAAACCCGTTTCGAGGATGAAAATTTTAAATCCGTGCTTGTCGGATAGGTATTCCATTAATTCCTTCGCAAGAACAGTGAATTCAGATGTTCCGTGAGTATCTTCTCCATAGCCGACAATTCGGACGTCTGTTAATTGGCTATCAAGAAATGTAAATGAATTTGCTTTTAAGCTATCAAAACTGGCAGCATACTTTTTTAACTCAGGGCTACATTGTGCATTGCAGAAAGAATTCACGAAAACAAGCAGTAAAAATGTTAGTACAAATTTCATAGTTCTGTTTTAGATGAGAGATAACGGGTATAATTAGTAGTCGATTACGGAGTACAAACAATTCAAATTTTGATGATGTGGAAGCGGGCTACAAACGCTGGTGTTTTGACAACCTCGGCTGTCTTTTTATGTGACGATTTACTCTTCATTCTTATGTGCATCATGGCGAAGGCACACTCCCGCTTGAGCGGAACAGGCTGTGAGCTTATGGCTCACGGCCGTCTACGACTAGCGGTTCATTGTTTTTCGTTTCACTTCACAATGTTTTAATACGCTTAAAAATTTTGTATTGTGTTTCTAAAACTAATAAATTAAATCCGTGTGCAGTTTTGGGCAATAAATAATATTTCTTTTTAGGGGCTTTAATTTTATTGAAATATTTTTTGGTTTCTTCTTTTGATGTTAATATGTCCTCATTGCCCTGTATTAAGTAAACAGGAATTTGAAAATCTAAATTGTCTTTCATTAAGTTAATGTCTGCACTCATTGATTGCACGTCCAATTGAGTATCTCCTGTATAATTTACAAACGAAAAGTCGTCTCCATTGCTTCGATCCTGATTGTCTTTATCGTTATTATATTCTGGAGAAGGCACAAACCAATTCTCAGGAGCTGGAGTTGAATTCATACCCTCATATTTTTTTAAAACCCGAAATAAAAGACCTACATTTTTTGCCCTGTCATAAGGAGGTTTGCCGATTGTGTTTAATACTTCTAAAGCATCTTGGTCATTTTTGGTCTCTGCCATTTTGTAAATTTTATTGTAAAAATCAATGTCAATGGTAGGATTGACAATTTGAGAGTGTCCAATGTATGCGTAATAAAGTTCTGGTCGCTTTGCTGCCATTTTTACTCCAAGTGCTGAACCCCAAGAAGTACCGAATAGAATGATTTTTTGTTTGTCTAAATAGTTTAAAAGATATTCTGATAATTCAATTCCATCATTTGTCATAATGTCGATTGATAATGGGTTTTCTTTTAAATATTCAGGTGTTAGTTCTTCTGGTGCATATTTACCAAAGGTTTTTCCTGTACCTCGTTGATCCCATTGAACTATTATAAAATCCTTTTCCAACTCTTTGTAGAGTTTGTCTGAGTATGGGCTTAACGGACTGCCTGGACCTCCGTGTAGAAAAAGAATTATTGGTTTTGAACTATCCCCTTTGATTGTTACCCATTGTTCTATACCATTAATTAAAATAAAATTTTCCTCAGAAATTTTAGTGTTTAGGGTTGATTTTTTATTGTCAATTTCAGTTTGGCCACTTACTACTGTTGGTATTGCAAATGAAAGAAAAAGGAAAATGATGTTTACCCAAAATATAGATGGTCTGTAAGTATTTATGATTTTCATTCTATCTTTTTTTGATGTTGTTCCTGTTGTTTGACCGAGGCAGGCGGTACAATGACCGCTAACGTATTTGCGCTTGGCAAAGAAGCGGATTTAGTAGCACTTCACTGTCAGTCAAGTACAACAGCTTAAGCGGGAAATCTTGGTTTAACCACTGAATCTCCGTTTTAGGGCTGCTTTTACCAGCTGTGCTATTTTGCCTTTATTTTATTTCCTCTTGCATCGTGTGTCACTTCTGCAAGTCCAAGTGCTTCCATAAGAGGTGGAATATACATGCCCACTCGTCCACGAAGTCCTTTTTTAAGCCCATACCAGCCGCCAACGGGATTATTTTCAGAACGTCCCCAAGCCTCGACAGTTCCTTCTTTTGCTGATTTTTGTTCATCTGCACTTCCAAGTTCCATCCAGTCACCGTGCTTTTTAAGCATCTTATGCATATCGTCAATAATGCTGATGTTATAAAGCAATACTGTTTTACCAACTGTACAAACCAAAACTTCGTCACCATCTTTTTGGTCAACGTGCATTGTATATTCACTTGACAATGGTGGTGTTTTTAATGCCATTGGTTTGTCTTTTGTTCCAATTTTATTTTTCATTTTTTTAATGGTTTGACATAAGTTGTTTAGCTTTTCTGATAAGTTCAATGAAATTTTCTAAGTTTATATCCTCTACTTTCTTAAAAGTAATGCTGCTTTTTCCGACTTTCACTTTACCTAATTTGTCTGCATATTTTTCAGTTAGATATTGCTTGTCCTCAACAGCATTAACATAAATGCTGATATAATTTTTCTGGGCTGCTAATCCTATTTTGAACCACTCAACCACTGCTTTTTTGGGCCTGACATAGTTCAAGTCTCCATAACCAATTATGCTTTGTTCACTGCCTCCCCAGAACTTTCCTTGCCAAAGGACTCGGGGTTCATTAGCCATTATTTTAGATATTTCTGAGTCTAAATAAGCCATATCGACTTGCTTTTCAGTGAGTGTGCTTATAAAAATATCCGGGCTTAAATCTACCTTAATCATAATTTTGTTTTTGAGGGTGCGTCATTGCATAGTAGGCGAACTGTTGATTTATATTCCATTCGTGAATCTATTTGCCAGTTTTGCTCCAATACACTTTTGTTCACTTTTTTTAGAGATCATAGAAAGCATACAAGACCATACCGACGAAGGGAATTCTTGACTAGATCTATTCACTTATCGTCAAATAGGAATTCCAGCAGCACTACCTGTTTCTTCTTGATCTTCCCATTTCGGATAAAAATTGTTTTCATCAGCCTTAGTTGAAAAGTATCATCAAAATACTCAAAAACTGGCTTATAAAAAATCCCACAGGTTTGAAATTTCAAATTGAAATCTAAGGTTTATGAATTATAAATAGTGATTGAAGTTCAATAGTAGCTCGTCAATCGTAATTCGTAAATCAAGAATACTAGCTTTCTGACTACACCGAGAAGGGGGGCACTCAGGTATATTTGGCATAAAATTACCTTAGATCAATTTCGCTAAGGCAATAAGGATACCCACCAAACCACCTACCACGGCTCCGTTAAGACGAATGTATTGCAGATCGCTTCCAACTTTTTCTTCAATTTGAGCGACTAACTCCTCATTGTCCAGCTTGCTGAGACTGTTGCGAACCATATTGCCGATTTCTGAATGAAATTGGCTGATTAACTGAGAGACAGTATCTCTTATCCATCGATTGATTTTGCCTTTTACTTCGAGATCATTTTCCACATCAAGAATCATCTTATTCAACTTGGAAATCACAAATTGCATGAGTGGTGTCTCATTAGTTGAAAGTTGTTGACCGATTGTTTGCCTGAAGCCTGCCAATAGGTTTTGAATGATCTTTTCGGCATCTGCATGTTGTGTAAATCCCTGGATGAAATCATAGACCATTTTCCTGCTTTCCGCATCCCCAGAAGTAAGTTGCTGCGCAAAATCCAACATCCAATGATCAAATTTGGAACGGATCGGATGGGAAGGATTTGCTTTGGCTTCAGCTAAAAATTCCTCTGCTTCCCTGAGAAGATCATCAGCAAGTACATTCAGATCAATACCTCCGATAGACTTTGCCAAGGAAAGGGTAAGTCCTTTTATTAGGCTTTTATTTCCGTATTCAGCTGCTGCATATTCCAATTTGTCGAGCAGAAGTTTTCTGGTGTCAGGGCTGTGTATTGCGGTGGAACTTGCCTCAATCATCAGCTCCCAAAGCTGGTTATGTTCGCCATTTTTAATCGATTTCTCAAGCCATTCCCCAAGCGTTGGGGCCAGATCCAGTTCGTTGATCTGTTCGTAGAGTGTAGTTTTGAGTGTAGCAGCCATTTTTGGATTGTCTAACTCGTCCGCCAATTTTACCACGATTGTCTTCACCACGGCAATAGTTTTTTGTTGGTTAAGGGGCTTTTTCAGAAAGGATAGCATAGTCTGTGCAGGATCTATTTCGCTCATTTTCTCCGAAATCACTTCTGGAGAAAGCCATTGGTTGGTCACCAAATCGACGATGCCTTCAGTCAGCTTCCCCCTGTTTTTGGCAATGATATTGGTGTGTCTTCTGAAATATGGAATGGGGATCTCACGGAACAGCGCACTTACGGCAAACCAATCTGCAAATCCTCCGATTGCTGCTGCCTCAAAACCTGCCAATACTACCTTCCAGCCCTGATGGGATAGGACCCCCATACGTAACATCACTTCAAAAAATATTAAACCGATAAGTGCAACGGCTAGGGAGATTGTTCCAATTCTGTTTTTCATCTGCTGATAATTTGTTTTTTAATGGTAAGATGGAATCTCGCCTGGAGGATAAACATCCCTCTGTGTGTCGCTTCCTTCATTCTCGATTTCTATGTTCTTTTGGCTTGGCCCAAAAGAACCCTGCCTACCGGACAGGCAGGCAAAAGGCCAAGACGCCAGCAAAGCTTCTCCCCGCATCCCGATAACTATCGGGACAGCCGCCTGGCTTCCTCCTTCGCCGGACAAGACTGCTGCTGCGTCACCTCCCGATTCACTGCGTTATCGGGACAGGCTCTGCGCGCCCTAACCACAAACAAATCTACTGATGCGGTGGATGCTGGGCTATAATCATCCACCTGTGTGGCGCTTTAGTCATTCTCGATTTCATAGGATTGTTTAAAGCAATTAAAGTCCGTAATAGAAATGCAAATGAGTAATGCGGGTTTAACTATCAACGCCACAATTATCGGTCTAATAACTAGTTTGTGGTTTAGACTGAGTGAAGTTCGTAACTTCCTGCTAAGGTCATGACGCATTACAACCTTCCAATAATTTAACGACTAAAAATATCTGGACATGCTTACCAAACAAGAAATCGAATTTTTAGATACCTATGGTTATGTTGATTTAGGTCAATTATTGACTGCTGAGCAAGTCAAACAAGTGAATGTAAGGATTGACGAATTGATGCAGTCAGAAGGTGAAGATGCAGGGGCAGAATTAGCAGAGTCAAAATACATCCGCCATCCCAAAGAAGAAGGGGCAGACCGCTTGGCTAATTTGGTCAATAAAGGCGCTATTTTCGATGTTTTTTATACGCATCCTCGTGTGTTAGCGGGTATTGAGGCGGTTTTAGGAAAGGAATACAAATTATCCTCGCTTAATTATCGGGCAGCAAAGCCTAAACAAGGGCTTCAAAAACTTCATGTGGATTGGAAAAATACGTTCGTGAATGGCTCGTATAAAGTATGCAATAGTATTTGGCTTTTGGACGATTTTACAGCCTATAATGGTTCTACCCGAATCGTGCCTGAATCACATAAATTAAGCACCTTGCCCGATGAAGTGATGGCAGACCCACTTGACAAACATCCAGACGAAATCCGGATTATAGCTCCCGCAGGGTCGGTGTTTATTTTCAACTCGCACGTTTGGCATGGCGGCACAACTAATCAAACTGACCGTGTACGTAGGAGTATCCATAGTTATTTTTGCACAAGAGAGCAACCCCAACAGATAGACCAAAAAAAGTATATAACAGAAGAAACTTTACAGCGTATAGGGGAAAAGGGGAGCCATATTTTGGATGTTTAGGATACACCCGTCTATTCGACATTAGCCAGTTTTCATTTAAAAATTTAGAAACGTGATAATATTCAATTGATTTCGAGAAGTACTATTGGCGGATTGGTTCATAATGCCAATTTCTGTTCTAACGTTTTTTGAAAATCTATATCCAAGTCCGCCATAAAGCCTGTTTCTGTCGAAAAATGTTTGTTCTGTATTCATGAATATTTCATTATATGTGGACAGATAAAGGGTTTTGTCTGCGAGTTGTTTTTTGTTTAATGCCACATTAAGGGCAAGAAAATATCTTAGCCTAAGTTTGAAGTCATCTTCAATAAATCGTTGCTCAAATCTGTAGCGGTGTTGCAGAGCAAAGCGTCCAAACGTTTGCCGGGTAATGAATTGCTGATAAATCCGGTGTTCGTTAAAACTGGTTTTTTCATCCGTGTTCTGGATATAAGGTTCACTATAAACAAAACCATATCCCAGAAGAATATTATTGTTGTTTTCCGAAAGGTTATATCCTAAACCCGTTCTCAAGAGCAGCTGCTCTGTGTCGCCTATAAAATTGAAGTTACGATACTGAACTTCGTGGTGCCAATTGAATTTGTCATTGATTTTTTTGTCCCCAAAATAAATCCACCAATTACCAAAATCAGTATTCTGAGCAAATAGCGATATGGGTGCAAATAATAGTATGATTAGCAGTCTTTTCATTATTGATTGTATTGTGAGCACCTGTGGTCTGCGTCCTCAAAGAGCAAACTTATGATGATTATTCTATTCTGCGAGTCACAGACTGGGTAATTGGAGCCAAAGCAGGATTGATGGTAAATGCTAGCGTCTGAGTCCCTACTATCAATATCAATTTCAAATTGATTAGGATAGAAAGGTGTAATTGCTTCCGACTGTTGTACGGAACTACACCGAGCTCAACGCTTATTCTCTTGTTTATTATGTAATTTTTCCTAGCCGCAGCAATATAGGAAAACGGACTTCTTTAGTTTGGTCGTTGTCCCATAGTTGCTCAATTTCTGCTTTTAATTTGTCAATTGGATTATAGTTGTTTTGTCGGATAAAATGTTTTACAGCTGACCAAGTATTCAGATATCCAATCAAATGACCTAAGGTCCAATGTTGTGTATTTACAAAATCTGGTGTTTGGATTTCATTGAATGGGAACGGAATGCTTTTATAGTTTTCGTCAATATACTTTCGTTCTTTGTCCCAATATTCGCCAATAACATTTTCGTAAAAGTCCCCGATTAAGACGTCAATTTGTTCGGAAACTTCAACTTTGCCATAGCCTACCACACAAAGCAACGCATTCTCTTTTGCTGTTCGTCTTACTTCATTATAAAAGTGTTCAAAGTCAAACCAATGAATGGCTTGCGCGACGACAATCAAGTCAAATGAGCTATTATCAAAATTGGTTTTCTCGGCAGGCTGAACTGAATATGAAATATAGTCTGCTTGTAAAGCATTGTCAATTTGCGACTGGCTAATGTCGGTTGCATAAACGTTATCAAAAGTTTTTGCTAATTCATAAGCAACTTGTCCGTTTCCAGTACCGCAGTCCCAAGCAGATTGTTTGTTCTGAATGATTGAGTTTAGATATGAAAATAAGTCTGACGGATATGTCGGCCTGTATTTGGCATATTTGTCTGACTGTGTTGAAAAGTTGTCTTTCATAAATAATAATTGTTTCCTAGCTCAACGCCAAATCTCCGCTCAGTGGGGGTATTATTTGCTGATTGGTGCTATGAAGAACTGATATGCATGCTTATCTGCTCCATTTACTTCTCCATTTTGGCCTATACCAATTCGTGCGTTAAGATTAATATCCTTCTTTTCAAAAGTATATTGAATTATTGATGTCGGGATTGTGGATTCAAATGCACTTGTGCCACTGAATAGTATCATCGCACACACCATACGTCCCTTGTAAAGTTTATTTGTCTTAGAATCAAATACGCTTCTTATCAAAATCCCTCCATATCCACCGGTTTCTTCATTTCTTAACGCAATTTCATTTGATCCTTTTCCAATATCTCTTATTCCGATAAACTGGTAAATGTTTTTCCATAAAATCCGCTCAAGCCAGTGTTCCTCGTGCCTACCCATAAATTTCCAGCTTGTCTTCTAAAATACTCAAAACACCGTCTTGGATCAAACCATCTTTCTCTGAAAAGTTTTTAAAGGTTTTCCCATCGTAACGCCACACACCTCCCTCGGTTTCTCGTTTTGAAGGATGCCAGCCTCAGTGCCAAACCAAATATTTCGTTTTTATCCTCTAAAAGTCCACGAAACCATTCTTCATTATCCGGTCTGTAATGATTATAGAATCACCCTCAATTACCCCCCTTCCACCACAGCAAATTCAGCCAGGATCATGGGGAGAAATTCTTCAACAGATATTCCAAACCGTTATTCCAATCCAGTGTCAAATAAATCAAGGTCTGTGAGAGGACTGGTAATAGATTGCCAAACAGAAACTGAAATGTTTTTGCTTGTTATCAATTTAAGGATGCATTTGGTACATGGGTACCTGTAGGTGGTCAATATCTTTTTTTATGTAATTATTCGAACTATACTTTTGGAACTGTTACAATTAAGAATCTGAGTAATCTCATAATTTCCACCATAACAATCTTTAATAAACGCTTAACATACATGAAGAAAATCAGTCTAATAAGTAATTTAATCATATATCTCTTTCTGTTCGCTTCATGCACTCAAGAAAAAACACAAGAGACCACCAACCAGGAAAATATTGCTCAGCAACTTCAGGAATTAACAAATACGTTAACCAAAGCTGAGAAAAATGATGATTTGAAAACCTTCCTTAACGTCTATACCAAAAATGCCATAAGTATGCCTGAATACCAGCCGCCACTAATGGGCGTTGGAGAAATTGAGTCATTTTATAAAGAAATATTTCAAAGGCAAAGCATCAAAAATTACCATAGAACGGCCAATGAAATAATAGAACTTGACTCTACCATTATTGAAATAGGAACTTTTACAAAGGAATACACCAATACAAATGATGATTCTCTTTTAACTCAAAATGGCAAGTATTGGAATATATGGGCTCTTCAACCTGATGGCGGCTTTAAGCTAAAAGGCGAACTATTTGGTTCTTTTCATCAGGTCGAAAACCCAGCTTCCTTGACAGTGAAAATCAAAAAATCAAATTCAGATAAAACAGCACCTTATTCAGAACATGAAATTCCTGTAGAATTACGAGCTTTTAAAGCCCTGGATGAAATGTATGTTAGACGCAGGGCAGGAAGTTTAAAATCTGATTTATACACACAGGATGCAAAGTTTATGCCTTTCGCAGAACCCATAGTAAGCGGAATTGAAAAGATCAAACCTTATTTTATTGAATATACCAGTCGTGGAGAGGTTAACATTGACTCCATTTCCCTTGGAACCTTATACTATGAATATTCTGAGGATTATGTATTGGAATATGGAACATTCAATGTGAAATGGAGCACAGATACTTACGCTGGCAGCGCAGCCGGAAAAGGCATAAAGCTTTGGAAAAGACAACCCAATAAATCCCTTAAAATATTCAGGCATGCAGGCTCACATGATTACGTGGAATAAAACTTTTGATGCTACAAATCCTAAATTTTAATGCTCTAAACATAGCTTTATGACCCAAACAAAATTAATATGGATGCTTCTATTCACAGCATTTATAAGCAACCATTCAAATGTATTTGCGCAGGAAGTAAAACATGGTTCGGTAGTTACAGAGACCCTTGTTTCTACCATACTCCAGGAAAACCGTATCGGCCTGGATCCAAACCGCAGTATCAAAATTTACCTGCCACCGGGCTACACCGGATCTCGCAGGTCCTACCCAGTTGTGTATTATCTTCATAATATTTTCTGGAGTCCAGCACAAATGTTTGAAGATGGTAACCTCGTAAGCTTTTTAGAAAGGGGCTTTTCAAATGAAGTTGTAAAGGAATTTATACTCGTGGCGGCAGATTTCAGCACTCCAACAACGGGAAGTATTTACGGAAATTCCCAAACTAGCGGACGATGGATGGACTTTATAATTGAGGAGCTTGTGCCTTTTATTGACAGTAAATTCCGTACCCTCCCTAACCGAAACAGCCGTGCCCTTGCAGGAGACTTTTTTGGCGGCTACGGGGCATTAAAACTTGCCATGATGCATGCTGATATTTTTAGTGTATCGTATGCATTACATCCGGTGGCTACTGGCTCCGGCCCCCAACCTTGGGGGTCAATTCCGGTAGATTGGAAGAAAATCCATCAGGCTAAATCCTGGGCAGACCTACCTAATGGTCGAGAACAAATATTTGTTTCCATGGCACAGGCTTTCCTACCAAACCCAAACCGGCCACCATTTTACTGCGACTTTTGGGTAGAATTTGAGAACAATGAACCAAAGCCTCATCCTGTAAATACAAGGAAAGCGCAGGTGGGATTCCTCCTTGATGAGACTCTTGATAAATATGCTTCCAACCTAAGAACTATGCGGGGCATTGCTTTCGATTGGGGCCGCTTTGATCCAACAAAGGCTCATGTACTTTCCAATAGAGCGTTCAGCCAAAAGCTTGAGGATTTGGGTATAGAACATGAGGCGGAGGAGTACAACGGCAATCAATACAATAGAAACTGGACAGAAAACGGTCGGTTCTATGCCCGTGTACTTCCATTTTTGGCGAGAAACCTAGTGTTTGAAGATTAATTTAAAAACCCACTTTATATAATAACTCAACCCAATAAATTTATGAAAAATAGTATAAAGATAACCCTAATCACAATCCTACTATTCAGTACAATAAATTATGCTTCCAATGGTCAAAGTATAATACAAAAAAACGTGGAGGATTATAAAACTGAAATAGAAGAGATAAACAGTAGAATAGAGCAATTATACAAAGCTGAAAATACAAAATCTTTGATGGAGTTGTATTCAAAACAGCTTGCCTATTTTCCAGAGTACAAACCAGCCATATTTGAAAAAGAAAAACTTAAAAATTTCTTTAATGACTGGTTTAAAGCAGGGGATGTAAAGGCATACAAGAAAAAAATATTTATGGTTGAAGCATACTCAGACCATCTCCTTGAAATTGGCACATTCAGATTAGATTATTTATCCGCTAACGAATCACCGGCTGAATTTACAGGCAAATACATGATCTTGTGGGAAAAAGATATAAAAGGAAAATTAACAATTGTATCAGAAACTTTTGGTGCGGATACATATATTGAACCTGAGGCAGTACCCTATGCATCTGTTCATGTTCAAGAAAGTAATTTTGTACCAAACCACCAAAATATTAAAAAAGAACTGCTAAGAGAAATCGAAGAAAATGATGCTTTATTATTGAAAGCTGTAGCTGAAGGGGATGGTAATGCAAGAGCTAACGGATTTACAAAAGATGCAGTCCTTATGTCAAATTTCGATTCTATTCGTGTAGGGATGGAAGTAATACGTCCAAAAATGTTGAAGACCTATACTCCAGCCACCCCCTATATTGTTAACCATACCTATAGTAGAATATATGATCTAGGGGATTATGTGTTTATTAATGGGCATTATAAAGGTGGGCTAGGAGATTCAGTACAGGGCGGAAATTTTCAAGGTAAGATGTCAAATCTTATGAAAAGAAATGAAAATGGTGTCCTCCTAATGCACCGGCAAATAGGCAATAGAGACAAAGCACAATATTAGGTAATAATAGCATGTATCATAATACCAAGTCCCCTTTATCTATGAATAATCTCTTTTTCCTTAAAAGCAAAATGCAATATATACCTGTAAAATTTAACTTTCTCCTTCTGTTAATTTTTTTATCTAATAGTGGTTATTCACAAGAGACCACCTTGGTTTCTAACGATATGATGGCTTCAGGAAGGTTGCAACAAAAAACGAAAAACCCTTTCAATAAATTTATTGGAGAATGGACATTAAAGGATGACAATTGGTCTCAAAACTGGGGAAACGGAACAGAAAACATAAGAATTCCAAATCATCATACCGTGTGCAAGGAACTTAATACAGATAACAGCCTCCTTGCGGTAATTGATGGGACTCCTCCATACGGACACATTTTTTGGTCCTACAATCCAGTGAAAAAGGAAGTAGATCATTTGTCAAGTTTTGGAACAACGAGAGCAGGTGTTGGAAAAGGAAAAGTAAACGAAAATGGTGACGTCACCTTAAAAATATCGTTTGCTGACGAGGCAGAAGGAACCTACAGACTATATACCTACAAGTGGATTTCAGAAAATGAATATGATTTGAAATCTATACAGTATAATGACAAAAACGAAGCAACGGGCTATTTCTACGGAGGTACATTTGTCAGAATAGATACAAAATAATTAGTGAGGATAGAAATCAGATCAATTATAAAAATATCACTAATGAAAATACAATCAAAAACCTATAACAAAAGTCTTTGGAAAACTGGGGTTTTATTTATAATGATTTCAGCACTTTCTATGCAGTCTATGAAAGCCCAACTCTCTGATAAATATGAGGGTTATGAACAACGTGTGTATAAAGGAATGCCGTATGGCCTGTTTAAGCCGGTAAATTATAATCCTGATATATCCTATCCTCTTATTGTTTACCTGCACGGAAGCACTGATACTGTATCCCGGGATATTCTATGGTACAAAGAATCTATTCAGAGTATAAATCCCTCTTTTGTCTTAAGCCCCAAAACAACAGAAGCTAATCTGGGTTGGGGTGATACATGGAATAATACCAATGGTGATGCACAAAAGAAGGTTATGGAATTAGTAGATATATTAGTGGAACAATATAATATCAATACTAGCAGGCTTTACATCTACGGCATATCAATGGGAGCATTTGGTGTTTTCTCTGTATTATCCAATTACCCAGAGAAATTTGCAGCTGCTTATGCTGTTTGTGGTGGTTCAAGTATAAATGTGGCAGATAAAATGCTATCTACACCACTATGGATATTTCATGGGGAAATGGATGATGTTGTTCCTGTCAGATTCTCAAGGGAGATATATAACGAAATTGTGAAATTGGGAGGTAAGAAAGTAAAATACACTGAATATCCGGGGGTAAAACACAACAGTTGGGAAAATGTATCCCAAGAAAAAGAGCTGGGTAATTGGCTTTTTTCATATGAACGAGGAAAATAAGCAGGCCTGAAACTATACAATCCGTGGAACCTTTGAAGTGCATGAAAAAGAAAAATTAATGATTATTTTTCCACAGCTTATTTCCTACTATCTGTTCCACAACTTCTTTTCTGAAGTTTCGGCTTATAGGTATTTTATGGTCATGTATCATAATCTCATGACTTTCAAGCCTATCTATTTTCGGAACAGAAACGATGTATGACTTGTGAACCTGCAAAAACATATTCGCATCCAGGTATTGGGCAACGGACTTTAAATTAAGGAGTGTGATAAATTTTTGTTCTCTTGTATATATAATCACATAATTCTGCATGGCTTGTATAAATAGAATAGCATCGAAATAAACCTTTTCATATTTTCCATTGCATTTGATAAAGAAATAAATATCTGTAATCAGGGTTTGCTGCGTATTGAGTGTTTGATTTTGCAGCATGTATTGTTCTTTTGCCTTTAAAGCACTTTTAAAAAAGCGGTTGAAAGTTATGGGTTTTAATAAATAATCGAGCACATTAAGTTCATAGCCTTCTAAGGCATAACTGGGGTATGCCGTAGTTAAAATAACCATGGGCAGGCTTTCGGAAATTTTCAAAAATTCAATACCGTTCATTTGCGGCATCTGAATATCCAAAAATAGGAGGTCCATCACCGTTTTATCTAAAATTTCGGTGAGTTCCAGGGGAGTACTGCCTTGTCCTGCCACTTGTAAAAAATCAACTTCATTGATATAATTTACAATGCATTCCCTGGCCAAAGGCTCATCATCTATGACTATACATTTAATCATTTACTGCTTTTTCAAATTTCTGATTTTCTTTTAAATGCAACAGAAGGCTCACTTCAAAAACATCATTTGCTTCTATTATTTCCATTTTATGCGCATCCGGATACAATAAATCCAGTCTTCTTTGCACATTTTTTAATCCCAATCCATTATACTTTACCACATCGACTTCAGATATTCCGTTTTTGCATACATTATTCTTCACGCTGAACGCCATTTGATTATTCTCTATATGCATTACTATTTTAATCCAGTTTTTAGTATCCTTACCATCTTTTGCCACATGTTTGAATGCATTTTCTATAAAGGGCATAAGTATAAAAGGTGCTATAGCAAGGTTGTTTGTGTTTTTTGCCAAATCTGTTTGCAACTCAAAATTTGCGTTTTGCCGTAATTCTTCTAATTCAATAAAACTTTGAATATAAGCTATCTCTCTTTCAAGAGGGATCTGTGATTCATTACATTCGTAAAGCTGATAACGCAACAATCCGGAGAATTTCGCAAGGGATTCTGACGCCATCGCTGTATTTTTATCTATTAAAACAAAGATGGAATTAATTGTATTGAACAGAAAATGGGGATTGAACTGTGACTTCAGGAATTTAAGTTCTGTTTCCAGTTTTTCTTTTTCCAGTTCCCGCCTCCTGCTCTGAGAAATTAACCAGCTTTTTGCTAACTTAATACTCATTCCAAATGTCATTGTTGAAACAGTAGAAGGTAAGGCACTGTTTTTAAAAATAACCCAAGGTGATTTATTTTTAAAGTGAACTTCGTAAGGATCATATCCAAACAATTCGGTTCCAATGAAGTAGCCTGACATGAGGATCAATGAAACAACTAAAATTGTTAAAAAAACAGAAATCAGAAATAATAAAAGACGGTCTTTTTCAAGTAACCGGGGTATTAGAAAATACAGGCAAAAATATACACCCAAGGCCTGAAATATTACAAAAAACAAAAAATTGATCGCCAAGGGCGGAAAAGAAAAATTGGTAAATGCAGTAATATTCTCTTCGTAATAGGTTAGCCATAAATAATGATATAATGCCCAAAAGGGAAGATGATATAGTTTGTACCTATAGAACCAACTATTCTTTAAAGTGATATTCACTCCAATCTTTTTTAGTTACTAATTTTGACTAAAATAATAAAAATAGAAATAGTATTCTTCTATCAACACAAATACCATAAAAAATATTGACACAGGGAATATTTTAGTTGACGTATGGTATTTACAGTATTGAGGATAGCTCGTTTTGATCAATTTCAAATTGATTAGAATATGAAAGCGTAGTTACAAATTACGCTTAGGCGAACGACTCCCCCCAGACGGGGGCAAAATTTACGATTTGACTCCACCGAAGTGAATTATAGCTTATAATTTATTCATATCAATTTCATAACCAGAGTTTCGCAGTTCGCGAGCAACCTTTAGATGCCAAGCATCGTCATTATCCATTTTTACATAAACAACTCCTGAAATGTCATTAGGGGTTTCAATTTCATCTTTAACTAAGGCACATACATTTTCTCTTCCAATTTTTCCTATTAAAAAGCCATGCTCAAAAATAACATTTTGTCTTGCCCGATTTTTCAAATTAGGTTTATCTTCACTTTTAGCACCAATGTCGCATGGTGTGTACAGTACGATCCCGAAACCTACATTTGAATACGCTTCAATTTTTTCAATTACAGTCTTGCTCCCACTTGCTTGCTCATGAAGTATAATTGGTCTTAAACCTAATTTTTCAATAAAGCGTGCTGTTTTGTTTTTCGCTGCTTCGTCATGTCCGTGAACGATAAATACTTCTGTTTTAGAAAGAGATTTTATGGGTACCGGAACTGAAATTAGGGCATCAATATTTACTTCAGATTTTAGCAATTCAGCTCTTGATAGTAAACTTTTCAGATTATCTACTTTATAAGTAACCAAATTTTTAAAAGTCTGTATAGGATTGCCTTGGACTTCCCCCATTTGTCCTATAAACGAGTAGCCAGCTTGACTATATGAAGCCATGTAATCATTAGTTTCAAAATTGAACACTTGTTTGAGCATTTCACTGTTATAGTCTGACCATAAATTGAAGGCAGATTTGGCAATAGCTAGGTCGGCTTGATTAGAAATGATACGTCCAGATAATTCTTCACCTATTTCAATTCGTTTTTCCAATTTGCTTACAAAATCAGAATTGCTGATAGTAAGCACTGCAGTCTGCTTTGGTGCTTGAGTAGTATTTCTTTTTTGCGCCATTATTTGTTGATGGTTTAAAATTCCCGCAATTGAGCGGAGGATTATAATCAGTCAAACTCTGATTTTTCTTTACCCTCAAAATAGTTAGTGGTATATATAGTCCTACTGTATGTTCCAATATTATAATTAATACTTTCAGCCATTTCCAGCAAATGTCTTGGATCTACCTCATAAAGCTCACCTAGTTGAGCAGCTTGTAATAAATCAAGCCTACGAAGTCCATTTTCTATTTCCAAATACTCCTGGGGTGAGGAATCAATTTTTGCAGATAGAATATCCACATCGTATTTGAACTCTTCTCTGAGTCTTTTCAAAATTGAATTCTTCATCTATTGCTTTGTTTTGGATAGGTTAGCTCTCAGTAATTCAAAGATCTCCATTTTTTCCTTCTTTAGTTGCGCCAGTTCTTCGACCAGATGTGAAATATGAATTTCTTTTTCTTTAATGATTCTTTCATACAATTGTTGAGATTGAGCATCATTTTTTTCTTCATAGGAATTTTTTGCAATCACTGATCGGCTATAAGTTCCTGTATTGTAATTTACTACAGGTAAATCCTCTGATAAAAAATATTCCGGTTTGACTTTATAAAGATCAGCAAGCTCTCGAATTCTGTTTAATGTGATTTTTGTTTTCCCAGATTCCAAACTGGAATAGGTCTTTTGAGCAATGTTAAGAACATTAGCAACATATTCTTGAGAATAATCATTGGATTCTCTTAGTATTCTCATAATTCGCTGAGCATGTACCATAATCCGGTGTTTTGTTTAAAATATTAACCTATTAGTCTAAATTAAGGCTTTTGGGGCATTTCAGCAAAATCTCTAGAGTTTTAATTGACCATGACTTCTGGTTGATTGTTACAAACAGAGTTCTGAATACGCCGAGCGGGAGTAGATCTTAATAATTCTAATGGCTACTTACCAGACCAAGGATGGAATTGGATTAGAAAACAAAGAAAATAGTTTCTTTAGAAGAATGGGGTAGGATGAAATATATTCACGATAATCCTATCAGAGCTGGGATTGTGGAAAATCCAGAGGATTATCTGCATTCTAGTGCAAGAAATCCCACCACGGCAGGTACGCTGGTTTGGAAGGGTTGATTGATGTGGATTATTGGTGATTGATTTTGCTAAAGCAATTGCAAATTGGTTAGGATATTTGGGTAGGACAAGGCGTTAAAAAACAACCCGCTGCAGGGGTATTTCTAGCCTTGGGCCAATCCCAGACAGTTGTCGGGAGTAGGGCAGAAAAACTACAACCAATGCCGAGTACTATCTACTACACCAAGACTGGTAGTTGTCTATCCCAATTACACTCTAACATTTACCTAGTAAATCATAATAATTTAAAATAAAAGTAAATATTTTAGAACTTAATTTTATCATTTTCCAAATTTTTTTAATTATGTTTGGTTTTCTATTAATCTAATTTTTCAGTGAAATGAATTCTTTTAGTAAACTAATTTTCTTTTTTTTACTTGTCCCTAATTATTTTTCCCTTGCTCAAGAAAATAGAATAATCTATTCCCCAACGAACAACCATTATTCTAGAATAGAAATACCTACTTTTAACGGCTTACCTAAATTTGGTGTTTTTCAACAAATTAGATTTAACCCCGGAACATTCCAGAAAATCAATGTTAATAATAATGAAGATGGCGTCGAAATCAACAAATATTTCTATTTGCTTGAGTTGAGATATTTAGCTGAATACTATAAAACACTTGATGAGAATATGCCTGCCAGTTTAAAATTGTCTTCTACCATTAATGTTCCTGATAATTTAAAAATCCCTCTTTTTGCCGAAAACCATCTAGCTTTAGTTGTTCAAGCATTGAGAACTACTCGAATTGAAAACAAATTCTTTCACCCTTGGAATAGTGATGGAAGTCCAGCAACAAGTATTGACAGAGTCGCAGATTATAAAGAATTTTTGAAAACAGAATATGTTGACTTAAGTGCATGGGCAAGCACACTTTGGGCAAATAATGAATTAATAGGATATAGAGTAGTTGAGGTTATTCTTGGCAAATATAACTTTGAGGGAAAAGGTTATTTTTTAAGTCTAGGTGAAAATCAAAACGCTTTTACATTAGGCCCTAGACCCCCTATAAACTTTGATATAAAATTTAAGCCCAAATCTGACTATAATAGAGACGTAGCGGATATACTTACTAACAAGGGAAATATATTATTTGAAATGTCTGAATCCGATGCCAAAATACTGGAGGAAAGTTTTAGCAAAAATAATTATGGGGACAGAGATCGAAATGCTTACATGGTTCTAGAAATCAGGATGTATAGAGGTATAAATGATAGGATTGAAGACAATTCATTCAGGTATAACCCGAAATTGGAATTATTATACAATGTGATAAGTCCTTTGGTGGAAGTATATGAAGATTTTGAGCTTACAAAAAAAATAGGTGATATCGATCTGGAGGATTTAATATTTGAAAATGAATAATTAAATAATGCCTCATATAAAAATATATTTTTTATTGATTTTGGTAATTTTTTTGGTAAAAACATCAGTTTTTTCTCAAGGATTAATCGATAAAAATTCTTATAAAATCACATATAAAGCCCCAAATGAAAATTTCAATGATATTGAATTACAGGCCTTTCATGGATTAACTCGATTTGGCGTGTTGGACACATCAGACCAACTTATGACCGATGTTTATATTTCTTATGGGAATTATAAAAACATACTTGATTTTAAAAATGAACAGCTTTTAGGATGGGATGACCCTTTAATGGACATAAATAACAAAGACCCTTTTAGTGCTGAGGTTAGTTCGTCTTTTAGTGTATTTAGCATTATTTCAAAAAAGCTAATGACAAAAGAAGGGTATTCAAAATATTATGAAAATAGAGATGATGATATATTTGATAAGAACAGAAAGCGTCGCTCACTCGTAACAGATAATCTTAATGATTTAAAAAAGTGGACAGAAGAATTTTTTCCAAATGAAGAAGATGAAGCTTATTATGTAACTTTAAGCAAGGTAATGTATGATTTAGAGAACCAAGGTCTATTAATAAGTCTGGATTTCAGTAACGTTAAAAACATATATAATTGGTCTGTTGAAAGAATCATTCATAATCTGGAATTAAATTACGACAGGATAAAACCTTACAAAAATGCGCTGTCAGGGGCTTTTTTAACTCCTGAGAGCCCTAATACCTCAGTATTGGGTGATCTTATCTATAAACCGAAAACCAATTATGAAAGGATACTTTCCTCAGAGGCATTTGTTGTTTTTTATGAAATTAGCCCAGAAATGGCAAATCCAATCTTGCAAGATGAAAGTTTAGTATATGTTGTAAGGAAAATTAAATTTTATCAAGATTTTACTTTTAACATAGCAAGTCCAAGAATTGAATTATATAAGGACATCGCATTAACACAAAAAATAGGAGAACTGGACTATGACGATTTGATTTTTTACTAAAAACAATTAAAGTATGAAGAATATACTAGCATCAATAATAATAGCAACATTGGCTTTTATCTTTTTACCTAAAGCTAATGCGCAAAAATTAGGGGAAAAATTGAAGAATTCAGCAAAGGAGGTTATTAATTCAGTTGAAAAATTATCGGCTGAAAAAATAAAACAAAGAATTTCATCCGGAAATAAAAAACCCTCAAAAGACAATGAAGAAGATTACCTTCCAAAGCTAAATCCTGAAGACTTTGTCGTTTTGCAATCAGAATCAGACGATTTTCAGGTCATTAATATTCAAAAGCACAATGGATTGCCTCGAATTGGTGCCATAAATTCTTTTGGAAAATATACTTCTAGAAATTATGATTATAATAAAGAAATGGTTGAAAGAATTAATGAATTTGAAAGACACCAACGTTTATATTTTCAAATGGTACGTGCCAAATACAAGTCAGATGCATTAAAAGGAATCGATAAAAATATACTTTATAAAAAGTTTTACCCCCAAAATGAACCTGAAAAGCAATACAAATTGGATCAATATGGTATCCAGACTTATTTACAAGACATCTCTTATAATACATTAAGTGAAAAAGGAAAAGAAAAATATTTTGTAAATACTAATGCTGGCTATGGTGGTAGTGCTATAACTTGGGGCGGTAGAGACGCCGATGAATTTAGAGTCTTGGAAATATATAAGGAATTTACCAAAAACAACTTAGATCATTTAATAAATTGGAGTAATTCCTTTTTGCCAGATGACCAATTAGAATTTTATTATGTTAATGCATGCACTCTTGATAACTATGATTTTGAAAAACAAGGTTATGCTATTGTTCTTAAAGAAGGCGCCAGTCATATCGACATTAATTCGATTTCTTTAGATTCCAAATTTAAGGGAGATATAAGAAAAGATGTTTTCGGAACTCATGTTGGGCAAAATGAATTTGAATTTAATGTAAACGAAGAACCTCAGTTGGGATATGCAAAATTGTTATTAGAAATTAGCCCGGATAAAGCAGAAAGTCTAAAAGAAGAATTATCTTATTATGGTGGAAGCCCTAATAATATTGTTGTATTTATGGTGAGAAAAGTGAAGATGGAACCTGTTAAAAAGAGAAGAACATTAGCGTCCCAGAACACTCCACAAGACACCCAAGAGCAGGAATTCAGCTATTCATTTAGTGAACAAATTGCCGAAGTTTACAGTGATGAAGGGCTAACAAATAAAATTGGTTCTATAAAATTATATAATACTGATGAAGAGCAAAAATTGGCAAATGACCGTAAAGTCCAAAATAATATAAACACTGAAAATGAAATTGAGAGCGCAAAAGATCGCATTATAGAGAGGAAAAAAGGAAATAACTAATTTAAATAATATGGACTTTTAGAGAAGTGTTCACTGATCGCCAGTGCCAGAATTACTCAGGATTGAATGGTCAGATTAAAGTGGATTATTGATAAATAGCACGTTTAGAACAATTGGAAATTGGTTAAAAAAGTAAGGCGTAGCTTCAAAACACACCTAGACAAACTACCTGACTACACCCAGTCGGGGTCTCTAAAATTATCATTTTACGTAACTTAATGAGGTAATAATAAAAGCGAAATGGCCATACAAAAACAGCTTGATTTACTCAAAAAGAATGTAAAAGAATGGAATAGTTGGCGGGAAGACAATCCTAAAGAAGAAATTGATCTGAAATCTGCTGATTTATTTCAAATGGATTTGTCGGGTGCAGATCTGCATAATGCGGATTTACGCCGAATGAATTTAAGAGAAGTAAATCTTACGTCGGCAAATCTTAAGGGAGCCCAACTTTACAGGGCAAACATGAATGGAGTAAATCTCACAAACGCAAATCTTACAGAAGCAGATTTAGATAGAGTGTATTTAGGTCGTGCTGACTTAAGAGGAGCAGATTTAAGTCATTCTAATCTCCAGATGTCCCTTTTTTCTCAGACCAAGATAGAAGGTGCATCATTCCATAAAGCTTTAGTCCATGGTATCTCCACATGGAATTTGGAAGGAATACCTGCAAATCAATCTGGACTCGTTATTACCAGAGATAGAGAACCGCAAGTAACAGTAGATGATTTAAAAATGGCACAATTTGTTTATCTGTTATTAACAAATAAAGAGATTAGGAATGTGATTCATACTGTAACTTCTAAAGCTGTTCTAATTCTAGGACGATTTTATAAAGAAAGAAAGGATGTTTTAGATGCGCTAAGGGATGAATTAAAAAAAAATGATTTAGCTCCAATTATTTTTGACTTTGAACCTTCAGACAATCGCGACTTTACAGAAACAGTTCAGCTATTGGCAAATTTGTCAAAATTCGTAATTGCTGATCTTACTGATGCAAAGAGTATTCCACAAGAGTTGTCAGTTATAATCCCCTCTTTTCCTTCTGTGCCCGTAATCCCTATATTATTAAAAAATGAAGAGGAATATTCGATGTTTGAACATTGGGAAAGATTTGATTCGGTGTTACCTATTTTTTATTACGAAAATCAAGTTCACTTATTGAATAGTCTTAAAACCGAAATTTTGGAATCTGTGGAGAATTGGAAAAAAGAAATTGATAAAAAATCAAAGGCAGAAAAAAAACTTCTGGAGCAAAAACTGAAATTTAATCAACTCAAAGAAACGAATCCTGATCTATATAAGCAACTTCAGGAATCGGGAGTTATGTCGTAGTTGTTATAATCTAAGTTTTATTTTGATTACAAACAGATTGGTTTTGGTAAGAGTCAAGAGCAATTTGTTGGAAAATAATTTACTGAAGGTTTTATCCACTAGACAATGATTAGGGTAGACTAACTAACTAGCGAATTATTATTGGGATGTAAGAATATATTGAATACGCTTATTTAATCTATTTTTCTTCATTATAGTAGATTTTATAATATTTACGTCCATCTGTATCTACTCCTTTTTCAATTAATTTTTTGTCACCTTTTATATGGATATCAAAATTTTCATCAAGCTTGAGTACACGCTTAAAAGCCCTTGCTTGTTTTTTTACCGCTTGTGAAGAGATTTCAAATCTATCA
The DNA here is from genome assembly GCF_035156405.1 of Algoriphagus aurantiacus. Taxonomy (NCBI): domain Bacteria; kingdom Pseudomonadati; phylum Bacteroidota; class Cytophagia; order Cytophagales; family Cyclobacteriaceae; genus Algoriphagus; species Algoriphagus aurantiacus. The sequence continues at coordinate 47,587 of NZ_JAXRUT010000013.1, read as the reverse complement.
TTTAATTCTATTTCATTTTCAATTCGAAATTTCTTGTCAAATTCTCTAAAAGATGTAATTATTTTTTCGTCAGAAAGAACATCTCTTTCAAATTCACCTTTATTAAATTCTTCATGAGTTTTAAAGTAATTTACTGAACGATTTAGTAAGTCAATTTGCTCTGATTTTGAAATTTCTGAATTGTTAACTAATTGTTTTGATACAAAATGTTTTGTAATTCCTAGAAATTGATTTGTCTCATGATAATTAGTTCGAATAGGAGATGCTTTTAAAAATAAATCTTTCCAATAATGTGCTTCACTGGATTTATTTGATTTATCTACGATACACAAAATATTGCCATTTTCCTTCTCAGTGTTAAATATTAAACAACCCTTATCAAGGTCATCTATGTTTATTCCATCATCATATTTCAAAGAAAATCCCTTAGTCTTTTTATTTAATTTCAGGAACTCATGCCTTTTCTCAGATTTAAAAATCCCTAAAGCATTTACTGATTTATCTTCAATTTTTATATTCTCAAAGGTAGTCACGAACAAGTCACCTGATTTTATATTGGGATGAATGGCTATTTCATATAATAGTAGTGCAATACTATCGCTTTTATCTTTAAAGCTATCAATGTTTGAAAAGATACTGTTTGAATATTGGTATAGTGGGTTTAGTGTTAAATCTCCATCTGAAAAGTTAAAGCGGTAATATTCTTCTGTGTTTTTGAATGGGTATAGAAAGAATTTAATAAGAAGTTCTCTTAGTCGTAAATCGTCAATGTCCAATAAGGATTCAGAAAGGATTAGATCTTCATCATTTGTTTGATTACCAACTTGATGGGCAATTACATTTTTAATATTACAATTAATAAAATCTAACATATTTCAAAATTAAATTTCGCTTCCCCAAAGTGTATGAATTTGCTCAAGATCCTCATATTCAAAATTATTTCCCCAATTATCTTTAATCGTATATGGATTGTGTTGAATTAAATACCAAATAACAAATATTTCAGGTTGAGATAAATATAGTATCTCATAAAATCGACCTCTATTATCGTTATATATTCTTCCAATTTTCTTCTCATTAATTATTATAAATGTGTCAATCTCATTTATTACCTTTTCAATCATTTTTTCTTCTAAGTATCCTAATAATATATCAAGTGTACTCAAAGATATTTCTCTATCAAAATCAATTTTGGCGTATTTGTAGAATTTCCCTTCAAGTTTTCTCAATAATGTATACGATTGATTATCTCTATAATCTTTTAGAGCTTTATTTACACTCGAAAATTCATCATCAGCTAACTCGTATAAAGTTAGCAATCTATAAACCTTGCGTTTTAGTTTTTGTGGCAATTCTTTTTCTTGCTTATAAGAAAGTGAATGTGAAGTATTAGACCATGCATGCTGATTTAATGTTCTTACTTGAATCTCAAATAAGAAATCTCTTTGTTCTTTATAATTTTTAAACTCTTTGATGTTTTGTTTGATTTTAACGTCATAGTGATTTGATACATAATCTAATTTATTAAAATCCAAATTTTCTTGCTTGTACTCAATACTAATAATTTTAAATGTATCTCTTATAAGTTTGTCAATGATGATCATGTCTTCTTGAAAGGTACAGATTATTCGTATTCCTAATTTATCTTTTAAATGATGATATGTATATTCTTTTTCATTTTGTTTTTTCTTAATCTTTTTAATTAAGCTTAAAAGTTCTTTTGTTCTGTATTGAATTTCAGGCAAAAGTTCGTAGTCAGTAATTTTTTGTTTTATAAATTCGCAAACTTTTTTACCTAAATTTTCGTATAATGGTTGCTCTTTATTCCATAATTCAATAATTTCTTTAAGCTCACTCATTATTTAATGCTTTTCACTTTAGAGATTATTTCTATTTTGGTATTTCCATCATTTTGTTTTTCTAATTTCACATTGTTCTCAAAGGTCCCTTTTTTTCCAATTACTGCTATGTCATTTGTAAGTAGCATTGTTATGGTTTTGATTTTCCTTTCAATAAAGGAATTGTCTTTTGGGAACTCTGACATTCTGAAATTCTTTTCTTTCAAATATTGATTATAATTATCTTTTTCATTTGTTTCCATATAATCATCTGCAAATTCATTCGCACTTATTCTAGATGAATTTTTCTGAAGGTATGAATTTAAGTCTTGAGTATACTTTGCTTTTTTAATTGGCTCATCTATAGTTTGTATAAAGGTTGTTGTGAGATCGTAGAATTTTTTAGTTGTTGTCCTTGGGTCTAAAAGTGGGACACAACCAAGAAATTTTTCTATAAACCAAGTGGTTACTTCTTTCTTTGATTTTGGGTCAATTTGTAAGTCTGCTGTACTACCATCAAATTTTATCTTAAACTCAGATTTGTTTACGAATAAGCCTACTTTATATATTTTAGTTCTTCTAGTTAGCATTAAGTCTTTTACATCTTTAATGTTAAAAGATTTCGTCTTTGGATTAAGTTCTAATTGGGCACCTTCATCCCTTTCTAATTTGATGATAATGCAAGTGTTCTTATCATTTATCTTTCCATATATAACTACTAATATCCCTGAGGCGTTTTGTCCATCTTGTATTTCAAAAAGATATTTTGTTATTAATTTTGATTGTTCTATAAAATCTTTTCCGTTTGAATTTAGGATTTTATTTATATAAGTTGATACAGGAGAAACGTCATCAGTATTGTAGCAAACTCTTAATTCTTTATTGCTCTGCAATGAATTGATTATTTTATCCTTGAAAAACACGCGTAAACCATCTGGCAGGGAGCTTTCTTGTTCGCTATATTGAGGTTCAATTGTAAGATCACCTTTTTTGTGCCTAGGAATACTGTGTACAATAATTTTTTTGATTATTATTGTACTTGTGTCTAGTTTAGTTGCCATTTAAATTTATATTGAAGGGTATGTGGGTTTATTGAATGAGTATTCTTTTATGCTAGTAATTTCTATTAACATTTAATTATAAATATCATTTAATAAAGGCTGTAACTTGTTTTATGTCTGATTAATTAAATTATTATTTAATAGTAAGAGTTGATTTTTCAGAATGAATTTAAATAAAGCAGCTACTTTTTAAATTTTTGTTTGAGTGAATCATGAGCCTGATTTACCTCGTGCATTCTCGTTTTCATTATTTCATTTAATAAATCATCTTTAAAAGTAAATTTATCACTATGGTAAATTAATGCTTTTCCGATCCTTGCTTTTTTCAGTTCTTTAAGTGTAGCATTATATTCAAGAGATAGTATGTCTTCTTTAGATGCTTCCATTCTATTTTTGTAAATTTCATCGTGTGGTATTTCTCTGTCATAGTTCATGTCATTTCCATGAGTTCTAGTTGGAGCTTTCACTTCTACCGCTATTCGATGAGGTATTGAAAATTTTGTAGCAACTGTTTCACCTTTATTTGTTCGCCAAATTAATTTTCTTGCTTTTCCGTCATATTTCAAATCCATATCTCCAACATGGCAGTTCAAGAAATCATGGCCCAAAAACTCATCTAGTTTTTTTGTTTTTGTCAACTCAAGTCTCTTTCCTCTAGATGAAATAACGGTATCAAGATCTATGGCTTCGAAAACATCTGGTGTAAAATTTAATACAAAGGCGGCCTCCCTCCATGTTGTTAATTTTAATGTTTGTTGAATTAAGTTCGGATCGTCTTTCCAATTCATTTTTGATTGAAAGAGTAAATTCTTTTTTTGAATGTAATTACCTTCTTTTAAAGATAATTCAAAAATTCCATCCGCACCTAAAAGGCTTTCAGTGGCTCCAGGCCCACGTCCTCTAAACTTGTGGTAGTTAATTGACCAAGTCCATGTTCCAGATTGTTTTTCACTTTTAACAATTACTTTTTGATTTTTAACTCTTAATGTAGCTCCTAAATCACCTGTCAAGGCATCTTCCTCTTCATTAGCTGAATAATATCCATCTAGAGCATTTTTATAACTCTCTGATATATGTTCTCTTATTTTCACTTTAACCTCTTCAGGGATACTTAGTGGTCTTCTGGCCATTTTTCTTATGTTGCTTAAAGAGGGATTCTTTAAAGGATATTAATGATATTCCTGACGCTGATTTTTTGTAATCATATTTTGTTAAAATATCCCAACTAAACCCTTTCTTCACAATACCCAGTACAGGGTATATTTCTAAAATTCCTTTCCAAACAGCCTAAAATCCACTTTATCATTTCTCCTTCCACATCCGTCAGTTGGTATCTTCTATCCAGATGCTTAAAGGTGAGCCGCTCGTGGTCGATTCCGAAGAGGTGCAGCATGGTGGCCTTAGGTCGTGCACAGATACTGGGTCTTTGACCACATTGTAGCCGAAATCATCTGTTTCCCCAGGGCTAAAACCACGCTATTTTTGAAATTTGCTGACTTCATCTTGCGAAAAATGCTAAGTCAAGATATAACTTAATCCTGAACAAAAAAAAATCCCTCAGATTTCTCCAAGGGATTTAGTTAATTTTCAGCTTTCTGATATTAGCCTTTAGAAATCTCCCCTGAGAACTCGGCTCCCCCGAAAGAATCGGGGCAGGCAGTGACAGCGGTTTCATCCATGGCTTTGCAAGCTCCACAAATACCAAGTTGTTAGCGGAAGCTTTAGAATTTTTTATCCTGAAGATTTTCAATTTCACCTATTTTCTGGATTATAAGTTCCAGCAAATTTTGATAATCATCTAATGAACTACATTTTGCAAACTGAATTTTGCTGGATACTAGTAAATTTTTAAATTCAATTTTAGCGTTTACTTTTTGAATATATAATTCTAGAGGTTTTAAATAACTAATTAAAGACGCAGCAAATGATCCTAAAAATGGTAAAAAGACACAAATTATTTTGGCAATATCTGTCCATTTTGTGACTAAAGAAATTATCACAACAATTGATGTTGTAAATCCAGTCACAATAGTTATCAGTTGTAGCGCTTTCCAAGTAGTATATTTTGCTGAGGCGAGTTTATCATATTTTAAAATATTTGTATCTAAATCAGCCATTAACATTGAAATTTCATTTCTGATTTTTTCCATAATGTTGGGTTTTTGTGGTTTCCGCTAACTTATTTGTTTTAGCCAATTTTTGGCTTTTAGTTCCTTAGTCTGCTTCGATAGTAGCCATAAATTGCTGTTTTCTCTGGGTTTGTTATTATAGATCATCAAATTGACTCTTAATCTTTTGAAGGGCTTTTTGACGTACAAGTGTCAGTGTTTTTACTTGAGTTATGTCCCAGAAGCTCCTAAATATACAGCCGGTCTGTTCCATTTTCCATTCAGGTAAAAATCGTCTTCATCAGCCTAATTGAAAAGTTTCTTTAAAATACTCAAAAGCAGGCTCATAAAAAATCCCTCAGATTGCTCTAAGGGATTTTGTGTGATTGAGGTCTGAAATTTCAGATCTGAAATCTAAGAATTATAAATAACGATTGAAGTTCAGTTCAATCCCGTAAATCCAACATCGTAATTCGTAAGTTTTAATTCCGCCACGGCGGACTAGTGTCGAACCTGTGGTAGATAGGCAAGTTTCAAATGATGAATTTCGAAGTTTAAGAGGAATATCCCTCAACCCAGTCTCCCACCAGCTATCTGGCTACACTGAGTGGGGATGAACAGCCCTGCTCTTAGACAGTGGGATTATAGCTTTTATAAACAAGTAGAGCGGCTGCAAGGTCTTCGATGGCTAAGCCGGCAGACTTGAAAAGAGTTATCTCTTCATCCGAGGTTCTTCCGGGGTGAATGCCTTTGATCAGTTCAACTATGTCAGCTTTGACATCTCTTTCGTTGATGATCCCGTCAGCGATAGGCAGTGCAAGTTCACCAGTTTCATGAAGTGCACCCATACGTGAATCAACAAAGATTGAGCTCTTACGAATTGCGTCATCGTCGGTTTCACGAGTGTCTGGTTTATGAGAACCGATCATATCTAAGTGTGTTCCGGGTTTGATCCACTCTCCTTTAATAATTGGAGTTTTGGAAAGCGTGGCACAAGCGATGAGGTCTGCCTTACGAGCTGATTCTTCTAAGTTAGTTACCGCTTCCGTATGAATTCCCTGAGTGTTCAAACTGGCTACGAATTCTTCCATTTTGGCAGTATTACGCATCCATACACTAACCTTCTTAAATTTTCTTACAGCCAAATGAGTCTGAACTAGATGTTGAGCCACTTTCCCACCACCTACGATCAGCAGATTTTCTGCATCTTCTCTGCATAGGTAAGAAGCGGCAAGTGCGGAAGTGCAAGCCGTTCTCCGGGCGGTTAGCTCAGTGGCATTCATCAAAGCCAAGGGTCGTCCCGTTTTGGAATCACTAAGAATATACTGAGCAAAAATAGAAGGCATATTATCCTTGGCATTTGCCGGTGCTACAGTGACCTGCTTCATGCCCATGTATTCGCTGTTCCAAACTGGCATGAGAATCAGGGTGTTGTCATCTCCCTTCGGTGTTTTATAAAAATGATGGTGCCTTAATGGCATGGTATAATCAGACTGGAAAATTTGACGAAGCGCTTCAATCAGTTCTGTGTAATCTAGGTATCCACTGATTTTCTCTTCAGGTATAATTAGCATAGTGGTGTATTGGATTGGTCTAAGACTCAAAGTTCGAGGATTTCTTCAATAACACACTCAGAGGGGGTGTAGACTACGCCTAAGGTAGACTACTTCTTTTTGCTCAGAAGGTCATCGGGACGCTGGGTGAGTTTGCAAATACACCCTAATATTCTAACCAATTTGTAATTGGTTTAATAACTGGGATTCTGACCGTACTTTTTTGAGCGAATTACAAATTCGTTTTGAAAGAAAGGCGTAGTTACTTCCGATTGCTGTACGGAACTCCGCCTAACTTCACGCTTATTCTTCGCTCAATGGAGCAGGTATTACTTCGTTATTTGACCCAGAGTTTCGACTTTTTTCAGCCATTTTGCTCTAAATTCTTCTTTAGAGAGCCTTATGGGGCCGATAGCTGTAATCCGCACTTTATTTACTCCTATATAATTCATTGTTACCTTTTTCATGGCATTATGGCTTGGGCTTCCATAAACCCATCTGTAATACCATGTGGGTTGATCCAATGTGCAAATTATTCTTGCCGTTTTTCCGGTAAAACACTTGTCCCACCACAAGGAATCTTCTCTTTTGTTAAACGCAAATCCCGGGAGTAAGACTCTGTCTAAAAAACCTTTCATCATGGCAGGCACAGAACCCCACCAAACCGGATATATCCAAACAAGGTGGTCAGCCCATTTTAATTTGTCTTGCGCTTCCAATAAATCGGGTTCCAGTTCAGTTCGCTTTCTATATCCAAATTGAAGGTTCGGGTTGAAATCCAATTCTCTGATATTAATTTCCTTGATTTCAGTATCCAATTGTCCCGCACCTTTCTTATAGGCTTCCGATAGAGCAAAGTTGAAACTTTCCTTATCGGGGTGACCGTTTATAATCAATATTTTTTTCATCTGTTTATAATTTGTTTTTAATGGTCATTACCTGTCCCGAAAATCGGGATGGAATCTCGCATGCATTATAATCATCCCAGTGTGTGACTTTTTAGTCATGCTCGATTTCATATTCTTTAAAATATAGTTTTCAATTTTTCTTCAAATGGAGTCCCTGTCAAATTTTCTGTTTTGAAGAATTTATAGAGAACAAAACAAGCAGGTATTGTTAAAAAGGCTGTACAAACAGCGAAGGTGGCTACACTGCATAAAATAGCTAAAGTTTGAGTGCCAAATTTCCCAATATAAAATGTGATGGAATCTTGCTGCCTTATAAAATAATGATGAACTGATTGTGTGTAATCATAAAAACGAACTGACGTTTCATATAGTAGCCAGCCTGGATAAAACCATTTTCTGATTGGTTCCCACCATTTCCCCCAAATTGATCTGGGTTGTTTGTTGTTTTCTTCCATTTTTTGAGTCTTTTGACAAAGATCATTCTAATGGAAGAGTTATCATTTGATATAGATCAAGTCCGGTTTTTAGGATTTCTTATTCTACTCAAAGTCTCAAGTGTTATCCCTAGATAGGAGGCAATATGGGTAAGTGGAATTCTGTTTGTGATATCAGGATGGATACTTATCAAGTGCTTATACCTTTCATCTGCTTTATTGAATTGAATTGTGTATAGTCTTTCACACAGGCCTAACATGGTTTCAGTCACCACTTTGCTGATGAAGCGTTCAAAATCATGATACTTGTGGGAAAGGCTGTCAAATGTGTCTCTTGAAAACTCCAAAACAATTGAATCTTCCACAAACTCAATATAATGAGGACTAGGTTTCTCACTAAAAAAGCTGACAATTGAGGCCATAAACTGATTTTCAAAAGCAAACCAATCAGAAATATCTTTTCCGTCTTTCAAATAATATGCCCTTGCACAACCTTGTACAATTAAATACGCTTTTTCCGAAAATTGGCCTTCACGAACGACAATCTCCCCTCTTTTAAATGTGCTGATTTTTGAGTTGACAATAAGATCTTGCTGGCATTCGATGGATAGTGGCGAATAGAGTTTGCCAATTCCAGTTATTGTTTTTTCATATTTCATAATTGACTACTTGTTTATTCGTCTTTTGCGCGTCTATTTGCCTGTTGGGGGTTGACTCATAAAAAATCCCTCAGATTGCTCCAAGGGATTTTGTGTGATTGAGGTCTGAAATTCCAGATCTGAAATCTAAGAATTATAAATAACGATTGAAGTTCAGTTAAATCCCGTAAATCCAAAATCGTAATTCGTAAGTTTTAATTCCGAATGTTGAACTCTGAACCTGCCTACGGCAGGCAAGTGTCGAATAATGAAGTTGCAATATTAGGAATGAGAATCAACCCATTTCCTCGCATTCACAAACGCCTCCATCCAAGGAGTGAAGTCATCATTTCTATCAGCTGGATAGTGCGCCCAATTCCAAGGCTTCAGGCTTCGCTCGATATGTGGCATGATCGCCAAATGACGACCATCTGCGGAAGCGATACCTGCGGTAGCATGATCGGAGCCGTTAGGGTTGCCTGGGTAAGCTTCGTAGCTGAATTTCATTGTGAAGTTGTAATCGCTTTCTGCCTGAGGAAGGTGGAATTTCCCTTCTCCATGCGCTACCCATACGCCTAGTCTCTGACCGCTTAGCGAACCTAACATCACAGACTCATTTTGTGGAATGGTCACATTCACGAAAGTGGATTCAAACTTATGGGATGCATTGTGTAGCATCTTTGGCTTATCTGCATGATCTGGAGTGACCAAGCCCAATTCCACCATAAGTTGGCAACCGTTACATACACCCAAGCTCAAGGTGTCGGGTCTTGCGTAGAAGTTGTCCAGTGCTTGCTTAGCCTTAGGATTGTAGAGGAAGGCACCTGCCCAGCCCTTAGCCGAACCTAGCACATCGGAGTTGGAGAATCCACCTACGAATACGATCATCTGCACATCTTCCAGATTTTCACGTCCTGCAATCAGATCGGTCATGTGAATGTCCTTCACTTCGAAGCCAGCCAACCAAAGCGAGTAAGCCATTTCCCGGTCGCCATTTACACCTTTCTCACGGATGATCGCTGCTTTCGCTTTAGATTTATTGCTTCTGAAAGGATCCAGACCTGCTGCCGCAAAGTCACCTTTCCAGCCTTCTGCAAATTCAAAAGCCAAGGGTTGATTTTTATAGTTATCAAAACGGTCTTTGGCTAGTTGCTCTCCACTCTGTCTTTTGTCCAACAAGTAAGAAGATCTGAACCAAACATCACGAAGCTCAGCGATGTCTAGCGTGAGGTCTTTTCCTGCAAATTCAATATTTCCGGAATCAGTGACTTTCGCCAGTTCCACATAATCTACATCTGCTTCTACCAATAAAGCTTCTACCGCATGCTCATCATCCACCTGAATCAGGATTCCCGGATTTTCGGCAAATAATGCTTTCACCATATCCGGCTCATGCAAGCGATCTAACTTCACTTTCAAACCAATATTCTGCACAGGGAAACACATTTCCAAAAGTGCTGTGACCAATCCACCTGAAGAGATATCATGCCCTGCAAGAATCCAGGTTTGATCGATTAGATCCTGAATAGCTGTAAATGCCTGTGCAAAATATAGTGGGTTTTTAATGTCCGGCGTTTCTGTTCCTACTTTATTCAGCGCCTGATAGAAGCTGGAGCCAGCCAGTTTGAAGTCGTCTTTCGAAAAGTCTATGTATAGAATTCTACTTCCCATGATTGGTTTCAGGGCAGTTTTCACGGTTTTCTTGACATCTGAGCATTCTCCCACGGTGGAGATAATTACCGTTCCAGGGGAGTACACCGTTTTGCCGTCAGGGTACTTCTGAGTCATGGAAAGGGAGTCTTTTCCTGTAGGAATATTCACTCCCAAATCAATGGCAAACTCAGAAACAGCTTCGACGGCTCTATATAATCTGTCGTTTTCACCTTCGTTTTTGGCAGGCCACATCCAGTTGGCAGAAAGGGAAATACCCTGCAAGCCGTCCTGAATATGGGCGAAAATCAAGTTGGTCATCGCCTCTGCTATAGCCAATCGGCTTCCTGCCTCAGGATCTGCTAAAGCTGCCACAGGCGCATGTCCGATGGACGTTGCGATGCCTTTGTTTCCGGTGAAGTCCAAAGCCATCACGGCCACGTCATTTAGCGGAAGTTGGATTTCGCCGACAGTCTGCTGTGTTGCCACACGACCAGTCACCGATCTATCGACCTTATTGGTCAACCAGTCTTTACAAGCCACAGCCTCCAGTTGCAGTACGTCGCGGATGTAAGCCTGTATCAGATCTGCTTCATAGGTTGCTTCCGCAAAGGATGCGTTGGTGGTTTTGTCTTCTAAAATGGTCTTTGGCGAAGAACCGAACATGTAGCTCAAGTTCCAGTCCACAGGTTTTTCACCGGTTTTCCCATTTTCAAATTTGAAATGCATATCTCCGGTCGTCTCACCTACCACATAGAATGGCGCGCGCTCACGGTCGGAGATTTGATGTAAGGTGTCCACGTTCTCTTTGCCAATCACCAAGCCCATTCGCTCCTGAGATTCGTTTCCGATGATTTCCTTGGCGGAAAGGGTAGGGTCTCCCACCGGCAATTTGTCAATGTGAATCGTGCCTCCGGTATTTTCTACCAATTCAGATAGGCAGTTTAAATGTCCGCCGGCTCCATGATCATGGATGGAAATAATTGGATTGTTTTCGTTCTCGGCCATTGCGCGTATCACATTGGAAACCCGCTTTTGCATCTCAGGGTTGGAGCGCTGGATGGCATTCAGTTCGATGGCATTGGAGAGTTCTCCTGTATTCAATGAAGAAACCGCCGAACCGCCCATACCGATTCTATAGTTGTCACCGCCCATGATCACGATCTGATCACCGGCTTTTGGTTCGTTTTTCTTTGTGTATTTGGCATTGGTGAATCCCACACCACCTGCCAACATAATTACTTTATCAAATCCGTGATGCTTGCCGTCTTCCTCATGCTCGAATGTCAAAAGTGATCCGGAGATCAACGGTTGACCAAATTTATTTCCAAAGTCAGAAGCTCCGTTGGAAGCTTTGATCAGAATGTCCATAGGTGTTTGGTACAGCCAAGGACGTTCATTGAGCTTGCTTTCCCAGCTTCTTCCTTTCTCAGATCTAGGGTAAGAAGTCATGTAAACAGCCGTTCCTGCAAGAGGAATGGATGCCGTGCCGCCAGCAAGACGGTCTCTGATTTCTCCTCCCGCTCCTGTGGCAGCGCCGTTGAAAGGCTCCACGGTAGTTGGGAAGTTGTGGGTTTCAGCTTTTAGAGAAATAACCGTATCGATCTCACGGGTTTCGAAGAAGTCGGCTTGATGCTGGGTTTTAGGTGCGAATTGTTGGGCTTTTGGTCCGCCAACAAAAGCTACATTATCCTTGTAAGCTGAAGCGATACGGTTAGGGTGTAACTTGGAAGTTTCTTTGATAAGTTGAAAAAGCGTCTGAGGCTTTTCTACACCGTCGATAATAAACGTACCGTTGAAAATCTTGTGACGGCAGTGCTCTGAGTTCACTTGGGAAAATCCAAAAACCTCAGAATCCGTCAATGGCCGCTCTAATTGCTTTGAGACATTATCCAGGTAATCGACTTCTTCTTGGCTAAGTGCCAATCCGTTCTCCTTATTATATGCAGCGATATCGCTGACCGCTACGATTGCTTCCGGCTGTAGGTGTATATCAAAAATATCCTGATCCAATCCATCAAACTTATGCTGAAGCATAGGGTCTATGCTGTCTCCATCATTTAGAGGGAAAAACTCCTCAATCCGGATGATCCCCGGAACGCCCATGTTTGCAGTGATTTCCACCGCGTTGGTTGACCATGGGGTAATCATTTCCTTGCGGGGGCCTGAGTATGTTCCGGTAAGTGATGGGCTGCTGATAGCTGTAGCTCCGCCAAAAAGCCAGGTCAGCTTTTGGATGTCTTCTGGAGCGAAAGGTTGTGGGGATTGTACAGCGTAAACGGTTTTGAGAGGGGATTCAAAGAAGAAAATCATGTCCTTTGGCTGGTAAGATGCAAAGATAAGCATTTGGGGGGGAGTTTGAAAAATTAGCGTTTAGATTTCGGTATTCAATATTCGGCACTACACAGTGGGAAGAGCCTGCTCTGGGGTTGGCGCAAGTCTCATGACTTGTGCCTTTCTAAATGCAGTCTTCAGACTGCTATGTTGTGAAATTGCAATAGAAGTCAAGAGACTTCATTATTGTGGTCCAAGTATGAAGACTTGAACCAGACTAAGTAATACTTTGGTTAGACTAAGGATTGGCGCAAGTCTTCAGACTTGTGCCCTTTTCAATGCAGTCTTCAGACTGCTATATGATGAAAATGAACCAGAAGTCAGGAGACTTCATTATCGTAGGTCCAAGCCTGCCTACCGGTCAGGCAGGTCTGAAGAACCAGACTTGAACCAGACTGCCTAATTTTTAACTAATCCATGAAAAATCATTTCACTTTTAAGTAACTTACTATTAGTGACCTAATGACTTTTTAAATGAGTAGAAAATACAAAATCAGAGATGAGGAGAGACTATACTTCGTGACTTTCACAATTGTAGAATGGATCGATCTATTCACCCGAAAACACTACAGAGATATCCTGATAGATTCTTTAAAATACTGCCAAAGCAATAGAGGATTGGACTTATGCGCCTTTTGCATCATGTCAAGCCATATTCATTTGATCATTGGCAGAAATAGCGAACCGAACATTGAGGCAATTATCCGGGATTTCAAAAAATTTACTTCGACCGAAATACTTAAAACTATCCAGACAAGCCAAGATGAAAGCAGAAAAGAGTTTTTGCTTAATCACTTTAGGAAAGCTGGAGCTAAGAACTCAAACAACACGATTTTTCAAGTATGGCAGCAACATAATCATCCTATTGAGCTAAATACAAATGAAAAGATCAGCAGATGCCTTAATTACATACACCAGAATCCAGTAGTCGCCGGATTGGTTTATTCAGCAGAGGATTATATTTATAGCAGTGCTTCAAACTATGCAGGATTACCAGAAAAGATGATTGATGTGCTTCTAATCGAATAGTATACTAATTTTTTCTTCTGGGTTAAATGCAGTCGGGAGACTGCAGCAAGTTAAGTCCAAGTCTGAAGACTTGAACTAGAGCAGCCTGCGATCACTGAGCAATTCTATTGCGACCAGTAATTGCTTCAAAATCAGTCACTACGTCGTTTTCCACTTCATTATAGCGGTGCTTAACACTTGATTCTAGCTTCTTACAACTAATAAGGTTGGCGCAAGTCTTCAGACCTGCCTACCGGTCAGGCAGGCTTGTGCCTTGCTAAATGCAGTCTTCAGACTGCGGTGTCGAGAATATTCTTAATTGAAGTCTGGAGACTTCGTTGGTATGGGGCCAAGTCATGAGAACCAGTAATAGGATTAAAATTCTCGGCTCTTGTTTCTAAATTTCTTGGCTCTATCTACTATTATATACTACTAGCTACTTATAAAATGGTATAACTAATCAGTTTTTATCTTGGTTAATTGGCAGTCATCAGACTGCATTTAAATAGGTCCAAGTCATGGGACTTGAACCAGTGTAGGTCTTGATTCTAACTTCTTTCAACTAATAATCCTCCAAGTTTAAATTTTAAAAAGACAGCCAACTGTTCAAAATCGAGCACTTTTCTGTGTTATTTTATTGTTAAGGCCAAATAATGTTCGCTTTTGATACGACGGAAACTTTTGAATTGCTTAAAGTTTCCGTAGTTTTGAACCCTAAATTTATTATGATTAGCGTAAATGAGAGATAAGATTCTATGGATTGCCAGTGAGCAGTTTAGCAAGTTTGGAGTTAGGGCCATTACCATGGAGGATATTGCACGTTTGGCAGGGGTTTCTAAGAAGACTATTTATCAAGAATTCAAAGATAAAAAGCAGTTAGTCAAAGAGGCATTTTCTAAGGCAATGAAGGAAGATCAAGATAGACTCAACAAAATTATGGAAGGGGAGGACGGCGTAATTGAGCACTTGGTATACACTTCCAAAATGGTTCGAGAGCGCTTAGCTGAATTAAATCCCATGGCTTTGCTTGAGGTCCAAAAGTACTTCCCGGAGGTTTGGGAGATGTTTATTGAATTTAAGGAAAAAATTATTGTGACAGATATCGTCAATGTTATAGAAAAAGGCAAAGCACTTGGCTATTTTCGTCCTGAAATTAATGCCAAGATATTGGCAAATATGCGGGTTGATCAAATCAGTAATGCTATGAACCCGTCTAATCATGAGAGAAGAGATTTCAGTTTATTAACTCTACACCTAGAGATGCTGGATCATTTTTTACATGGTTTATTTACCGAAAAAGGCAGGCAAGCTTATATGCAAAAACGTAATTCAGCCTAATCAGTGCAGTGTATTTTAACCGCTAAATGCTAACAATTAAAAGAGAACAGATCCTTTTTAGAATAATATCATGTTTAGATCGAAGATTTATTTAATAGTCCTGATAGTCTTGGGCTTTTTTAAGCTAGAGGCTAGTGCACAAGAAACGCCACCTTTGGAGACTCTTCAACTTAACCTCAAGGAGACCTTGGAGTACGCTCTGGAAAATAATGTGGATGCCAAAAATGCCAAGCTGGAGGTAATGGTTTCTCAGACTACAATAAAAGAGGAAACGGCAGCAGGCTTGCCTCAGATCAACGGAACTGTAGGCATAACTCATAATCCATTGGTACAGGTTGTTTTTTTACCAAATGAGCCTCCATTCGGTGATCCTAACAATCCTTCCGATGTGATTCCGGCTAGGTTCGGTGTCAAAAACTCGGCAAATGCAGGAGTAAATATGACCCAGATGATCTTTGACGGTTCCTTCTTTGTAGGTCTAAGAGCTGCCAAAACATACAAAGCCTTGACTGAGTACGACAAAACCAAGGTGGAAAATGATGTAATAGAAAACGTCAAAAAGGCTTATTTCGGAGTTTTGGTAAATGCAGAGCGAATCAAGCTTTCTCAGGCAAACTTGACTAGAATTGATTCACTTCTGGAAGAAACCAAGGCCATGAATGAGGCGGGATTTTCTGAGAAAATAGAAGTGTCTAGAATCCAAGTTCAGCGTAATAACACCTTTTCACAATTGAAGAGAAGCATTACAGCCTATGATATTTCGAAGCAGCTGTTGAAAATTCAACTGGGACTACCAAAGAATTACGACATCGAAATTACCGAAACACTAGCTGAGCTGAACCCTGAAGAGGAACTGGCGGCACTGCAGGCTATGGAAGGTATTCATCGTGTGGAAATGGATCAGTTGGAGACTAATCTAGAATTGACCCAACTGGATCTCAAATACAATACTTCTCAGTATATGCCCACACTTGATTTAAGTGCTAGTTATAATAGGTCAGGAGCCGGAGATTCATTTAGTACCTTATTTAAATCAGTAAACTGGTTCAGCTCTTCCATGATTGGTGTCACACTTAACATCCCGATTTTTGACGGGCTTTCTAAAAGTGCAAGAATTCAGCGAAACAGAATTCAATTGCAGCAGTTAGAGAACCAGAAATTTTATCTAGGTCAGAATATCCAATTGGAGATCTATCAGGCAAAGCAGAATTTGGCAAATGATCTGGAAGTGCTAGCTGTACAGCGGGAAAGTATGGTACTAGCTCAGGAAGTATATGATATTTCGAAGATCAAATACAATGAAGGTGTAGGCTCCAACTTAGAAGTAGTAGAAGCTGACGCAGCATTGATAGAATCAGAAATCAATTACCTCGGGGCTCTTTATGATGGTTTGATTTCCAAAGTGGACCTAGAAAAAGCACTGGGGATTTTGAAGGAAGGAATCATCGAATAATTTAACATTTTGATCCTGGGACAAGGGAACTATTTAATAACGACTACTTAACAAATCATGAAATCGAGCATGACGAAAGCGTCACACAGAGGGATGGATATAAATCCTGCGAGATTCCATATGACCACAAAAAATCAATTATAAACAGATGAAAGCAACCTATAAATTTTTACCACTAATCGCACTTGCCTTTGTCGCTATTTCCTGTGCTACAGAAGATGGAGTGGAGGCTAAAAAAGCTGAATTGGAAAAACTCAAAACCGAGTCAAGCGAAATCAACAGTCAAATAAGGGAGTTGGAGGCTGAGTTGATCAGGCTCGACCCTGAATTTGCGAAGCAAAACAGTAAGTCTATTCTGATCACTACGGCTCAGGCTAAGAAGGGGAGGTTTGAACACTATGTAGAAGTGACAGGATCGGTGCTTTCCAAGAAAAATGTAAGCATAAGCGCTGAAACTTCCGGAAGAATCCTTGAAGTGCCTGCAATAGAAGGCATGAGAGTATCTAAAGGGCAAGTGTTGGCGAGAATTGACACAGAATCCATTCAGAGATCTATCGAGGAGTTAGAGAATACAATGGAGCTAGCCAATACCATGTTCGAAAAGCAAGAAAGACTTTGGAAGCAGCAGATTGGTACCGAAGTACAGTATTTGGAAGCCAAAAGCAGAAAAGAAGGCCTTGAGAGAAATCTAGCCTCTGTAAAAACGGAACTCGCTAAAGGAGTGATTCGTGCTCCTTTCTCAGGAACTATTGAAACGGTGCAAGTGAGATTGGGAGAATTGGTGCAGCCGGGTGCAGCGATGTTTCAGTTTGTAGGAGATAGCGATTTGTTTATAGAAGCCGATATCTCAGAATCCTATGTGGGAGTGCTTGCAAAAGGAGATTCTGTGGATGTGAGCTTTCCTTCCATCGATCAGGAAATCCAAACTAAGGTGTCTTCTGTAGGAGCGATCATCAATCCTAACAACAGGACATTTAAGGTGGAAGTATATCTTCCAAAAATTTCCTTGGTGAAGCCTAATATGATTTCTGTTCTGAAGATTCAGGATTATGAAAACAATCAGGCAGTAACTGTACCGAGCCATTTAATTCTTAGCGACAACAGAGGAGACTACATTTTTGTAGTTCAGGATGGAATTGCAAAGAAAAAATATGTGGAAAGAGGTAAGACGTTTGATAGTGAAACGGAAATCTTAAAAGGGTTGGAAGGGAACGAAGTACTTGTGGACAAAGGCTTCCGTGAAGTGGGAGATAATTTCAACGTGAACATAGCTCAGTTGTAATAAGATGGAGGAAAATAAAAAAACTATAAAAACGCGCGAGTTCGGATTATCCAGCATGAGTGTGGATAATTCCACCTCTGTCGTGATCCTTACGCTGATAATAACCTTCCTTGGTTTAAGTGCTTATCGCAATATGCCAAAGGAGAGTTTTCCTGAGATTGTCATCCCTACAGTGTATGTGGGTACCCCTTATCCTGGTAACTCACCGGTGGATATGGAGAACTTGATCACTAGACCAATTGAAAAGGAACTCAAGTCTATTAATGATGTGAAAGACATCACTTCAACTTCAGTTCAGGATTTTTCATCTATTGTGATTGAGTTTAATCCTGGAGTGGAGATTTCTAAAGCGATTCAGGATGTGAAGGATGCTGTAGACAAATCCAAAAGTGAATTGCCTACAGATTTGGATCAGGATCCTAATGTGTTGGAAGTAAATACTTCCGATTTCCCGATTATGAATGTGAATATCTCTGGGAATTATTCTGAAGCGGAACTTAAAAAGTTTGGTGAATACCTAGAGGATGAAATCGAGAAACTTCCTGAGATATCTAAGGCTGACCTAGCCGGAACAGTAGAAAGAGAGATTCAAATCAATGCTGATCCATATAAAATGGAAGCCGTTGGAGTAAGTTTTGGCGATATCGCGACTGCCATTCAAACAGAAAATGTGACTATTTCGGGGGGTAATATTCGCTCAGGAGATTTCCAGCGTACACTACGAATCGATGGTGAATTTACTGATCCGATGAATATTTTGAATATCATCATCAAAACGGATAATCAAAAAATAGTTTATCTCAGAGATGTAGCAGAGGTAAAAGATACTTATAAGGAGAGGACTAGCTACGCGAGAAGTAAAAATCTGCCTGTAGTTACGATCAATGTGGTGAAGCGGAGTGGAGAGAATTTGCTTTATGCAGCGGATAAAATCAAGGAGATCATCGATAAAACAAAGGCTAATCGTTTTCCTCCGGACTTAGAGATCACCATTACAAATGATCAGTCTAAAGCAACTAGACTTCAAGTGAGTGACTTAGAAAATTCTATCATCTTTGGGGTAATCTTAGTGGTATTGGTTTTAATGTTTTTCTTAGGATTTAGAAATGCATTATTCGTTGGTATAGCGATTCCACTATCGATGTTTATATCATTCTTGGTGCTTAATGCCTTCGGAATCACACTAAACCTTATGGTTCTTTTCTCCCTGATCCTTGCACTTGGTATGCTGGTGGATAACGGTATCGTGGTGGTAGAGAATATCTACCGATTGATGTCTGAAGGGAAAACTGCCGTACAAGCTGCGAAAGAAGGGGTTGGCGAAGTGGCTTGGCCGATTATTACATCTACAGCGACTACGTTGGCAGCCTTCCTACCATTGGCTTTTTGGCAGGATACGGTTGGAGAGTTTATGAAATTCCTCCCAATCACATTGATCATCGTACTTTCTTCTTCTCTTTTTGTAGCACTGGTTATCAATCCAGTTTTGACTGCACTTTACATGAAGGTGGAGGATATGAGAAAAGATAAGCCAAAGCAAAAATCAATTATTGTGGCGGGTATATTGCTGATTTTCTCAACTTTAT
Source organism: Algoriphagus aurantiacus (assembly GCF_035156405.1). NCBI lineage: Bacteria > Pseudomonadati > Bacteroidota > Cytophagia > Cytophagales > Cyclobacteriaceae > Algoriphagus > Algoriphagus aurantiacus. The sequence continues at coordinate 28,396 of NZ_JAXRUT010000013.1, read as the reverse complement.
TTTACCTAGTTGGATGGACAGCTTTTGGTTCCTTGATGCTGGTCGCCTGTGTGCTGACAGTGTTCAACATATTTGTATTGAGAAAAGCGATTCGCTGGTTCCAAACGGTCTTTTTGGTCAAATTGGAAAATATGTACGAGTCAACATTGACATACGCACTAAATGGGAAAAAGCCCTATGGTTTCCTTGGTGGTACAGTACTTTTACTTGTGCTATCGCTAATGCTACTGGCTGTAAGAGCCCCGGAGGTACTCTTTTTCCCTGATAACCAACCACAGTTGATTAATGTATTTATTGAATTCCCAATAGGAACGGACATAGAAGCGACAAATGAATTTGTGGATGGGATGGAAGATGAGCTTATGGTCGCGCTTGATGATTACAAGGGTATATTGGAGTCGGTAATCTCGCAAGTAGGTGAAGGGACAGGCGACCCTATGGAAGGGCCGAGTAACCAGCCTACTCCACATAAAGCTAAGATCACCATTGGATTTGTGGATTATATCGATAGGCAGGGAGTCAACACCAATGGAGCGATGGAGGCAATTCGTGAATTGGCAGTGAAATATCCAGGAGTACTGGTTACTGTAGATAAGCAAAGTAATGGACCTCCTGTGGGCAAGGCCATTAACTTAGAGTTTGTAGGCGAAGACTACGATCAGTTGATCACTTTTGTCAATCAAACACGAGAATACTTAAATGACCAAAATGTTCCTGGTGTTGAGGAATTGAAGTCTGATTTGTCATTGGGTAATCCTGAAGTAATCTTAGACATAGACCGTGATAAGGCAAGAAGGTTTGGGCTTTCTACCTCAGAAATTGCTACAGATCTTCGTACGGCGCTTTTTGGTATGGAAGTTTCCAAATACAAAGAGGGGGAGGATGATTATCCTATCCAGTTGAGATTGAAGGAAGGTTTCAGATACGATATCAACACGCTAGTCAATAAGAAAATTGGCTTTAGAGATAAGTTTGGAGATAAAAGAGAAGTTCCTATCTCAGCGGTAGCTGAAGTGAAATATGGTTCTACCTATGGTTCTGTGAAAAGAAAAGATCTTGAAAAAGCGATCACTATATATTCCAACGTCCTAGATGGTTTTAATGCAACAGCAGTAAATGCACAGATACAGGCAGCTCTTCAGAACTATGAAGTGCCAGATGGAATCTCTGTAAAATACACAGGAGAGCAAGAAGAGCAGCAGAAATCTATGGAGTTTTTAATGGGCGCATTGGGTATCGCAGTTTCCTTGATTTTCCTGATCATAGTAGCGCAGTTTAACTCAGTCACGACTCCCTTTATTATCATGGCTTCTGTGGTCTTGAGTACGATTGGCGTATTCTTAGGGCTTGTAATTTTCAATATGGATTTCGTGATCATCATGACAGGTATAGGGATAATATCCCTTGCCGGCGTAGTGGTAAACAATGCGATAGTGTTGATTGATTATACCAATTTAGTTCGTGAGAGAAAAAGAGATGAGCTAGGAATGGGTCCAAAGGACCACTTGCCTTTCCCTCTGCTGATAGCAAGTATTGTGGAGTCAGGTAAGACAAGATTACGCCCAGTATTGCTGACTGCCATCACTACTGTACTTGGATTGATTCCTTTGGCTATAGGAATGAATATTAATTTTGGGACTTTACTAAGTTCTTTTGATCCCCAGTTTTATGTTGGAGGAGACAATGCTGCATTCTGGGGACCAATGGCTTGGACTGTAATATTCGGGCTAACCTTTGCGACCTTCCTTACGTTAGTCATCGTACCAGTCATGTATTTGTTAGCAGATAAACTCAATATGAGAATCAGCAAACTGAAATCTTGATTGGATAAAGGTTGGTGGTTTTTTTTGTTAAAACCTCCGGGACAATGTCTCGGAGGTTTTTTGTATTTAGAGGAACTATTTTTCTCTTTACAGCATGGAATTTGTAATTTCGCCATCCCGAAATTATACGAGTACAATGGAAGAATTAAAGTGGTTTGTGATGTACACAACTTCACGATCTGAAAAGAAAGTGGCTGATCGTTTGATCGAAAGAGGTTTGGAAGTTTACTTACCGATGATTGAGGAGCTTCGTCAGTGGTCAGATCGAAAGAAAAAAGTGAAACGGGCTATGTTTAATGGGTATGTTTTTGTTAAAACTCGCCGCAATCAACTTTGGGAATGCCTGCAGGTTCCTGGAGCAGTAAAGTTTGTGCACTTTTCAGGGCAACATGCCACTATTCGGGAAGAAGATCTGGATATTATCAAGCGTGTCATCGAAACTGGAGTAGGAGTAGAGTCTGACGGATCGACTATAGATCCAGGTGAAAAAGTAAAGGTAATCGGTGGTCCACTTCAGCACATGACAGGAGAAGTTATTGAGAAGGGAAATCAGGATTATTTTCTTATCAGAATTCCCGGTATCTATCAGAATCTTTTAATTTCTGTCCCACGAAAATTCTTGGAGGTAACTAATTAATTATTGACTTCAACTAGGGATTCTCTGGATCAGACGGTTCTTATTTTTATTCTGCTCATGGTTTACGTATTGAGTAAACTCATTCTAGGACGGTTCAGGCAATCAGATCAGAAATAATCATAGTATCTGCATTCATTCGAACACAAATATTACTTAGTCCTTAAACTTGGAGAAAAAATATCTTCTATAGACTAATTGACCTTGTACCAGGTGGTCTCCAAACTTATTGAAACCCACATTTCCTTCGAGGTTATCAGTGAAAGTAGCAAGCATAGTGCCTTCTAATGCGATATCAGAAAATGGACCTAATGTATAGCTTACTCCTGCTCTGATTGGCACATATCCTGTGGTGATTTTTTCACTATTCGGTATTTCATCCTTACTGAAGGATTTGGTCTGCTCAGTAATTGCATGCATTACGCCTAAACCTAATCCACCGTAGAAATTAAATATGCTTCTGTTCATGTGATTTCCAAATGGGATGATGTACATGCTTGGCATCACATCAAAATAGTAAACAGATCCTTTTGCAGTAAACGAGGAGTTGTTTGCAGTCCAAATGTTTGTAACAGTAGTGCTAGGGTTTCCACCATTGGAGATCCACTGGACTCCACCAGTAGCTCTTAGCTCTAATCTGTCAGTTAGTCGTTTGGTCAATGAAGCAGAAACAGATGGCTTTATTTTAAAATTTATTGATCTGTACTGTCCTCCGTTGTCTATATAGGCGAAGGATGGACCTACACCAATGCTGAATATATTGTCTCTTGATTGTTTTTCTTTATAAAAACTTTGGGCAGACAAATTCATGCTTGCAAAAAGGAGGAAAACTAATATGGAGAAGTTGATTTTTTTTGACATAATTGCGTATCCTAATTAGGTAAATTGGCCTTAGGGTAGGACTTGTTTGCAATTTTGGCAACAAATATGCCAATGCTTTGCATGGAATTATATTTAAAACAGAAAAATGCCACAATTAGTATAGCTAATGCAAAAAATCATGCTCCTTCAAAAGCCTTTATAATATCTTCCTCAGTAGATTTTAGCTTACTTCTGCAGGATTTTACCAGCTCTGCAGCTTCCTTGACCAATTCAGAAAGCTCATCCACGCTTTTTTTTCCTTCTTCTAATTCTGCCAAAATTGTTTCCAATCGGCTCATCGCTTCATTGTACTTTATTGCGCTCATTTTTCCTCAATTTGTGTAATTGTACTGCTGATTTTTTGCTTGGAAGTGTGTGTCAGCAACTCATCTCCAAGTTGGATTTTTGCTGCATTGATAGGCTTACCATTGAGTTCCGTCCGAGTATAGCCTCTGGCTAAAATCACCTCAGGATTCAATTGAGACAAAAGTAATTCCTTAGAGTCTAGGTTCTGTTTTTGATTTTGCAAAAAGCCATGCAATCCCCGAATCATATTTTTCTCCAAAGAAGCCAAGCTGTTTTTCTGAATCTGTAGGATGTTTTTGCTCGAAATACGAATTCGGCTAATCGAAGAATTCAATTTCTCAGCCTCCAGCTTCAGACGGCTTTCTGCAATTGCTTTTACCTGATGTGCAATTTGGTGTATTTTGGTTTGCTCTTCGCTGAGTTTTTGGCGAGTAGCCCGATCCAGCCTTAGCATTGCTAATCCCAGATTTTCCTCAAATTCTCTAAACCCGGATAATAAGAATTCAGCCACTGCTGTTGGAGTTTTCAATCGGGTATGAGCTACCAAATCAGCTATACTTTCATCCCGTTCATGGCCGATTCCTGTGAGAACAGGCAAGGTGAAATTCGCGATTTTGGATGCAAGCCTATAGTCATCAAAGCAATCTAAGTCCAATTGGGCTCCTCCTCCCCGTATCATCACCACCGCTTCTATTCCCAATTCATTTTTTATAGATTCGATCTGATCGAGACTTTTGATTAGGGAAGTAACTGCCTCATTTCCCTGCATCACCGAGGGAAATAGCTTGTGATATACCTGATATCCGTAGGCGTTATTTTCTACTTGATTGATAAAATCACCATAGCCTGCCGCTGTAGGGCTGCTGATGATGGCGATTTTCTGGATGACTGCTGGAAGTAGGTGTCGGGCGTTGAGACGTAATAAACCTTCTTGTGTAAGTCTATCGATGGTTTCTTGCCGGATTCGAGCTCTTTCTCCCAAAGAAAAAGAAGGATCGATGTCTTTCACATTGATGCTTAGGCCATATACAGGATGAAAGTTTACAGCCACTTGGGCTAATACTTTCATGCCGTTTTTGATGCTGGAGCCAGTGACAGATTCAAATCTTGCTGCCACAGACCTATAGGCAAAAGACCAGAGGTTTGCCTTGATCTTTGCCTGAACCTGATTCCCTTGCTTTTCTACCAGTTCAAAATAGGCATGTCCCTGAGGTGCCTGTCGGAAATCTGCAATCTCACCGATCACCCAAATCACCGGATCAAGTTCCGTCTCCAAGGCTTGTTGGATCAGCCGGTTGAGTTCGGATATTGATCGGGCATTTTGCATTATTACAGTTTTTGGAATTCCGCCTTGATCTTTTGGTTCAATCCTAGGCTTGCACGAAGCATAGGGAGTCTAACTTGATCGTCACAGATTCCCATGTGGCAAAGCAGATTTTTGATACCTACAGGATTGCTTTCTTCATACATAAGGTGATTCAATGGCAAAAGTGAGAAGGCTGCATTCAGACTTTCCTCTTCTGAGCCATGGCATAAGGACTTGAAAGTTGCAGGAATTGCATTTGCCATCACAGAAATAATTCCTGATCCGCCGATACTATACAATGCTTTGGTCATCAAATCATCACCAGAGACCAACAAGAAGTCTTTTGGCATTTTCGCAGCGATTTGCATGCATTGCTCCAGATTCCCACTCGCCTCTTTCATTCCAATAATATTAGAATGCCCGGCAAGACTTAGGGTAGTTTCCGCTGTGATATTAGACATAGTTCTGCCTGGGATATTGTACAAAATCACAGGCACTGGACAGGCATCGGCAATCGCTTTATAGTGTGCAATAATCCCTGCTTGTGCAGGTTTGTTATAGTATGGACTGACGGAAAGAATCGCTGTAATTCCAGTGAAATCTGTATTTGCGATATCATTAAGCACAGACATGGTATTATTACCACCTATTCCGTAGACTACAGGTACTCGGCCTGCATTATATTCTAGACAGGCGTTTAGTACCTGTTTTTTCTCAGAAGTTGAAAGCGTCACCGTCTCCCCAGTCGTACCCAAAACCACCAAATAATCCACTCCACCATTGATCACATGATTGACAAGACGTTTTAGTCCTTCGAAATCAATGGAGTAATCATCGTGAAATGGCGTGACAAGGGCTACGCCGGTTCCTTTAAGTTGGTGCATGGTAATAAGGTTTGGGAGGCTAAAGATAATGGGATGAGAGGAATTGACATTCTGTTTTGGAAAAAAATGAGGTAAGATCCAGTGAACAGTCACAGTGATCAGTCTCAGTTGGGAAATTCCACTAACTGAGACTGAGACTGAAGACTGTAAATCCTAAACACCAATCATCCTCAAAAACTCTTCCTCAGAAATCATTGGAACTCCCAGTTTCTGGGCTTTCTCTTTTTTACTTGGACCCATGTCTTCACCCTCAATGATGAAGTCAAGATTTTTGGAAACTGTAGAAATATACTGTCCACCATGTGCTATCACAGCATCCTTGATCTCATCTCTCTTGAAATGCATCAATTTCCCGCTGGCCAAAATTCGTTTGCCTTCTAAGGAATTGCCCAGCTGCTTTGATTCACTTTCATCCACCTCGAATTTCAATCCGAAACCTTTCAGTCTTGTGATGATCTCTTGGTTTTTTTGCTGCGTAAAAAAGTCATGAATGCTATAGACTAGTGTTTCGCCTACGCCATTAATATCCAGTAATTGTTCTGAAGTGGCAGCTTCGAGTTTTTCTATTGTTCCAAAATGTCTTGCTAGCAATTGAGCCGTGTTCTCTCCAATATTTCTAATTCCCAAAGCGAAAAGCACTTTCTCGAAAGGCTGATTTTTTGAGGCTGCTATTCCTTCCATCATGTTTTTAATCACGCCGTCTTGAAATGTATTTACTTTGAGTTTTTTGATGCGGTCAGTTAATTCCTGGTTGAGATCAAGATTAAGTTTCAGAAGAATTCCATGCACCGTCCCTCCCTTTTTGCTGACTTCAAGCACCTGCTGGAAATCAACTTTTCTGCTTAGAAAAAGATCCAATACCACCGCTACAGGTACGTAGTCTTCAAGTTTGGGTAGGTTGTGATCTTTAAGGTTCGAAATTAGGTAATCGATCATCCCAGTATTGGAAGGGACTTTTTTCTTCCATTTTCTGATTTGATCCTGGAAAGCTTTGAGCACTTGTGCTAATGGTAATTCAGTGTTTTCAGCTAGGAAATCATGAACCTGCTTAAATGTTAGCCCTTCAGTTAATGCAAAAAGTGCCTTTTCCAAGGTGATATAAAGCAGACCGTCTCCTTCAGTTTCGTACTGATCCTGAGACATTTCTAATCCTAAAAGTTCATCCTTTTTGGCTTCCAGTTCATAAATATCGGCTGGATTGGATATAAATCCCTGATCGATTAGAGCTCTGATCCGCTCTGTCCCCATGGAGTCTATATCCATTGCTCGCTTATGTACAAAATGCTCAATTCTCCCCAATACCTGAGGTGGGCATGATTCTGCGTTTGGGCAATAATGTTTGGCTTCGCTTTCTTTTCGCTCAAGCACTGATCCGCATTCCGGGCAGTGCGTGATATAGGCAATAGGTTTGGTATCTGAACTTCTCCTTTCGGGATTTACTGCTGTTATTTTAGGGATGATTTCCCCGCCCTTTTCCACAAAAACAAAATCACCTTCGTACAGATCCAGACGCTCAATCTCGTTGGCATTGTGTAGGGAAGCCCGCTTCACGGTCGTACCAGCCAAACTCACAGGAGAAAGGTTAGCCACAGGCGTGATCGCACCTGTCCGTCCAACCTGATAAGTCACAGATAGTAATTCCGTCTCTGCGCTTTCTGCTTTGTATTTGTATGCAATAGCCCAGCGGGGATTTTTTGCGGTAAAGCCCAGCTCCTCACGCTGATCGTAATTATTGACTTTCAAAACTATCCCATCGGTATCTACAGGTAGCGAGAATCGCTTTTCTTTCCAGTCTTCTATGTATTGGATTACTTCCTGGATATTTTCAACTTTTCTATAGGTTTGGGAGACATTGAAGCCCCATTTTTCTAACAGTGACATGGACTCCGAATGTGTGTTTACACTGAGTTCATCCCCTAGCAACTGGTAGAAATAACAATTCAATCTTCGTTTGGCTACGACAGAAGAGTCTTGCATCTTCAGTGTTCCGGAAGCTGCATTTCTTGGATTGGCTAGCAGAGCATCTCCAGCTTCTTCACGCGCAGCATTGATTTTCAGGAATTCTTTCAAAGGCAAAAAGATCTCTCCACGCACTTCGAATCTGGCTGGGACTTCATCGCCTTGGATGTATAGAGGAATGTTTCTGATCGTTCGCACATTGGCGGTGACATCATCTCCTCGGGTTCCGTCTCCACGGGTGACAGCCCTAATCAATTTCCCGTGTTCATAAACTAAACTGATGGCCACTCCATCGAATTTCATTTCACAGAAATATTCGTAATTCGTATGCCCAAGACCTTTTTCGACACGCTCATCAAAGGCGATAAGCTCTTCCACAGAATAGGTATTGCCCAAAGAAAGCATGCGGGTCTCATGCTCCACTGTCTGGAATTCCTTGGTGATCGTCCCGCCCACGCGCTGACTTGGGCTGTCAGGATCAAGCAAATCAGGAAATGCCGTTTCCAATCGGATCAGTTCCTCCAACAATTGATCGAACTCATAGTCAGAGATTTCGGGATTGCTTTCCTGATAATACAGGTTGTTGTGGTGGTTGATTTCCTGGCGTAGTTGGGCAATTCGATTTTCGGCTTCCTGTGGGTTCATGGTCTTTTAGAAAAATTTAGGGTATGTAAAAATAATAGATACTTACCGCAAAGTCGCAGAGGTCGCAAAGAAAGGGGCGAAGTGATTATTGTGGTGCTGTTGATTACTTCGTGACTGAAAATCAAAAAGCAGTTTCAGTCCTAATGCTAACCTTCAGGTTTTCCAGCCCCTGTACTAAATCTTTCCAAGTTCCACCTCTTAAACTTCCGCTTGGATAAAGCCTTGAGTGGTAGTCTTTAGTAATGACTCTTAGTGAAGTTGACCTTTTGTAAGGCGTTTCAATAACAACTTGTTTGATGTTTTCAATTCTGTATACATGTTTTTTCCATGGCCAGACATGGTTCTTGATTACCAGATATTTACTGTCTGCATAAAAATAATGAAGCTGAAAGCCTAAAAAGCCATAAAAGATCCCGAACATACCTATTAGCACAAGTATCATTCCTAGGAGTGAATTGAACGAGCTTACGTGGATGGTCATCAATAAGTAAATAGAGAAGGCAGTCCAGAGATAAATCATTAGTCCATTCAAGGATAGAAAATGATTGCCACTGTATTTCGTCATTCCACTGAGGTTCACAAAGCCAGTAGGATCAACTTTCGGCATTTCGATCTCTGGGTTCAGTTCGATCGGTTTACCGGAATGGACACACTCAATTATTTGTTCAAGTGATTTTCTAATGGTTGGCATGTTCTCATAATAGGAAGCTATAAGGTCAATATGCCTTCCGCTATGAAGTATAAGGTTTGCTGAGTCACTTGGTGATGCTGTACCCTGACTCTTACCAATCAATTCTATCCTTTGAATTTCGCTCCACTTGATGAATTCAGTCTTGAATATGTTGCTGAGCTTTATCCCTTTGCTGTCTATATGAATGGTTTTAAACATTTTCATGTAGTATATGGCCGTCGGGATAATTGCTACAATTAGAATAAGGCTGCCGTAGATTGGTGTTTTATAAATGGAATCCACCTTCCCATTGTCTACTTCTAGGAAAGAAAGGAAGCCCACGAAATAGGCCATTGCGCCAAGAAAAAAAATAATCAATACAGGAATTACAATTGAGTTTACCTTATTTAATTTACCTGTTACTGTCATTTACCTTTAAATAGGGGGTATTAATTTGTTGAATAAAGTCTTAGTCCCAAAATAGCAATTTCCTACAACCAATCTATCCGGTAAGCGAATGTTTATAGAATTCGTCTGGTATTCTTGCACTTTTACCCTCAGTGGACATGTTCTCACATGCAGTAAGAGTTTATGAAAGTTTATTATAATCAATTCTCTGAGGTCTCCATAGATTCTATCACATAATCTCATTGCCGAAAAAGGGACTTACCGCAAAGCAGCAAAGATTCCGCTGAGAAAGCTGTAAAGTTTTCTTTTATTCTATCGATTCTAATGTGTAAGCAAAACTGCGACTTTGCACCACCGCACCGCTGCGTGAACTATTTTCATTGTATATCCTCCCATTATTTTAAATCTTTGTTTTCCCCATTTCCCTAAATTCCTATGAGTAAAAAAGCGAGTGTTGAAAGCAAGATTTTGGATGCAGCATACAAACTTTTTCTACAGAAAGGCTACCGTCATACCACCATGGATGATATTGCCCAAATCCTTGGCATGAGCAAAAAGACACTTTACAAATATTACCCAGGCAAACTGGAATTGCTTGCGGCTTCTTTTGAAGTGACTAAAACCAAGCTTACAGCTAAAGTTGAGGCTGTCTTAGAGAACCGGTATATTTCTTTTCCCCTCAAATTGAAGTCTACTTTGACCGTAATGGCTTCCCTGCTGGGGCCGATCAATCCTGAACTTTTTGAAGACCTCAGGGAATATGCCCCCGAAATCTGGGTAGACCTGGAGCAGTACATCAAAGAATCTGCATACACACGTTTTAAGAAATTGCTAGAGCAGGGTATAAGCGAGGGTTTAGTCAAGCCATCCGTCAATATCAATTTGGTGGTCATGCTTTATGCCACCGCGGTACAATCACTTATGGATCCTAAATTCACCAGGCAGTTTCCAGAGCCCATACAGAAGGGAATGAAGATTTCACCCGCCGATATCTACGATCAGGCGATCACTATTATATACAATGGAATTTTGACAGAGGATGCACGCAATGAATTTGCGAATGGCTAACCCCTGCTTCAGCTGTTTTTCCTATCTTTGCAGCCAATATTGAACGCATTTCAGTAGAAAATCACCTTTCAAAAACCCGAATAGTTCCACTCATATGAGTCATAAAAATTTTAAAAGATATACAGTCACTTCCGCCCTTCCCTATGCCAATGGGCCGCTTCACATTGGTCATCTGGCCGGATGTTACATTCCCTCAGATATTTATGTTCGCTATTTGAGGAGCAACGGTAAGGATGTAGCATACATTTGTGGTAGCGATGAGCATGGGGTAGCGATTACCATCAAAGCAAAGAAGGAAGGAAAGACTCCTCAGGAAGTGGTGGATCAATACCATGAAATGATGAAAGGAAGTTTTCAGGAATTTGGGATCAGCTTTGATCATTATTCCCGTACATCGGCGCCTATTCATCATGAGACTGCCCAAGGCCTTTTCATGGACCTCTATGAAAAAGGTGAATTTCTAGAGCAAAGTACTGAGCAGTATTATGATGAAGAAGCAAATCAATTTTTAGCGGATAGATATATAGAAGGAACCTGTCCTATATGTGGCAACGAGCATGCCTATGGTGATCAATGTGAGAAATGCGGAAGCTCTCTTAGCCCTACAGAACTCATCAATCCCAAGTCAAAACTGAGCGGAAGAACTCCTGTTTTGAAAGAGACTAAGCATTGGTTTTTGGATTTGGCGAAATACCAGAATTTCCTGAAAAAATGGATTCTGGAGGATCATGCTGAGGATTGGAAAAACAATGTGCTAGGGCAATGTCGCTCTTGGCTGGAAGCCGGTGAGGGCCTGCAAGCTAGATCGATGACTCGGGATTTGGATTGGGGAATAAAAGTGCCTTTACAGGATGCTGAGGGTAAAGTGCTTTATGTTTGGTTTGATGCGCCGATTGGCTACATCTCTTCTACTAAAGAATGGGCTGCCGAGAAAGGTATAGATTGGGAACCTTACTGGAAAGATCAGGACACCAAGTTGGTTCATTTCATAGGCAAAGATAATATCGTATTCCACTGTATCATTTTCCCGGCAATTCTGAAAACTCATGGTGATTTCATCCTTCCGGATAATGTACCTGCCAATGAGTTTTTGAACTTGGAAGGAGACAAGATTTCTACTTCAAGAAACTGGGCAGTTTGGCTTCATGAGTATTTGGAAGAGTTTCCTGGCAAGCAGGATGTACTTCGATACGTGCTGACGGCTAATGCTCCTGAGACTAAGGACAATGACTTTACCTGGAAAGATTTCCAGACAAGAAATAACTCAGAGCTGGTTGCGATCTACGGGAATTTCGTGAATCGTGCGGTGGTTTTGACTCATAAATACTATCAGGGAATTATTCCTCAGCGAGGTGAATTGACTGGGTATGATCAGGAGATATTGGATACTTTGGCAGAATTTCCAGAGAAAATCGCCGCATCAATCGAGCGATACAGATTCCGAGAGGCGCTTAGTATAGTGATGGAATTGGCTCGATTGGGAAATAAATACCTAGCTGATACGGAGCCTTGGAAAGTCATCAAAACTGATGAAACCCGCACGGGAACCATCCTTAATGTCGCCTTGAATATTGCAGCAAATCTTGCAATTGTATCCGAGCCTTTTTTACCTTTTACTGCTAGGAAACTGGTGGATTTATTTGGGATGAATAAGATAGACTGGTCAGATGCTGGGGAGGTAGAGCTATTGAAAGCTGGTACCTCACTTGGAGAGATGGGGTTACTTTTCGATAAAATCGAAGATGAAACTGTAGAAAAACAAGTACAAAAACTATTTGATGCCAAGAAAATGAATGAAGCTGAAAATGCACCCGTTCCTGTGATGAAAGAGATCATTACTTACGATGATTTTGCAAAGCTAGATATGCGCGTGGTGACGATTTTGGATGCGGAGAAAATGCCGAAATCCAAGAAGTTGCTGAAGCTGAAAGTGGATACAGGCTTAGGTGAGAGAACTGTTCTTAGCGGTGTAGCTGAGCACTTCGAGCCTGAGTTTTTGATTGGTAAGCAAGTGACGATGTTGATCAACCTTGCTCCGCGTAAGATGATGGGCATAGACTCTGAAGGCATGATCCTAATGGCTGAAGACAAAGATGGAAAGCTCAAGCTGATGGTACCGCATGAAGGCACTGCGAATGGATCGACAATATCATAATTTTCAATACTCAAATTCAAGGTTCAATTATCAAGTGAAGGAACTCTCTACTTGGAAATTGAGAGTTGATTTTTAACTGTTAGCCCAATTGGATTAAATTCGATTGGGCTTTTTTAAGAGATTTATGGATAAGAAATATGATTTTGAAGAACGTCTGGTGCGTTTTGCAGGGGAGACGATAAAGTTTTGCAATTCTTTAGGAGATACTTTTGCTGAAAATCACTTGAGAAATCAATTGATCAGGTCTTCTACTGGTGCCTGCCTTAATTATGGAGAAGCGCAAGGTGCTGAGAGTAAAAAAGATTTTGTGCACAAAAATGGTATTGTTCTAAAAGAGTTAAAAGAATCCCGGTCAACATTGAAAATATTGACTTATTCTGAATTCGGGAATGCTATTCATAGAGCATTGCTATTAAAGGAACCTGAAGAGCTTTGTGCAATTTTTGGGAAGATTATCTTCAATACCAAGAAAAATATGAATCAATAAATCATCAAAGGTCAAATTCAAGTTTCAAAGATCAAGTAAGAGCACACCTTGAATATTGCAAATTGATAATTGTCCATTGATTATTCTAATGCAACGGTCTCTTCTTAATCATCCCGCCTTTAGTATCCTTGATTGGGTATTGGATCACGAAGGCTTTTGAATCAATTTTTTCGATTTCTACCAGCATTTTGGTGACTTCAAGTCTGGTGATTACGCAAAATAGAACTTTTCTGTCTGGAAGCTGATTGGCTTTGTCTCCATAGCCACCATCGGATTTTAAGACTGTTACACCACGCCCTAAATCAAAGGAAATCATTTGCTTGATTTCCTCATTATACGAAGACATGATCATTACGCCAAGGTATTCTTCGACTCCATTGATGATAAAATCCACTGTTTTGGAAGCAGAAAAATAAGTCAGCATGGAGTACATGGCTGTTTCTAAATCCACGAAAATCGCTGCTACTATAAACAAACACACATTGAATACAGTGATGAAATCTCCTACAGTCAAGCTTGATTTCCTACTGACAGAAATCGCCAGGACTTCAGTACCATCGATCACAGCGCCTCCTCTAATTGCAAACCCAATACCACTTCCAAGAAAGAATCCTCCAAAGACAGCAATCAGCAATTTGTCAGCAGTAATTGCTGGGACTGTTATAAAGTGTACCATAAGGGCCAAGCCGAAAATAGCAATTGTACTTTTGATGGCGAATGGTACAGAGACCTGCTTAGCTCCCAAAAGGATGAAAGGCAAATTGACTAGGATAATCAATACAGAAAGATTGACTGGAGTGAGCATTTCCAAGAGCAGGGACATGCCCATAGCGCCTCCATCAAAGAATCCATTTGGCAATAGAAATCCTTTAAGGCCAATACTAGCCATCACTACACCAATCGCGATGAAAAGCCCATCTTTGATTTGTCTCCAAATCGTAATTCTTTTTATTAGTGAGTGATCCTGTATTTTTAATAGACGCTTAACCATGGGTCGAAAATAGAGGTTTTTAATCAACTGTTCTGTTTATAAATTTTTCTAGCCCAAGAATAAATACTTACCTTAAGAGGGAAGAGAGGGGTGAAATAATTCTTGATCAAATTGAAGAATTGGTAATTATTGAATCGTATTTTTGATTATGTGCACTCAAAATATAGATTTGGATAAAAATATGAACCTATTCTATTATTTTTTTTGACAATTACACTTTTTCATCTATCTTTTTGAGGCTTGTTTTAGTTAGATAAATTTATGAAGACCGAAGGATACAACGCAGGAGAACATTATGACGAGATGATCTCTGAACATGGAGAGATTAGAGAACATTACAATGAATTTTATCATCATCTGAAAAAGACGAGCTCTAGAAAGATGAACCAGCTTCAGCATTCTGCAAACCAGACGCAGCGATCAATGGGTATGACATTTAATGTCTATCATGACAATCAGGGCTTGGAGAAGATTCTGCATTTGGATATTATTCCCAGGATTATTCCCAATTCAGAATGGCAGAAACTCGAAGCTGGATTAAAGCAACGGACTCAGGCACTTAATCTTTTCCTTCAGGATATTTATAATGAGCGAAAGATCCTAAATGATGGAATTATTCCCTCAGAACTTATCCTGAAAAGTAAGGATTATCTAGCGCCTTGCATTGGCCTTACACCTCCAAAGGGTATTTGGTGCCATATTACAGGTACTGATCTGGTGAAAAGCAAAGATGGAGAATACTACATTTTGGAAGATAATCTCCGATGTCCTTCTGGCGTATCTTATATGCTGGAAAGTCGAGAGATTATCAAGCGAGTGTACCCTGATGTTTTCAATCAAAATGGCGTCATGCCGGTATCCGATTATCCCACGAAGCTGCTACGCATGCTTCAGAATCTTTCGGATAAACCAAAACCAGTGGTAGGAGTTCTGACTCCAGGGATTTACAATTCTGCTTATTACGAGCATTCCTATCTTGCTTTGCAAATGGGTGTGGAACTGGTAAATGGTGTGGATTTGATCGTTGAGAATAAAAAGGTTTATATGCAGACCACTAAAGGACTGCAGCAAATAGATGTGCTTTATCGCAGGATTGATGATACTTTCCTTGATCCGGAGACATTCAATCCGGATTCCATGCTCGGCGTGCCTGGCTTGTTTGAAGCCTACAAAGCCGGAAATATTGCCTTGGCAAATGCACCAGGAACTGGAGTGGCTGATGATAAGGCAGTCTATGCTTATGTTCCACAGATTATCAAGTATTACCTTGGCGAGGAACCAATTTTGAACAATGTCCCGACCTATCTCTGTAGAGAAGAGAAGGACAGACAATATGTACTGGATCACATTGAAGAGTTGGTAGTGAAGGAAACCAATGCGGCTGGAGGTTATGGGATGCTTATTGGCCCGAAAGCCACCCCAGAAGAGCATTCTAAATTCAGAGAGCTTGTCAAAAACAATCCAACTAATTACATAGCTCAGCCTACTTTGTCGCTCTCAACCGTCCCAACTTTGACTGATGAAGGTATAAGTGGCAGGCATGTGGATTTGAGACCTTACATATTGTATGGAAAGGAAATAGAAGTAATTCCTGGTGCATTGACCCGAGTGGCACTAAAGAAAGGCTCACTGGTAGTGAACAGCTCCCAGGGTGGAGGAAGTAAGGATACTTGGGTTTTATATTAATAAACAGAAAGAATATGCTAAGTAGAGTAGCGAATAGTATTTATTGGTTGGGAAGATATCTTGAGCGTGCAGAGAATTACGCCCGGTTTATAGATGTGAATTTTAACTTGATGCAGGATTTACCAGTAGATCTTAAAGAGCAGTGGCATCCTTTGATTGCCGCTACGGGAGACTTGAAGCTTTACGAATCAAGATGTAAAGGCTATGAGAGAAATCAGGTTTTATTCTTTTTGGGATTTGATGCTGAAAACCCGAACTCTATGCTATGTACTATCAAAAATGCTAGGGAAAATGCACGAATCATCCGTGAAAATCTAAATAAGGAGACTTGGGAGAAAGTCAATGAACTCTATTATATGATGCAGGATGGTTTGGAAAAGAAAGTTTGGAAGAAAGAAGATCCGAGACCGTTTTTTGAAAAGGTGAAAAACCAGATTCTATTGATCTATGGTATTGCTGATAGCAGTGTAGCTAGAATAGAGGGCTGGTACTTCAGGCAACTTGGTCAGTATTTAGAACGTGCGGACAAGACTTCTAGGATATTGGATGTGAAATATCATATCTTATTGCCATCTGACCAGCAAGTTGGAACTCCGCTGGATTTTCTTCATTGGATGGCGTTACTGAAATCTGTAACAGCTTTTAATACGTACCGAAGATTATATGGGAATATTGATTCTGCCTGTGTGGTGGAGTTTCTGGTTTTGAATAAATATTTTCCTAGATCTATTTACTACTGTATTAAAGAAGCCGAAAAATGCCTCCACAATATCTCAGGTAACTTGGGAAGTGGCTATATGAACTCATCCGAAAAAGCTATGGGTGAGCTACGCTCAAGATTGGAATTTGCCGAGGTAGGGGAGATTATTGGATTTGGACTACACGAATACCTTGATAACCTTCAATTAAAAATTAATGATATATCAAATTTAGTTGATTCTAACTTCTTCACCATTAGAGATAATCAGGTAATTCAAACTCAAACTCAAAGTCAAACTCAGAATGGATAGGGGTACATTCTGGATCGATTAATCAGCGAAAACTCCATCTTCGGGTTTTTCAAAGATTTCTGCATCAAACTCTTCGTCCAGAAGTAAGGCATCTGCAAAGGTGACTTGGTACTTTACATTCTTTGTGGAGTCGTTTTCGAAGATGTAACCAGTTAGAATGCGTGGGAAATAGACTCCGTCAGAGTTCCGATAGTCTTCATATTTCAAGGCGCTAATAGGAGGGTTTTCATTTCCGAAGTAAGTCACTGTATAAAGTAAATATTCAAGTCTATTAGTTTCTGGATTGATCAACATGAAATATTGATCATTTGGACTGGAACCAGTGCTGGAGTCAAATTTTGCTTGGTAAGTTGGATACTTTTTACCGTTCAGGGATTTATCGGCTACTTTCTCTACGGTTACTCCCGAATCTGTAAATACATAAGGAATATTAAAAAAATAGAAATACAAATTGTGGTAAAACTTCACAGAGTTGCCTTTATAGGCATCTCTATTGGGGCTGATCCAAGTTTGATTACCATCAAAACCAATCTCAAATTCTGAGGTGGAAAGCCGGATTTTTCTACTGTCCAGATTGATAAACGCATCCTCCTCAGTCATGACGCCTTCATGGATCATTGCATAGCTTTCTGCCTTGGCATTATACCATTTTTGCCAGTCGCCATGCGCTTCTAATATGGAAGTGAATTCAGGAGAAAGCTCAGGAAGACGTTTTTCTACCTTAGTTTGGCAGGAAATTAAGAATAGAAGTCCTAAAGTCGTAAAAACAAAATTGAGTTTGTGCATAGTGCAAAGAGTTTGAATGTTCAATTTAAAAGGAAATTGAGTTTTACCCAATTCGATGATTTCAATATTTTTCTAAAAAGTATTCATGAATTAGGACTAAATGTACATGAAATCGAGCATGTTGAAAGCAACACACGGAGAAATGATTATCTGCTATGAGAGATTCCCTGCCTGACGGTAGGCAGGTACCGAATCGATCCCGATAACTATCGGGACGGGACAGGTTATGACCATTGAAAATCAAATTATAAACAGATGAAAAAGTAATCGTCAGCCAAGGTTTATGGCTGTTATACGTTATTCCGTACCTGATGGCGGCAGGCGAATATTCGCAAACTGATCTTCAATAAACCCTTTTCCATGAGTGATAAGCTCACGGGGACTTCCAAGGGAGCTTGCAGAAAAAAGCCCAAGCATAACGCTCGGGCATTTTCAACTGATCAGACCTATCGGTTATTCAAATAACCTACTGTGTATTATTCTACTGAGCTGTCTTTAAGCTCTTTTTCACTCAAGTCGTCAAAGCTGAAATCAGAGCTTTTAATCCACTGTATAACTTTAGGCACTAAAGCTGCTCCTATTAATAGTCCTCCGACTGATAAAACATGAAGGGGTGAAGTGAAATAGCTGCCAGAGGTAAATACACCTAGAACTAATAATGTGCTAAACGGCATGGACACGGCTAGTACATTGATTCCCAATTCAAGATCAAAGGTTGGATTGTCTTTCTGAGCGTCATTTTCATATTCAAACTTCCGTATTGCTGACATATGCGCAAATGGCCAGAAGCTCACTGCACTCTGTGGGAAAACCACAGCAAGTAGTATTGCTGCTTCTGAGGGCATGGGTACAAGCCAGATAAATAGACCGCTAAGCAGAAAGGTAAATCCTGCTCGGAATGTGAGAATTGAAGCAATCATACGTAGCTGATCCCATTTGAAAATCACAGCTATCCCTATGAAAAGCAAAACCAAGGGAGTCATCATATCCTTCATCATTAGAATAGATGAGCTTAGGAATCCTGGCATACTTTCCATGTTGAATCCAAAGCTGAGCAGAACTATTGCGACTAAAATCACAAGGTTTATTGGTTCACTCACCATGGCTATCAGCAGTTCTTTTACTTTCTGGCCATTGGATTTAGCTTTGATCTTTTGGTTTTTGTAATACCAAGACATGGCAAGTAAATAGGCTAAAACCAATACAAATAGCTTATTTCCAATGTCAGCAAGCGCTGCCCATGCTAGCACATCATCTCCCAGGTATTCTACTATAAACGGGAAGCATGTCAATCCTGGAGCCAGAGAAGGGAGAAGCAACATCAGTGTTCGCATAGCCGGAGTATCTGCCTTGATGCCAAAGAATGGCAGGGAGAACTTGGTAAGGACAATCATCACAATATTAAATATCAAAGCCAAAACCGGAAGAATCAGTAGATCTGGATTGATTTCGATTTTCAACAAAGCGACAAAGATCATTGCCGGTAAGGCTATGGTTAGAATTATGGTTTTTAACCCCTTTTTCTGATCCTCATTTTGTAGTTTTTTCTGGAGAAATATCCCGATAACTATCAAGAGAAGCAGCGATAGGGTCTTCTGAAGTGCAATACTCATACGAATCTCTACTTACTAGGCGGTCACTTTTTTGAAGGCGTCGACGAAAATTTCCATTTCGTCCATGGTACCCATACTCACTCGGCACCAAGGTTTCTTGTCAATATTGAATACCCGGATACCAACCCCGCTGTCGTACATGCCTTTCATAAATGGCTGTCCTTCCATGCGAAGTGGGAAAATCATGAAACTTGTATGGGAAGGGATGATGTCGTACCCAAGAGAAGCGACTTCACCTTTGGTATATTCCCTACATTCGGTATTCATATTTCTGCAGCTGGTGATGAATCCAGGATCTTTCATGCTTGCTATAGCGCCGTTTAATGAGGTGACGCAAAGTCCCATGGTGCTTCTTACCTTAGAAGTGATGCTTTCAATTCGCTCTGGAAGTGCTACTAAATATCCGATTCTAAGCCCCGCCATTCCGTGGACTTTAGAGAATGTTCTGGCTATCATCACATCTTTGCCCTCTGCTACCAAACCCACCATTGAGCTTTCTTCTGGTTTTTCCATGAATTCCAAGTAGGCTTCATCTACGAATACTGGAGTTTTTTCTGAAACTGAAGAGCAAAAAGCTCTTAATTTCTTCGCATCAGTAATAGAGCCAGTAGGGTTGTTTGGATTGCATATGTAAACCAGGTTAGTCTCTGAGTCCACAGCTTTAGCCATTCCATCCAGATCATGCTGATAATCTCCTGTCAATAAAACAGGCTTCCAAGTCGCCCCAAGTTTTTGAGCGGTATTCATTAAGGACATGTAAGATGGATCTGCTGATACCACATTGCCTCCGTTCATAAATTGCACAAATGCCGTCTTTTCTAGAATATCCGATGATCCGGGAGATAGCATGATGTGATCTGCGCTTACACCTTCTTTTTCGGCGATTATATCGATAAGCACCTTAGCCTCGCCATGACCATATCTGTTACCCAATGAAATGGAGTCTGAAATGGCTTTGATCACTTTTGGAGAAGGACCATATGGATTCTCATTTGCATTTAGTTTTGCTACTAAACGAGCCTCATCGTATCGAAAAGCTGGGATGTGCTCATTTAGAATAGAGTCTGGCTGGTAAGCAGCCAGTGCTTTGTTTTTTGGCAGGGCAAAAGCAGGAGCTACTGCCATAGTTCCCACTGCCATAAGGCTGGATTTGATCCAATTTCTTCTGTTAATTGAATGATTCATAGCTATTTTAAATAAGGTTGTAGAAAGTTTTAGAGGATTTTTTTAATGTTTATAATTAATGATCTGTGTTAATTAACCCGGACAGTGTGATATTTTCGAAAGGCCACGTTTTTATGGGTACCTGCGAATTCTAACCGGACTTGGTCCCCTTTTTTTGCTTCAGGTAAACCTAGATCAGCCCAAGAAATGACCAAGTCAGCACTTCCTTCTGAGTCTGTCACCAACTTTGCTACTTCATTTGTATTGTTGATGAAGACAGCAATGTTAAGGTTAGGTACTGGGATAGAGTCTATTCCTTTGGTATGGTCAAGAATGTAGGTTTTGTCTAATTCCAGAAACTGGGAACCTACAGTCACGGATGCGGCTGCGCTGAAGGAGTTCCCTTCAAGCAAAACCAAAACTGGTGAGGCCACATTTGGTGTAACCAAGTCTTCAGCTTCCACACAGGATTGTGTGAAAGCAATTGTGGCGAAGGCTGCCAGAGCTAAGTATATATTGAATGATTTTTTCATAAATTTCAGTTGAATGATTGGAGTTTGATTTTGATTATTCTACCCACCAAAGTGGAGTTCTCATATTGTCGGAGCCACCGAGTTTGCTGACACCATCGTCCAGATTTACTTTGTTAAGAGAATATTCCGAAGTGGGATATTCAATTCTGGTTGGAAGAATGCCGTCATTCGAAAACACAGAGTTTGGGTTGGGAGCAGGCATCACAGGATATCCTGTGCGTCGATACTCATTCCAAGCTTCAACTCCCTGTCCGAAAAGAGCAATCCATTTTTGAGTCATGATACTTTCCTTCGTCACTCCACCTAATCGGCTTAGGTAATCACTTGGCATACTAAGACCCTGTTGTTCAAATGAAGCTTTGATAGCACTTTCAAGGAATTCTTCCGCATCACCGTCAATATCTCCGTCTAATGCTGCTTCAGCTTTAATGAATTCTACTTCCGAATAGGTCATCAAAACACTTGGAGCAGTAGGGTCCAGATATTTAAGACCAATTCTCGAAGCGTTGTAATTTCCGGCTGCCGCATCTGTCAGTCCGTTAGGAAGGCCTGCGTAGGTACCATCTTCCAATGGCTGTGCATACACTGTGATTCGCTCATCATCAAGAGCTAGCAGTTTGTCGATTAGCGTAGTGCTGATATTCCAATCTGATCGAGTTGAAAACACATCAAACATCTTGTTTCTGCTGCCTATTACATCAAAATGGATCAACTCTGCCGCTTGGTCGTTACTTTCTATAATCGGGTACTTTGCAGGGTCAGAAAGTATTTGAGTCATTATCGCCTTCGATTCTGCTGGCTTTTTAGCTGCCTGTCTATTAGCAATTCTCAATGCCAATGAATTGGCAAAGCGCTTCCATTTCATGATGTCACCATTGAACATAATGTCTCCGACCACTGCTGGTCCACTGGTTGAAAGGTTGTCATTTGCTTCCATCAGATCAGCCAGAATTCCTGCATATACTTCCTCCATAGAATCGTATTTAGGAGAGTTTATGGCTTCTTCATCAGTACCTTTCAATGCTTCGGAGTAGGGTATAGGCCCAAAAACATCAGTCAAATAAGCATAGGTAAATGACTGCATGACCATTGCAATCCCGACATAGTTTGAATTTTCGTAGGCTGCTCCAGGTGCAGACAAGATCTTGACCCTTTCGAAATTGATCAGTGATTCATTGTAGAGGTTGTTCCAAGTGCCTGAAGAGATCGTGAGCGGTATTTCATAACTATCTCCCTCAGCATTGATGTATATGTTTCGGGAAAGATGCTGAATCCAGCACATGGCTGCATCTATATTTAGGCGCTGATATCGTGTGCTATGCCCCCAATATCTATCCACGACAACTTGAATTGCATTAGGTAATAGCAGGGAAGGAGAAATAGAGACTGGGTTGTTCGGATCAGTATTGATTTCCTCAAAGTCATTAGTACAAGAAGTTATTGTACCGAATGTCAAAAGGAGTATTGCGATGGTGGATTTGTATAGTCTTTTCATGATAAGTTCTTAATAGGTAGAAGATTAGATCAGAATGTCACGTTAAGATTGAATCCCAGATTACGTGTAGTGGGCATTTGTCCGTAGGCAAATCCTTGTCCGTTGCCGCCTTTCATATCCACTTCCGGATCCATGTGAGGATGGTTTTTATAGAGAATAGCCAGATTACGTCCCACGAAAGAGAGTTTCATGGTTTGGATGAACTTATTGCCGAAGAAGCTTTTTGGAAATACATATCCTAAAGACAGTTCGCGAAGCTTCACAAACGTGCCATCAAAAATTCCAGATTCATGATAAGTACGTGGATTTTGAGTATTCCAGAATGTGTCAGCATTTGCTATCACATCGTTTGGTACATACACCGGTTCTTCTGCTGTACCTACATTCATTACTCCTTGGCCTATTACTCCTTCTTCCCGTCCAATTGCAGTCTCAGCATATTGACCGGTTTTTCTGGCAAGACCAGTTCCCACATCGAATATGTCTCCACCCATTTTTACATCAATCAAGGTGTTAAGCTCAAGACCTTTATAAGTAAATGAGTTAGTCCAGCCGCCTATCCAGTCAGGCTGAATATTGCCTAATGTATAAGTGCCTTCTTCTAATACCGGAAGCCCATTGTTGTAAACGAGTTCTCCTTCAGGACTTCTTAAGTATCTTCTGCCATATAGAGAGCCATAAGGCTGGCCTACACGTGCTTCTGAAGTGAGTGAGTTTTGAGTGCCTAAAATGTAGTTTTCCAAGCCTTCAGCCAACTCTACTACCTTATTCCTGTTTCTTGCAAAATTCAATGCAGTGTACCAGCTAAATCCTGATGCAGTATTAATAGGTGTGGCATTAATTGTCAGCTCAATTCCCTGGTTTGTGATTTCACCTGCATTTAGGATTTGACTACTATATCCTGATGCTGTAGAAATAGATACTGCTAGAATTTGATTTACAGTGGATTGGTGATAATAAGTAAAGTCTATCCCTGCACGGCCTTCAAAAAACCTCAAGTCCAAACCAACTTCTTTACCCGTAGTGATCTCTGGCTTTAGAGACCTATTGGCAATTTCATTCGATTCTGCGTAAGTAGGAGTGGTTCCCGCCCATAGTCCTTCAGAAGAATAAACTTGATTTAGCAAGTATGGATCTGCATCGTTACCCACTTGTGCTATACTTCCTCTAATTTTAGCAAATGAAAGGAAATCTGACTGTACATCGAATATATCTGTCAGTACAGCACTCAAGGCCACTGATGGATAGAAGAATGAATTGTCGTTAGTAGGCAGGGTACTTGACCAATCATTTCTACCAGTCACATCCAGAAATAAGTAGTTGTTATATCCGAATTGTGCTGAACCGAATACACTATTCACTTCTTGCTTTCTAATGGTACTTGAAGGGGTAACTGGGCTAGCGTAGTTGCCTAAATTATATAGTCCGTCTATGGTAAGTTGGCCTACATTGACTGAGGTGCTTTTATAGTTGTTGACTCTGTTATTGGCCCCGGCTTGTATTTTAAGAGAAAGATTGGGCAATAAGTCCTTGTCAAAAGTCAGAATTACATCACTATTTGTTTCTTGGCTGTTTAGAACTGATTCTGAGTATGAACCAAATCTTTTGACATTGTTTTTAAAGCTTTCTGCGCTATTGATGTTTATTCGTGTATCTGACCAATAATCAGTACCAGATCTTGCCATGATGCTGAAATACTCATTTATATCATAATTCAGAGCAATACTTCCTACTAAGCGGTCTTTCTCGTTAGAATTGGGCAAATACTTTTGGTTGAAAAACGGATTTGAAAAGTATTCGTGTTGCCAGTTCGCATATGGATAATCATCACCAGGTCTGAATGTTTGTCTTTGGATATCATAATAGTCCTCCCAGTTTTTGAGCTTGGTGTAATCTGTGTGTCTGTGAGCCCAAATAAAATCTTGGCTGCCTGTAAACCCTCTATTGTCCGAGCCTGATTTGACATACTCAGCATTTACACTCATTTGAAGCTTTGGTACAAATTTGTAGGAGGTGTTTATCTTAAAATTGTTTCGGAAATAATCGTTATCAGCCATGATACTGGTCTGATCCAATCTACCGATAGCTACACGGAAATTGCCTTGCTCATTTCCTCCAGAAAGTGCGATTGTATTGGAAAAGCTTTGACCTGTCTCCCAGAAATCAGCGTAGTTATCTGACTGAGGTAGCAGCGCGACTTTCTCAGGAGCTGAATACCAAAGCGGCACCATTCTGCCATCCATCGGTGCTCCCCAGCTTTCATCCACACCCGCAGTTCCCCGGATGCCATCTGCGTCAAAGCCATTTCTTCCATCCACATACCATGTTCTATAGCCAGCGCCTCCTCCATAAGTATTTTGGAAGTCGGGAGTAACAAGCGGGTTGTCAAAAGTCATGTTGCTGTTGAGCTCTATACCTAGTCCTTTGGTCCCAGCGCCATTTTTTGTAGTCACCATTATGACTCCATTTGCAGCTCGTGAACCATAGAGGGCTGCTGCTGTAGCACCTTTCAGAATAGTCATTTCCTTGATGTTGTCAGGACTTATCTCAGAGAGACCGTTTCCATATTGTCTACTGGAGGTTTGTTCCAAAGGGACGCCATCCACGACTACAAGAGGCTGGTTGTTTCCAGCCACTGATGATGATCCTCTAATTACTACATGAGCACCACTGCCCGGCATGGAGTTTCCGGTGACTTGAACACCGGCCACTCTTCCTGAAAGGCTATTGGCTACGTTAGTCGGACGTGATTCTGTAAGGGCGCTTCCATCTACACTTTGTGTGGAATAGCCAAGCGCTTTTTTATCCCGCTCAAGACCAAATGCAGTTACCACGACTTCGTTCAATGCCAAATCGGATGAAGCTAATTCGATAGTGAACATTGAGTTTGTGCCAACTTTGGTCTCGTAAGTGGTGAATCCTATGAAGGAGACGACCAGGATTGCATCGGCACTTTCATCATCGAGTGTTAGGGAGAATTTACCATCGATGTCGGTGACAGTTCCATTCATCGTCCCTTTAATCAAGATACTAGCACCTGGAATGGGAACTTGGACTTCGTCTAATACAACTCCTTGAATGGTCCGCTCTATTTTCTGAACAGTTGGAGTTGGTATTTGATAGGTAAAGTTATTCGTAGCAGGAGCTGTTGCTGTTTTAGTTTCTGACTGTTCCAACATATAAAAGGCTCCAGCGCCTTTTCTATAATTAATCTGGCTTCCATTTAGAATCCGTTGCAGGTTCTCTTCTGCAGTAAGTTTGGAATTAATAGCAGCAGGGATTTTTGTTTCAGAATCTACTAGGGAAGAAGGATATGCAATGGATATTGCATATAAGTCTTCCAGCTCTTTTAGAGTGGATTCCAGATTTTTTCTATCCAACTTCTCACCGGAAGTCGGTCCTTTGGCAATTTGTGTGAAATTTTGGCCTTTTGCGGAGATTGGGAGTGCTAGCACTCCAGTTACCCCGGCAACCAATAGATAACGGGTAAATTTGATGAGCATAGATTAACAGGTTAGTGGTTAGAATGATAACTCGCGTTTATTTTGGGCAAATTGTTAATCATTCTAGGTCTGAATATGGTAGATAGCCAGACCTCACTAGTGTAATGTTTTAGCTGCTGGTGACTTTACCAGAGCTTTTTGCTCGAACTAATTTTACTATGGTTAAAGCTTTTGCTTGCGATCCGGCCGAAAGGCAAGCGGTAATCTATTGTACTCGAATTGAATTCTGTTCTAGATTGATCTCCGTATCGAATAGTACTTCGATATTATTGATCACATCATGTGGATTATCGGTTAGTGGTAAGCTTCCTGAAATTAGTTGGTAGGTTGATGGTATTTTTTGATCAATTATTTCTAAATCATATAGTTCAGTGACTATTCCTAAAACCTCCTCAAGACTTTCATTATGCATTCGTAGTTTTCTGTCTTGCCAGGCAAGAAGCCTTTCAGGGTCGGTTAAAGTTTTAGATTCTATTTGATTGTTATCTACATTAAGTTTTATCGTTTCTCCAGGTACCACCATGCGGTTGGTGCTCCCTTCTTCATCTAGATAGCCTAATTTCACGCTGCCTTCTATTAAAGTAAGTTTATGAATTGGATGCTGGTTTTTTAAATTGAACTCAGTTCCATAGACTTCTACTTCCATTACTTTTCCTTCATTGATTACAAATCGTTTGGCATCTGAATCTTTTGCTATGTCAAAATATGCCTCTCCGATTAACGCCACTTTTCTCTCAAATCCTAAAGCCCAGGTCTGGGAAAAGGTCAAGGTGGAATTGGAATTCAATAAGACAGTCGATCCATCAAGTAGCTCTATTTGTAGTGTTTCGTTTGGTCCAGTTTGATAGTTATATTCTTTGATTTTGATCATTTGCCAAAGCCCAACATTTACTGCAAGTATTAAGAGAATGGAGGCGGCGATTTTTGCATGGTGAAGAATCTTCTTTTTCCTTCTAGCTCTTTTCTCATTCTTTCTAATTCCTGACTTTATTCCTGTGAATATTTTTTTCTTCAAGGCTTGCTGATCTTCATTACCGAGGTGATCGATAAAGTCAGGTTCGTAAGGTTCTTTAAGCCCAGAATGTGACTCTGTGTTCTCTTCTTGAAATAAGTTGGAATTGTTTTCGGTCATAACTTCTGTGTTATACTGTATATGTCAATTCAGGTGGAATTATCCTCCATTGCAAACTGAAAAAAAACCAGTTTTTTTATTTTCTGCATAATTTTGTTAAAAATAGTCTCTTTTTATACCCTGCTATTTTATTTTTTGCAATAAATGACTCTACGAAAGTTACTCAAGGAAACACTCTTAGTTCTATAAGGTGTAATAAGCTTGGTGGGGTAGGGTTAGTTGAAATAAGAGGTTGTAATTAGTATTTCAAAAATTGAGTCTAACCCTATGTAGGTGAATGCTGAAAGTGTGAGCTCTCTCAGGCTGATCCGAATGTCTTTTAGCGCTCGCATTAGATGTTTCTCAACAGTGCTAACAGATATTTCCAGATTTTGGGAGATTTCTATATAGCTCAGGCCTTTGTTGAAGCGGAGTTGATAGACTTTTTTACGCTGTGGGGGAAATCCCCCAACTACTTTTTTGATGTTTAATTTCAAGTCCTTATAAAGGACCATCTCTTCAACTGATGAGCTGTTTTGTTCTCCTTTGGTTTTTTCCTGTTCTGAATATTTATCGCGAATACTTTGAGATTTGAATTGGTTGATAATCCGGTAATTCACTGCTGTGAATAAATAGGAGGAAAGTGAGGTGTGAATTTCGAGTTTTGTCCTCTTGGTCCATAAATCAATAAATACCTCTTGAACGATTCCTTCCACGATCTCCTTTTTACCGAGTTTTTTGTAGCCAAAGTTGAACAGACGTTTCCAGAAAAGGTCGTAAACTTCAATAAATGCGGATTGATCATCATTTTTGATTCTATCTAGGATCTCCTGGTCGTTTAACACTTTTTCGGACATGGGTCTTTTACTTATAATTGAACTCTAAAAATAGTAATTAGTAAAAGTCGGTTTAAATTTTCCAATTGATTTGAATAATTTCTGTTAAACTATCAAATCGTGGGTTTAAATAAAATAGATGTCATGAATTTTTATGTAATAATTTTAAAAATAGGGTCAAAATTGGATTTGCTGTCTTTCTTTCTGATACTCTATTAAGAGTCTAAAAATCAACTAGATAGTATTTAATTGTGTTTTGGGTTGCAAATACAAATAAATCGTGGAATTCAATTTTTGATTTAACTTCTGACTGCTCAAACAATTAGCTGTTATAGAATTTTGTAATTCTTTATTACTGGCATCCGGGTAAAAAACCAAGGGTAGAACAGCAATCTTAGAATAGTACAAAATGAAAAAAGCGGAACTACCGATTTGGTAAATCCCGCTTTTAATTAGATTTTG
>NZ_JAXRUT010000012.1:0-169931 GCF_035156405.1 Algoriphagus aurantiacus | reverse complement strand
GATGGACGATACGGATATGGGCTATCAATAAACAAGAAAATCAGATCATATGACGTCACAGGATTTAGTTGTTTCTATTTTGGGTGTTGTGTTGGTACTTTCCGGATTTGCGATTCGGTATTGGACAGGGAAGCGCCGTTTCAATCGAAGAGGGCCTGGAGGATTACAACATTATTCCAGCTATTCTAAAGCACTTATTGTTTCTGTTATTGAACGAATTGCCAATTTATTAAGCATTCCCATTATACTGGGAGGTATATTCCTCTTAGCATTTTGGTGGATGTATGTGAGAGGGATTGTTTTATCAAGAAATAAAGATGCTGTGAAAAATAATACGGAATATAAAATAGAAACCAAAGCCCACTTCCTTGTTCCTGCAGATAAGGGCTTTGGCACAAAGAAGATCTGCCCCATCCCAACGAATCATTCCCTTACGTCCATGAGTTCTTTTGCAGGATTTACCCTTTATCGTTGATACTCGTGAGAAACCTCCTCCGATAGCGGATGCGAAGGATGGTCTACGGTAATCCAATTGTCTGGTATTCAACATCGATTGGGAAGAACCGGGGAATTGTAAATATCGAATATAGAGGTGTCAACAACCTTACATTTTTAGGATATCAATTTTAAGTACTTGGTCAACTTTATAATTATGAATATCGCCCGAGGGCGAACAAAAACGTCCGAGCTATAGAAGCTCAATTTTTTAAATTGGCCATTTGAAGCAGAGATAGGAGGTTTTTATATGGCATAGAAGTAGAAATGTTTTTATGAGACTTCCACTAAGATTAATCCAAGGCATCGGCATGGACTTAAAAACATTTTGGGTTAAGTCGGGAAACTTGATCAACAAGTAAACTAAATAACCGAAATTAACATGCTAAAAAACTATTTTAAAATCGCCTACCAAAACCTTAGGAAAAATCCAGGATATTCCTTGATCAATATCGGTGGATTGGGTATTGGCATCGCCTGTTGTTTGTTGATTTTCCAATACGTTACCTTCGAAACAAGCTTTGATAAATTTCATGAGAATGGGGATGATATCTACCATGTTTCCTGGCATCGGGTACAAAATGATGGAGAACCAAGTATTAATGCATCGACAGGATGGCCGGTAGGCCCTGCACTTGCTGATGAGACTCCTGAAGTGATCCGATATGCACGGCTGCATCCGGAATACGGAAGTGCGCTCATTTCCAATCCTAACCAACCGGAAAAGACATTTAAAGAAAGGAGAATCTATTATGCAGATTCCGCATTTACCCAAATGTTTTCTTATCCCCTTGTATCAGGGAATCCTGAACGAGCACTTGAACCCGGAACTCTTTTGATTACCCAAGCAGCTGCAATAAAGTACTTCGGCAGTGAAGATCCAATTGGAAAAACGCTGGATGTGAGAGGATGGTTTGGAGGGGATTTCCTGTTTAGTGGTGTGGTGAATGGCATATTAAGGGATGTTCCGGCAAACTCACATCTTCAGTTCGACTTTCTTCTGCCTATGGCAGACCTCTTTCAGAACAGTGATTATAATAATCCTTCAACTGGGTGGGGTTGGAATAACTTTATCACCTACGTACAGCTTCGACATGGTTCAGACCCGATAGAAGTGGACAAGAAGTTTTCAGAGATCTATATGCGCCATAGGCAAGAGGATTTCCAGCAGAGTAATGTGAAGGCATATGTGACTTCTTCCCCCCTTATGGATATTTATCTTGATGAAGACTTACCGCTTTCCAATGTGGCAAAAGGCAGTTCCAGTTCTGTGTATTTCTTTACCGTCATCGGTTTGATCACACTGCTGGTAGCACTTGTCAATTATATCAATCTGGCTACAGCAGGGGCGCTCAGCCGGGCAAGAGAAGTGGGAGTTCGTAAAGCGATTGGCGCACAAAAAAGCCAGCTTGTCTTCCAGTTTCTTTGTGAATCCGCGCTTACGGTTCTTTTGTCAACTATACTTGGATTTGCTCTAGCAGGATTAGCTTTAAATCCGGTGAATAGCTGGGCTGGTGTAAATCTGACTTTTGCATTATGGAGTAACTCAGAATTCTGGGGGACTTTTCCAATTATCTTCTTGGTAATTGTACTCCTTTCAGGCTTGTACCCCGCATTTATGCTTGCCACTTTTAGACCTATGGAGGTACTCAAAGGAAACACAGGTACATCTGGCGCAGGGATGGGGATGAGACGAGGCCTTATTGTATTTCAGTTTTCCATCTCCATCGTACTCCTTATAGGAACAATTGTGGTTTTCAAACAGGTCAACTACATGCAGGATATGGAACTAGGGATGGAATTGGAACAGATAGTAACTGTTCCAGGTCCTGGCCTTGTGCCAGAGGGAGTAAACAAAGGAAATGTTGTTGAAACGTTTACACAAGAACTATCCAATCTGCCGGCAGTATTGAAGGTAGGTACTTCCGGTACCCTGCCAGGAGGAGGATTTGCTTTTGGTACAAATGGCTTCAAGAAGGCAACAGCCGATCAGTCAGAGGAGATTCATGCTTCTGGAACATCTATAGACACCAGTTTTGTGAGGCTGTATGGGCTTGAATTTGTGGCAGGAAGTATTAAAAACAGCTCTTACTCTGTGCCCGAAGGAGAGCCCGCCCGTATACTGATCAATGAAACCGCGGCCTACTCACTTGGTTATGATACGCCCAGTGAAGCTCTGGGTGAAGAACTTTCCCATGGACGTGTAGTTGGTGTCCTGAAAGATTTCAGCTGGTCCTCGGCACATAATGCAATGGAGAATATCATCTTCTACCTGTCAGAAAACAGTACTAACATTTCTATCAAAGTGGGTGCAACTGATTTACCTCAGACCATTATTGCCGTAGAGGAACTTTACAAGAGCCACTTTCCCGGAAATCCGTTTGAATACGCTTTCGCAGATGAGCAGTTTGATCAGCAATACAAGAATGATCTACGTTTTATGCGGTTATTCACAGCATTTACCTCTCTTGCCATTTTTATAGCATGCTTAGGGCTCTTGGGGCTGGTTACATTTACTGCAAGGCAGCGCACCAAAGAAATCGGTATCAGGAAGGTGTTGGGAGCCTCAATCAGCAGCTTAGCAAGATTGTTATCCTCTGATTTTGTCAAGCTGGTAGGAATAGCGTTTATAATCGCTTCACCTATCGCATGGTTCCTGATGGGAAAATGGCTGGAAGCCTATGCTTATAGAATTGATATAGAGTGGTGGATGTTTGTGGCAGCCGGAATTGGGGCAGTGTTTATCGCCTTGCTTACTGTCAGTTTCCAGGCGGTCAAGGCAGCGCTGATGAATCCGGTGAAGAGTCTGAAGAGTGAGTGATGTTAGTAACGAGTAGCTAGTATCAAGAACCAATAACTAAGGACCAAGAGCCAAGATACTTATGTGGAAAGTATGATGTGAGAAGTAAAATGTTAGATAAGAATTAAAAAACTAATAAGTGCGTTTTACAGATGGGAAAGAAGCAAAACCGTGAGCCGAAGAGGAATTCCTGTGGATATGGTATTTGGTGGAAATAGCAGTAAATTCTTCAATTATAATAGAAGAAAAAGGTATGTTCAGTTTTCCATCTCTTCGCCCGCCCACGAACGGTTTTGTTCGAAAATCTCCTCAATGAATCCGATAAGCAACCTATAGTAGTCGGAAATGCAGCTTTGCACTGGCACAAAACTCGCAAATACAAAAGAAATCAATTCCTAAAGGCATGCTCCGACACAACCTCCTGCTGATCTACAGAAGTTTTAAAAAGTTTAAAAGCACATTCATTATAAATCTGGTTGGTCTCTCCACCGGACTTGCATGTACACTTCTGATTTTTCTTTGGGTAAGGGATGAGATGAATGTTGATAAATTCCATGAAAAGGATAGTCGGCTCTATCAGGTTAAGGAATCACAGCAGCTTTCGGGAAATATAAGGGTGATGAATTCTACCCCTGGACTTCTGGCTGAGGCACTGACCGAAGAAATGCCCGAAGTGGAATTTGCAGCCACGGTTACTCCCGCTTTCTGGTTTGAAAAATCCATCCTTTCATTTGAAGATAAAGACATCAAGGCCTCCGGCCAGTATGCAGGAAAGGATTTCTTTAACATCTTCTCTTTTGAACTTTTACAGGGAGACAAGGATCAGGTATTGGCAGATAAAAGTTCCATGGTGATTTCCGAAGAACTGGCATTGAGATTATTCAACACCACCGAAAACATTCTTGGAAAGGGTGTGGAATTCCAGCATGAAAAAGAATTTATAGTATCCGGAATTTTTGATAATGTCACTAACTCATCCGATAATTCCGACTTTATACTGTCTTATGAAGTGTTTAAAGATATAAATAAAGGGGTATTGGAGTGGGGAAATTCTGGCCCCAATACCTTTTTGACTCTAAAGGAGGGGACAGATCCAGGTAATTTTGAAAATAAGATCAAAGATTTTATCAAAAGCAAACATACGAGTACCCATCGGACTTTATTACTCACGAAGTTTTCCGATAATTATTTATATGGCAATTATGAAAATGGGGTACAGGGAGGGGGAAGGATAGAGTACGTGAGGATGTTTTCCCTGATTGCTATTTTTATTCTGGTCATTGCCTGTATCAATTTCATGAACCTGTCCACCGCCAAAGCTTCTGGAAAACTAAAGGAAATCGGGATCAAAAAAACGATAGGGGCCAGCCGTACAACACTTGTTTTCCAATATTTGGGAGAATCCATGTTAATGACTTTGTTATCCATGTTACTGGCTCTTCTGCTTGTCCTCCTTTTACTTCCCCAATTCAATTTAATTACCGGTAAGGCACTTTCATTGGAATTGGATTTTAATCTGATGCTCGCTCTCATTTGTATCGCACTCATTACCGGACTGATTGCAGGCAGCTATCCTGCTCTATACCTTTCCAAATTCAATCCTATTGCTGTATTAAAGGGAAATCAGGCGAATTCTTTGGGAGAAGTAATGGCTAGAAAGGGGTTGGTGATTTTACAGTTTACCCTGTCGACGATTTTAATAGTTGCTGTTTTGATCATTTATAAACAGATCTCGTATGTTCAGACGAAAAACATTGGCTATGACAAGGACAATGTGATCTATTTTGAAAGAGAAGGGAAGCTGGTGGACCATCTGGAAACATTTTTAACTGAAGTAGAAAATATACCCGGCATTATGAATGCCTCTAGCATCAGTCAAAGCCTGATAGGAGGGGGCAATACTACTTACCTAGACTGGGAAGGTAAAGACCCTGATGAGAAAGTTTTCTTTGCCATTCGGCCTGTCAATTATGGTGTTATTGAAATGCTGGATATGGAGATAAAAGAAGGAAGAAGCTTTTCAAGAGAATTCGGCAGGGATAGTTTAAAGATTATCATCAATGAAGCTGCCGTTAAAACAATCGGCCTGCCGTCCCCTGTCGGTAGAGTTGTGAATCGTGGAGAAACGGAGCTGGAAATTGTGGGAGTAGTAAAAGATTTTCATTTCGAGTCCTTACAACAGAATGTTGATCCCATGTTTTTTATTTTGATTCCCGAATATACCTCGAAAATTATGGCCAAAATTGAAGCCGGTAAGGAGAAGGAGACTATTGAAAGGCTTCAGGCTTTACATGAAAGTTTTAATCCGGGTTTTGTGTTTGATTATAGATTTTTGGATCAGGATTATCAGGCGCAATATGTTGCAGAACAACGGGTTTCGGTTTTATCCCGTTATTTTGCCGGGCTGGCAATTTTAATTTCCTGCCTCGGCCTGTTCGGTCTTGCAGCCTTTACAGCAGAAAGAAGAATCAAGGAAATCGGCATCCGCAAAGTCTTGGGTGCCAGTGAATGGAAGATCATGGAACTGCTGTCCGGTGATTTTGCCAAAATGGTCTTGGTCGCCATTTTCATCGCATTGCCCTTAAGTTATTATTTGACTTCAAATTGGTTGGACGGATTTGCCTACAAAATAGACCTACGATGGTGGTATTTTGTAGGAGCGGGGGCGTTGACGATGCTGATTGCCTTGCTTACCGTCAGTTTCCAATCCATCAAAGCAGCGCTGATGAATCCGGTGAAGAGTTTGAAGAGCGAGTGATGAAAGTGTAAGGTAATTATCAAGAAGCCGATATTCTTGATTACAGTGAATAGCCGATCATTTTTTGCAGTTGCATTCACTAGTTGAATTGCACGGTGGTGGGCACAATTGATCGCTTTTTAAGTCCGAAGTTATTTAAAGTGCGATTTAAGGGTTTCTGGAGGAGGTTTTAGCTGGCATCGTAATGGAAAGGGATAATATTCCTATGGATCAATTGATTGATTTCTAGTTCATTAAGTAATCAAGTTATTCCGAATTCTTATGTGTTTCAATACTATAAAAACAATACTTCTGGTCATTACTCTGACTGTCTTATCACCGGAACTGTCCAGAGCTCAGGGAGGCTATTATACAGTTAAAATCCACAATCTCTATCCCAAGCCTATCGTGAAAGTTACCATAAACGGCAAAAAAGCTTATTTACTGTTGGACACAGGATCAGACATCGACCTAATGCATTGCATTGCTGTCAAGAAATATAATATTTCAATTAATAAGAGAAACATCGGATCCAAAGAAATGCTTGCTAGCGTGAATGGTATGGAGCGCACTTTTGATTATGTCTATGATATTGACATGATGATCGGAGAAAAACACATATATGGTAATTTTATTTCAATGGATATTGGCAGTATAGTCACCTCTATTCGCAATAAAACAGGCATGACCATTTCAGGTATTATTGGTTCTGAAACCATGAAAAACCGCTTCATCATCGATTATGAGAAGGCGGAAATTTTATTGAAAAGCGAATTGGATTAGCAAATAGTTTACTCCCACACTGGTGATCCATTTATACTTATACTTTACGATCAGTCCTCAATGCCGTAAAAATTCCCAGTTGATAATTAAATAGATAGATTAGATAACAAGAAAGCCCGGGTTCTGTGAATCCGGGGTTTTTACTGTACTGTCAGAAGATAATTCCCGCAATGCCACAGCCCACTTCCTTGTTCCTGCGGAAAAGGGCTTTGGCACAAAGAAGATCTGCCCCATCCCAACCAATCATTCCCTTACGTCCATGAGTTCTTTGGGATAAGGCAGATTTGAAAATCAATAGGATGTTCGATCTTCCTTAATTTCTGTGAGACTCTAGCATACCAGTTTCATACTAATGGTTTACTCTTACAAATTAAAAGGCATGGCAGTTCAAGAGATTCCCTTTCTTTTTTTTCTGGTGTTTCTTTGCTTTTTGACTGTTACATTTCCTTCCAGCTTCTGGGTTTCTTTCCGAATTCCTGATTGAATAGCTCTTTCTTTAGGAACTATTGATTTTGACTCGTTGATTTCACAAATTCCTTGAATCAATTCTTCTGTAAAATCATCGTCCCTGCCGAATGAGGTTAAGGGATTTGCATCTGGGTCTATTCTTTCTTGCCACTTTGGTTTATCTGTTTCTTCACGTTTCATAAGCTGATTGGTTTCGGTGCTAATATCAACCGTGATTTATTAACCCTTTGAGTTTAGAACTGAGAATAGTTAGTCCGGCTTTTTCCAGACTCTCAGAGATAATGGTATTCAGTTCTTCTTCGGATTCTTTGGATATCTGAATTGCGGCTTTTCCCGATTCTGATTTTTGTTCCATTCCTCTGGTAATTACTTCAGTTAACAGCAATACGGTTTTGCGTGGGATTTTCAGATCGATCTTTACCGTGTCGTGCATTCCGGGAACGGCCAGCAGCGTGTCGTAAATGGTTTCAAGTGATGAGATAGCCATAGCTTCAATGGTTTTAGATTTATTGCAGAGCTAAATCTACTTTGAACGACTGGAATAGGCCTATTTAGAAATTGATCAGGATAAGTTTGCGAACAGGAATTTCTTAATCCAGAATTGCGTAGGACTAGTTAAAGTGCATTGATGGTAGTATTTCCGAGAAGATAAAGTGCGCTATACTGCACTTATTGACGAATTTTACTTGATGGGAATAGGTGTGTTCACAAAAAGTGCTTTATATAGCTCTTTTTGTAGGGAAATTGTTAATTTTGATTTACTATACATGTAAAAGAGCCTTAAAATGCACTTCGAAGAATTGATTGAGACAATAAAAAATCGGAGAGATGCTCTCCGGGTTACACAGGAATCCTTAGCTCAGTTATCAGGTGTTGGTTTAAGAACCTTAAAGCAGTTTGAAAGTGGAAAGGGAAATCCTACACTTCAAACCTTGAAGAAGATTTCAGATGTATTAGGTCTGGAAGTATGTTTGAAAGTCAAAAAAATAACCGGTAATAAATGAGAAAGGCAAGGGTACTATTTAAGGATGAAGAAGCCGGTATCCTGGCCCAGTATGATGATGGCTCATTTTCATTTCAATACAATGATGTTTGGCTTGGCGATATGGGCAAGCCGGGAATAAGCCTTTCGCTACCAAAAAGGAAAAAAGAATACAGTTCAAAATTTCTGTTTCCGTTCTTTTATAACATGCTTCCAGAAGGCTCCAACAAACAAGTCGTCTGTAAACTAAACAGAATTGACCAATCGGATTATTTTGGATTGCTCATGATAACGGCAAAAAATGATAGTATTGGCGCTGTAAGAGTCCTTAAAATTGAATGATAATGAGTCAAACGGAAATAGAATATTGTCCTGGAACATTGGCAAAGGGATTTAAAACTTATAGTAGGACTTGTTTGAAAAGAGTCTTTTATGGAAAGGCAGTAAACCATGTATTACCTTATGATTCTCCGGCATCAAATTCTGAAACAGATGAACTTTTTGATCAAAGCAGAAAAGGTATGTCGATCTCAGGTGTGCAGGAAAAGTTTTCAGTATTGCTTGAAAAAAACAAGCTAAGGTTGATCAATGAAGGTGAGCGGGGAACATATATTTTAAAGCCTATCCCAAATGCCGGTAAAAAGCCAGACCAAATGCCTGCCAATGAGCACCTCACAATGCAAATAGCCCGGCAGGTCTATGGAATTGAAACAGCAGAAAACGCATTGATTTTTTTCAAAAACGGGTCTCCTGCCTACATCACCAAACGATTTGATGTCAAGGAAGACGGAGCAAAGCTCGCACAGGAAGATTTTGCATCTTTGGCCGGAAGAATGCCACAAACCCACGGAGAACATTACAAGTACTTAGGGAATTACTCGGAATTGTTTCAATTAATGAAAGCACATATACCTGCCTATAAATTGGAAGCTCCCAAACTTCTGAAAATTCTCGTATTTAATTATTTGTTTTCAAACGGAGATGCCCACTATAAGAATTTTTCCATATTGGAAACGCCGTTGGGAGATTATAGATTGAGCCCTGCTTACGACCTGTTAAATAGCCGTATTCATGTAAATGATAATATTTTTGCCTTAGATGACGGCTTGCCGCCAAGCAATTTAGCGCAAGGGAAAATTTCAGTCCAATTTTCTAAGCTTGCTGAACATGCAGATATTAACGGGGATACCTTTCATCAAATTTTGAATCTGATGTTGTCAAAATCTGATTCCGTAGAAAGATTGGTAGAAGCTTCCTTTCTGGACATTGCCACAAAAAGAAACTGTTGGCAATCATACTGTGCTCGGTTAAAGCAATTGTCAAAAAGCTGAAAAGTTATACAGTACGTAGCATTACCAGAATGACCGGCAATGTTTTGTAAAGGATCTCAAATGGAGTAGTATTTCCGGTTTTTAGGGGTTTGGTAAATAATTTTTCTTTCCTACACCTGCTGCGCCAGAGCATTATTGCCTAGTTAGAAATTGATCAAGATAGGTAAATGATCCCATCACTTTTTATACTTGTATCACCCGATAGGAGAAATTGTAATGCATGAAGTGGATTTTCTCAATGCTTCAAATCATTCTAAAAGTTAACGGGATTTCCTGTGTCCTCCGAAATCGGCAAGATGTACGGTTGTATCACAACCGGATCTTGAAACCCCTTACTCCGAAGTCGTGGGGTTTGGATTTGTAATGCTGTTGAACTGTGAAAATGAACCGCGAAGATGGAAGAAGAAAACAAGAGAAACAAATGGCTTCATGTCAGGCTGACTTCTAAGGAATATGAGCTAATCCAACATGCGTTTGGACAGACAGTTCAGGATAGCCTGAGTGGTTATGCAAGGAAATTACTGCTGAAAAAGCCTGTAATCGGCAGGTATAAGGATACCGGAATGCAGGAACTGTTGGCTCAGTTGACCGCAGTCAGAAGAGACTTGCATGGGATTGCCACCAACTATAATCAGTTGGTAAAAAAGGTAAATTCATCTGCCGGAAATGAAATAGGCGTTCACCTTTCTCAAGGAAAAAAATTGCATCAGGAGATTGAGATTTCACTGGAATCGGTGAATCGTTTTATCAATCAAACGGCAAAGAAATGGTTGCAATCATAAAGACCAGTACTTCGCTGAGAAGACCATTTCATTACAATGAAAATAAGGTCGGTCAGGGTGTTGCAGAGTTACTTTTTGCACAAAACTATCCTATTAACAATGCGCAACAGACTGGTGAATTGCGGCTGAAATATTTACTCAAGCTGGCAAGTTTGAACTCCAGAACCGGGGTAAATGCAGTGCATATTTCTTTGAATTTTGCTCCTGGAGAAGAGTTTGAAAAGGAGAAACTACAACACATTTCGAGGGAATACATGAAGGGGGTTGGCTTTGAAAACCAGCCCTATCTGGTGTATAGACATACCGATGCAGGTCACCCACATCTCCATATTGTGACAACCAATATTGCTCTGGACGGCAAGCGGATTCCATTGCATAATATCGGCAAACTCAAGTCGGAGCCGACCAGGAAAGCTATCGAAAAGGAGTTTGGATTGGTGCCAGCTGAGTCGCAAAAGTAAGGACTTTATATTGCCAAACCTGTTTCGATTTCCAGATTGGAATACGGTAAATCGGAAACCAAACGAGCCATTGGAAATGTGCTTCAGCATGTGCTTAAAAGCTATCGATACACTTCCCTGCCAGAGCTAAATGCAGTTTTAAAAGGGTATCGGATACTGGCCGATAGGGGAACGGAAGAATCACGAATATTCAAAAGCAGGGGATTGGTTTACCGGGTGTTGGACGATCAGGGAAATAAGGTTGGCGTACCGATTAAGGCCAGCATTTTTCACTTTCGAGCAACGCTGAATTCCATTGAATCGCGATTTGAATCCAATGAATTGGAGCGTAAGAACCATATCAAATCCATACGTTCTGCGATTGATCTAACGCTGATGAAGATGTCTGGAAAGAGTCTTGATGATGTAATAAAAAGCCTGGAAAAGAAGGGAATTGCAACGGTGAAAAGAGAGAATCAAGAGGGGAGACTGTATGGGATCACCTTTGTAGATCACCGGACCAAATGTGTGTTTAACGGAAGTGCATTGGGTAAAAATTATAGTGCCAAAGGACTGCTGGATCGAATTGAAAAATATAAAAATAACGATGGGCTCGCTTTGGAATCTGTAGTAAAAACGTCAAGTATGATCAGGGAAAAGCAAGATATGATCCCCGAAAAAACAATAGGTTCTGAAAACAGAGGTGTCTATTCAGACACCACTTTAAGGGGTTTATTAGATACGGTGATCACTCCTGAACAGGAGTATAACTATGTGCCATTTGAATGGCGGAAGGAAAAAGAAAAAGAAGTTGATAAAGTAAACGATAAACTAGTGATGTATGGGAATGCAGACAGGGGAAAACGAGCAGGGATTACGCAAGATTTTGGATATGACGCGGTTGATGGGAATTGGGGTTTTGGGATTGCATTTCTATTACTATTGCTATATCACATTCCAGGACTGGGGTTTGGTTTCGGATCTGACTGATGGGGTGCTGGAGAATATTTCCAGCACTTGATTGTATCAGGATTTTCATACGTCCAAGCTCATTGCACTGGCAATGCTGGGGATTTCCATTCTGGGAATTAAAGGTAGGAAGAGTGAGAAATTGAGTGTTAAGAGAGCTTTTATTTATGGGGGATTAGGAATGGTTTTCTACTTCGGAAGTTATATACTAATGAGGTGGCAAGCTCCGGTGGAATGGGTTTCTACTGTCTATATATCACTGACCGCAGTCGGTTTTTTATGCATTCTTTCAGGGGGAACCAAGCTGTCAAGAATCATCCATAATAAACTAAGCAATGATATTTTCAATACTGAAAACGAAACTTTTCCTCAGGAAGAACAGCTGATTGAGAATGAGTTTTCGGTAAATCTGCCAGCGAAGTATAACTTAAAAGGAGAGGTCAGAGACAGCTGGATCAATATTGTCAATCCCTTTCGTGGGTTGATGGTGCTGGGAACTCCGGGATCTGGTAAAAGCTATTTCGTCATCCGTCATGTGATTACCCAACATATCAAAAAAGGGTTTTCCATGTTTGTGTATGACTTCAAATTCGATGATTTATCGGTTATTGTTTACAATACTTGGCTAAAAAATAAGGTTAGCTATAAAGTTGTCCCGGAATTCTATGTGATCAATTTTGATGACCTCACCCGGAGCCATCGCTGCAACCCGTTGACACCGGAAACTATGCTGGATATAACCGATGCAGCTGAATCGGCAAGGACAATTTTAATGGGGTTGAACAGAGAATGGATCAAAAAGCAAGGAGACTTTTTTGTGGAATCACCTATCAATTTTCTGACAGCGATCATCTGGTTTCTGAGAAAATACAACGGAGGAGAGTTCTGCACTTTACCGCATGTCATTGAATTGATGCAGGCAGATTACGATGAGTTGTTTACCGTATTGCGTACCGAAAAGGATATTGATGTGCTGATCAATCCCTTTGTTAATGCTTACCTGAATGATGTAATGGAACAGTTGGAAGGACAGATCGCCTCTGCCAAAATATCTATGGCGAGGCTGTCTTCAGCACAGTTGTACTATGTGCTTTCCGGCAATGATTTTACCTTGGATATCAATAATCCCGATGAACCAAAGCTGGTATGTATGGGCAACAATCCCCAGAAAATCCAGATCTATGGAGCGGTACTCTCCCTGTATGTAAACCGTCTGGTTAAGCTGGTGAACCAGAAAGGAAAGCTAAAAAGCAGCCTGATATTCGATGAGTTTCCGACCATTTATTTGAATGGTATGGACAGTCTGATCGCCACTGCCCGGAGCAATAAAGTAGCCACAACTTTAGGTATTCAGGATCTCAGCCAGCTGCGGAAAGACTATGGAAGGGAGCTAGCCGATGTGATTATGGGTATCGTTGGTAACATTGTTTCGGGGCAGGTGACTGGGGACTCTGCAAAGCAATTATCGGATAGGATAGGGAAGATAATGCAGGACAGACAAAGCCTTTCGATCAACAGTGCAGACACTTCAATCAGCAAATCAAAACAGTTGGAATCTGATGTTCCACCTTCCACGATAAGCTCGCTTTCATCAGGAGAATTTGTCGGTATGGTAGCCGATAATCCGGACTGCAAGCTGAGTCTAAAAGCATTTCATTCGGAGGTTATTAATGATCATAATGCGCTCAAAAAGGAGCAGGAAAACTATGTGCCTATCCCTGAAATCCGAAAGATAGATAATACCATTGTTCAGCGAAACTACCTGCAGATCAAGCAGGATATCCGGGATGTCATTCTGGCTGAAATGACTAGATTAATGAATGATCCGGCATTGGGGCATTTGGTGATCAGGAAGGGATAGAAGGCTAGAAAGGTACAAATAGAAAATAAATAGGATCGTCGCACAGGGAGTACTTCAACGTCTTCAATTAAACAAATTCAGATTAGCAATACGCCAGTATATACTCAGAAAGCGGCTAGAGATCAAGCATTTATCCAGCTATCTGCTTTTAGAATCTGCGGTAGTAAAAGCAAGTCTAAAACTTAGATGCGTTCTTTGATTCCGCTCAAAAATGATTCTAATAAGGAAAGGGCATGATCAATGGATTGATCTAATTTTGCTGCCCAATCTTTGGCAATCGCTGATTGATATCGGTCTTTGATATTTTGTTCAATTATACTAAGAATTCGCTCCTTCAGTTTGTTTGAAATTTGCAGGAATTTGGCTGCTTCTCTTCCCAATACTCGCGAAGCAACAATTCGTTGGCTGATTTTACCATCGTCACCTAAAAGTTCCAACAGATCTGAGTGGTCATCAATTATTGAGTCATTCATTAGCCAGTAAGCTTGCGAAATGATCATAAGAATGTCATTTAAGTCATTTTCTCTTTCTTCCGGACGGTCTGACCAAGCAACCAATTTTAAAATAATCATACCCGGTAACGTTGGAATATTAACTAGGATGTTTTCTATTTCTACTTGGGTTGGCCTAGACATGACTTCTTTAAAACCAAGGACATGTAGGTCGGTATGCCTTTCGTTAAAATTTTCGGTGTAGTTTTCTTCAATTTCTCTAAATGGGAGAACATCTACGACAACATCATATTGAGGATGTCTGAAGGTCCATGGAGCGGCTACTTTTACGAATCCTCTGCCTTCAAGCTCACTGGTAAATTGCTCGTACTCTGCTATGGAGCTTATCATGATGGCGAAATCAATGTCCTTTGTGCCTCTTGAAGGCTTTATTCCATCTTTTAAAAGTTCCAAAGAAATAGCAGTGGCTCCAAGTAGGTAATATGGAATTCCTCTTGACTTGAATGTCTCATCAAGCAAATCAAACACTTCCTTGAAATGGGGAAGCCCCAGTTCTTTATAGTTCTGTGAGATATTCTTCATAAATAAGTTTGGCAGTTTCAAGGCTTCTTTTGTCTCCATTGATGATCAGGTCGGCATAAACTAGAAGTGGAGGGGCACACCCTTCTTTTTCGTTCCCTTTTTCCCAGAAGGTTTCATAAACTGCAATTTCTCCATTTGGATCGGGCATCAGGCGGGTTGTCTTGATAAATTCTGTTTTTTTGAGGTCAGTGAATAATGTGAATTTTTCCGGTCTGAGGTAATTAGTCAGAAGGTCTCCACCAGATTCTCCACCCCAGCGTGTTTTTGGGGTTGGGAGATAGATCTGTGTCCAGAGTTTGTCTTTTGGAAGCCTATACCTGCCTTGGTATAGGGTTGCCTTAAGGGTATCTCGGTATCCCCTAATCCACTGGTCCACAGCTTCATCTTTATTAGCCCATTGATATCCTAAGTTATTTTTTTTAAGCAAAAGCCCTAAAGTCTTTAGACCTTTTAGCACCAAAGGAATATTTCCTAAGGCTACTCCTGCTTGTTCGGCCAAATCTCTTTGGGTCTTAAATAGATTTTCGTTACTTACCAAAAGTTGGAAAAACACCCTAAGTCCTGTCTTGGTAAATGCTCTGTTGGCTTCTTTTTCTGGTTCTTTTAGCAGAGGGTATTGATTAATCAAGATAAAGGTGCCCTGTTTTTTAATAAATACATTACCATTGGCTTCTAGATAGTTGATGCCCATTTCCTGGAGCAACGTCTTGTACTTCGGGTACAGTCTATAGGCTATCAACAAGAAATTAGGATTTTCTTCTGCCAAAAGTTTAAGATTCCTGAGAATACTTTCCCTTATTTCATATTTTACCTCTGCCTCGAACTTGATTGGGCTCTCGGGCAAGTATAAGGTTATGTTGGCGTCCAACTCTCTGTGGCTTAATTCATCCCAGTGTCCTTGTACTGTCAGAGTCCTGTTTAGGTTGGCTAATGCTGTCTCTATAATTTCTCGCTCTTCCATGTTCACAAATATAGGCTGTTCATTCTTCGTGAACAAGCTAAAATAATGAACAATTTTTATTTCTTATAATTTCGTTGAAATCATCATCATTGGATATGATTTGAATATCAGTTCTAATAATCAAATTGTTTTAACCACTGTTTCTTGAAATTTTTATTAGTTGATTTTGGATCCGAAGCATTAGTCTATGAGATTGGATAATTAAGTAAATACAATTAATTTGTATACAGTACCAAGAAAGATAGGGTAGCTCCATGCTACCCTATTTAAGAAGGGTTTGAACTATAGATATCAATAATTCCTATTCAAAACACTTATCACCAACTTCTTCACTGTGTCCATCTCTTCCGGTTTGCTGGAAGCAATAAACAAGGTCAGACTGGCCAGTGCATCATTGCTGATGATTGAGCGCCCCTCCTCATTATGCAATAGATCGTTTGACTGCAAAAAGAGAAGGAAACAAGCTGCCGCTATCCTTTTGTTTCCATCCACGAAACCGTGATTTTTTACAACCAGGTAAAGAAGTGTAGCTGCTTTTTCTTCAAGGGTAGGATAGAAGTCCTCTTTACCAAAACCTTTGCTGATTTGTGAAACTGCACTTTCAAAACTTCCGTCTTTTTCCTTTCCAAATACACCGGATTCAAAATCTGATCTCATTGCTTGAATTACCTCTTTATATTCAGCTATCTCTGGATAGTTGGCTTGTCTCTTACTAAAACCTTTTTTGTCTAGATTCTCATGATCATAATCATCAAGCAACTCAAGTCCTTTTGCAAAATGATTGAGCCATTCCAAATTTTGATCCTGAGCTTTTTGTTCAATTGCCCGACTTAGGATTCGGATTCCATCTTTAA
The DNA here is from genome assembly GCF_035156405.1 of Algoriphagus aurantiacus. Taxonomy (NCBI): domain Bacteria; kingdom Pseudomonadati; phylum Bacteroidota; class Cytophagia; order Cytophagales; family Cyclobacteriaceae; genus Algoriphagus; species Algoriphagus aurantiacus. The sequence goes on along the minus strand of NZ_JAXRUT010000012.1, from coordinate 153,434 downwards.
GCGTCTGCACTTCTTGTTGCTTCTGAGAAAGTCTCGTTTCATTGATCGCGTAGCCTTGGACAAGGAAATCTTTGAGCCGTTGGGTTGCCCACTGACGGAATCTAGTTCCATGTTGCGATTTGACCCGATAGCCAACAGAAATAATGACGTCTAGATTGTATTGTTTTATCTTGCGCTCGATATTTCTTTTTCCTTCGCGTTGAACTGTCAAGGATTCCTTGACAGTTGCCTCTGGTTTCAATTCGCCTTCTTTATAGCAATTATTGATGTGTAAACTGATGTTTTGTTTTGTTTGGTTGAATAGAGTTGCCATCTGAACTTGAGATAGCCATACGGTTTCCTGCTCAAACCTTACCTCAATTTGGGTTTGGCCATTTGCTGCTTGGTATATTTCGATTTTATTTTCCATTGTTACGGTTCAATTTAAGTTTCATTATTGAGTTAGGGCTCATCGTTAAAAAAGAAGTAAGTCTCGATTCATTGTAGCTTCTCCCTTAGAGCCTTCATGTCAAAACTTATCTTCGTATCCAGGATTTTGGCATAATGCTGCGTTTGTTTCAGTGATTTATGACCGAGCATTTTAGACACTGTTTCGATAGGGACTCCATTGGCCAAGGTAATGGTTGTTGCAAATGTGTGCCGTGCAATATGAAAGGTGAGCGGTTTATTGATCTCACAAACATCTGCGATTTCTTTCAAATAGGAATTCATCTTTTGGTTGCTCAATACCGGCAGTACATGAGTCCCGTCCTGGCATTGAGGATGGTTCTTATACTTTTCAATTAACTGTAATGCTTTTGGCAATAAAGGCAATCGGGTAGGAGAGTCCGTTTTTTGACGATGCGTGTAAATCCATTTTTCCCCATCTATTCCGGTAGAAATCTGATTCCTCTTTAGATTTTTGACATCAATATAAGCTAACCCAGTGAAGCAGCTAAAAAGGAAAATATCCCTTACCTGACTAAGACGTTGTATTGAGAATTTTTTCTCCATTAATTTTTCAATCTCTAACCAAGAAAGAAATACCCTGTTATTGACTTTGGTCGCCATCTTGAAACGAATAAATGGATTTCTATCAAGCCATCCATTATTGATACAGATTAGGACTACTTTTTTAAAGTTGTTGAGATATTTCACAGTGGTATTGTGATTGCAATTTCTAACACTCTTAAGCCAGAAGGCGTAGGATGAAATAAACTCGTAATCTAATTGCTTTATGTCCATATCCTTTTTCTTGTACTTCCAGTTAATGAATGAGCGGGTATGATCCAGCGAAGTTTTGTATCGCAATAAAGTTCCTGGGGCGAAATCCTTTCCTACCAATGATTCTAAATTGTCGTTGTGTTCCTGAAAGATTTCCAGAATCATTTTTTTCTTATCCCCGATGCCTAAGATTATATTTTTCAGAGACTCAGAGGTAATTTCTTTATCGGATTCCAAAAGTTGTTTTTTCGCCTGTATTGCTTTATGGTGAATGGTGTCCAAATAGGCATTTAATTCTCTGGCATCTTCTTTTGTACCTTCAGCTCTACCGACAGCACTACTCCATCGTGAAATTGGCCATAATCTCTTTGTGGATATTTCTTTGGATAAACCGTTTACGGTTATTCGCAGGTAGATGTACCTTGACTTTGTACTGTCTTTTTTTGATGGTTTCAGGAAAAAGAGTAATCCGAAGCTTTTTTCTAACATGACGTATTAGTTTAAGTTAAATAAAACTCGAAAATCAGGCTCTAAATAACAAGAAGCTCAGTATTTGAACATGTTCATTATCAACAAACTATATCTCGCTGAGTGCGTCTTTTTTTCGATAGTAGGTGAACTACACGAATGACGCACTAGAATTATGAGAAATTGTGAAGATTTTGGTGGTTTTAGCCACAAAAAAAGCCTGCAAAGAAACTCTTTGCAGGCTTTAATTTTACAATTCTGAAAAGTTAAAAACTGAATGAAAATTATTAAACCCCTTATAATCAGTATTTTAATAAGTTAATTCAAATCATTGAAGTCTATTTTTACATTTTCTTCAACGATTTTTTCAGCTTTTTCCGTGGAGCTGGCGAGATTCGAACTCGCGTCCAGATAAGGAAACAACGTACCTTCTACATGCTTAGTCACCTGTTAGGTTTTCGATCGAAATATGCTGGGTGACACACCTAGTTCCGACTTAGCTATTTGTCTTAGACCTGCTTAATAGCATCACAAGCCGCATTCCGATCAAGTCGACATCCCGGAATCCACCCCGAAAGGACGGGGGGCGGAGGGATGTGGNTTTGTCTTAGACCTGCTTAATAGCATCACAAGCCGCATTCCGATCAAGTCGACATCCCGGAATCCACCCCGAAAGGACGGGGGGCGGAGGGATGTGGCCGGGGAATTACTCTCGTAACTCAACCCTTTAAGCTTTCTTTCCTGTTAAGGTAAGATTAGGCAGCCATAGCGTAAGATTCTTCGCCATTTATAGTGCATATGAATTTTTTAAGGCCGTACATACTCCAGCCTGCATGCGAGCCCGATCTTTACACTTACTGTCAAAACCGGTCAGCCCCATTTGAATTAGGATGACAAAAGTAATACAATTTTGGTTCCATTGGCTAAGAGTTTTCCTATCTCTGAAAAACCCTCAATAATTTGAATTTACATAAGTTTGTAAATCAAAGAATTAGCGGAAATTGTCTGAAAATGCCATTTATGAGGCTTCCTGAGTATAGAGTTTTTTATATCTTGCGATGATGGAAAATTTCGTCGTTTCGGCAAGAAAATACAGACCGGCAGATTTCAAAAGCGTAGTTGGGCAGCAGCATATTACCACCACGCTTCAGAATGCCATAAAAAACAATCACTTAGCTCAGGCTTTTTTGTTTTGTGGTCCACGTGGTGTGGGTAAGACTACCTGTGCCCGAATTCTTGCGAAGACGATCAACTGTGAAAATCTTCAAGCGGACTTTGAGGCTTGCGGTACATGTGAGTCTTGTGTTTCTTTCCAAAACAACAGTTCCTTTAATATCTACGAACTCGATGCTGCTTCAAATAACTCCGTAGATGATATTCGAAATCTAGTAGACCAAGTACGCTATGCTCCGCAAAAAGGACAGTACAAAGTCTATATCATTGATGAGGTCCACATGCTATCCAATCAGGCCTTCAATGCATTTTTGAAGACCTTGGAGGAGCCTCCAAAGTATGCCATCTTTATTTTGGCTACTACTGAGAAGCACAAAATCATTCCTACCATTCTTTCCCGCTGTCAGATTTTTGATTTCAATAGGATTCAGATCAAAGATATAGCGGTACATCTAAAGTATATCGCAGAGAAGGAAACCGTGGATTATGAGGAGGAGGCGCTTCGGTTGATCGCAACGAAAGCTGATGGTGCGCTCCGTGATGCTTTATCTATGTTTGATTTGATAGTTACCTATTCCGCAGGGAAAAAAGTAACCTATCATGAGACTATAGGCAATCTGCATATTCTTGATTACGATTATTATTTCAAAGTTGTAGATGCCTTAGTCTCTGAGGATCTTTCTCAAGTGTTATTGATTTTTGATGAGATTCTTAAAAAGGGATTTGATGGTCACAATTTCATTGTAGGCCTTTGTGAGCATTTCAGAGACTTATTAGTAGCTAAAGATCCTGCAACCGTTGAATTGATAGAAGTATCAGAGTCAGCTAAGGAACGCTATTTACAGCAGACTGAAGATGCTTCTGCTTCATTTTTGCTTTCGGCATTGAACATTGCAAATCAATGCGATATTCATTACAAGACCTCCAAGAATCAGCGTTTACATGTGGAGTTGGGATTGATGAAAATGGCTAAGCTTCCGCAAGCTTTTCGTCTGTCTATGGTGGCTGCTGAGGACGCAAAAAAAAAAGCCTGACAGAGTCAGCCCCTGAGCCTCTTAAAGAACCTATTCCTCTTCCCACATCTTCTAGTACTGCCAAGGCTAGTCTCTTGCAGAAAACTATTTCTATTCCAAAAAATCTTGGTCATACGAAGCAATTAGCCGAGCAAAAGGCTAAACATGAGCTTCAGAATGCCAAAGCCAATGTTAGCGAGGAAGTCATTGAAGTAAAAGTAGATGGGAGAGACCTATCTCAAGCGATATTAGACGAGGTTTTTACTCAGGTAAAAGAACACTTTCAGAAGCTTGGGAAAAGTATGGAATTGGCAATTCTTGGGCAATCCATGAAGATGAAAAATGAAACTGTCATCCTTGAGGTAATGGGACATGTGCAAGAGGAGCTTGCACTAAAAATGAAACCTGAGTTAATTAGGATCATCCGGGAAATAGGCAATGTCAATCATTTTAAGATTGAATTGGAGCTAAAAGAGGAATTGGAATCCGAGCGAAATAAGCTTTATACCAGTACTGATAAATTTAATTTTTTAAAGGAAAAGCATGCTGCATTGGGTGAATTTCAGCGAAGATTTGGCTTAGAGACAGATTTCTAAAAATCCAGGGAAATTCCAAAATTGACAAGATTCTGTAGCTGCACTGCTTGTTTTGATGTGCCATCATCTTGTTTTATAAACACTTCCTCATCGTAAATTAATACAGTTTCTATTCGGGTTGAAATAAACCTATTTACTTTCATTCTGATCACAGAATTGAAATTGACAACCATGTTGCCAAACACCTCATAGTTAGAGAACAGGTTAATATCAGACTTCCAGGTGATGTTTTTCATCAGTTGGATATCTGTCACAGAGGCTGCAATAGAAACCCCAGCTTCAGCTCGGACATTCTCTCCTGGTGCCACACCAAATGCTCCCGCTCTACTGAGGGAGTCGTTGAGAACAATGGTGAATCGACCTGTGAATGGTGAAAGAATCACTGAAATCTTACTTTTGTCTTTGTAGGTTTTTCGATAATTAAGACCCGTTGATGATTGTAAATAGCCGGGAGAGAGTAAGTCTGATATTTTGGTACGAACTTCTATGTCGCTTCCTGATGGTCTGGAATATTTGTAACCAGCAAGGAGCTGGGCTCTTGCGTCTACTTGAGTAGATAAGTAGAAAAATTCCGAGAGTTCTCTACCGTAATTACTTACAAAATGGAAATTATCATTTGTCTTTCGAGTTTGGTAAGCTCTGTCCTCTTGACGATTGAAACCCAAGCTAAATGTAAGCTGAGTGTCCCAAACTTTATTATCCTTCTTGTAATTGGCAAAAAGAGTCAACCCAGAATTGAGGGCAAAAGTACTCGATCCACCAGCCGCCCAATTGGACAAAGTAACTTGCTGGATATTAAGATTGTAGTTTCCACCTGTTTTCCAGAAGATTTCTTTGACAGGCTCATCTATCAAGAGAGAGTCACCCAGCATCAGCAAAGTGTCCCCATTAATCAGTACAGTATCAGGAATATACTGCCTATCCTGAGCCTTAATAGTATGGCTTAGGCATAGTAGAAATAATCCAAAAATCAGGAAATACTTTGACATTCAAAAAGATTAGGGGATTGCAAATCAGGGGCGAAAGATAACCAATTTCTGCCCAATGGATATGATGTTTTGAGTTCCGATATTGTTCCAGTTTTTTAATTGGTTGACAGTCACTCCGTATCTTTTGCTTATATTAAATAGTGTATCTCCACTAGCAACGGTATGTGTTGTTTCAGAGGTTGAAGATGTTGTGTTAGTTTGAGTGGAATTTACAGCCGGCTGATTATTTGATTGAGCTGGACTAGCTGTAGCCACTGCCTGTCTAGTCGGTGCTGGGTTAGTGATTTTCACCACCGGGATGTCCTCACCACGTTTTCTGTGTTCTTGCAGGTTGAGCACCATTCCAGCTTTCAGATCATTGTCTTTTCTAATTCTATTTTTAGACTTCAATGCAGATAACTTGATTCCGTATTTCTGAGAGATGCTCCATAGTGTTTCGCCTGGTCTTACGATATGGGTTGCTACTTCAGCACTTGCTTTCTTTTTCTCAGTATAATAATAATCACCAGCCTCTATCCGCTCTCCTTTGTCCAGATCATTTAGTCTTCTCAGTTTATTTTCTCTTATTCCTACTCTATCAGAAAATGTGCTTTGAGTGGTGGTTTGAGAGGCTTGAACACCATCAAGATTATTAACAGTGATTTGATCTGGCTGTGAGGCTTTAGTTGTATTTCCGGCAATCCTTGGGAAGGAATTAGCTTGCTTATATGCAGGAGTTGAGGTTGCGACTGCTGCATTTGAGCTTTGCTGTGGAGCTTCTGTGATAATTGCTGGCTGGACAGAAGGAAGAGAGCCGTCTTTTACATATACTACAGTGTACACTCTATCTCCAGGAATTTTTCCATTCCTTGTCCACAGGTTATATTCTTCTAGATGCTTTTCGGTCACGCCTAATTTCTTTGCCAATGCGGCTAATGTAGTCGGACCTTGTACCCGCTCTTCCATCATGTATTGACCGCTACTTACCAGCCTAGTAGTTTGGCTGCCAAATGCGATTTTATGTGCTAAAAATTTCTTGAAATACCAGTGGGAGTTTCGGTCCACATCTACGATTCTCTTTCCGTTGTACTGTGTGCCAAAATAAGCTTTGGCTCCGCCTAGTCCCATTTGGTAGGATACTAATGCACACATCCAATTATCAAAGGCATTGTTGTGTTTTTGGAGATAGAGCGCAGCTCCTTTCGTGGAAGAGACGATATTTTTTCGCTCATCGATTTGGCTATCTACCCGAAGAAATACTTCTTCGGCAGTTCCTTGCTTAAATTGCCAAAAGCCAACAGCATTGGAAGTGGAAACCGCATCTCCGATCAATCCACTTTCTTGGATGACCAAGTATTTAAGATCTACAGGAACACCGGAATTTCTCAGTTCTCTCTCGATGATGGGCATGTATAGATTGACCCGGTCTTGCTTTATTTTGAAATAGGAGGGGTTGCGGTACTGTGCATCCACGTCTAATTGGATCTCGCGACGGGCCTGAGGATTAATTCTTACAATAAGGTCTGCAAACTCCAATTCAGCAGGAACTTGAGGTATTTGAGCCAGTACGTTTTGACTGAAAAAAAGTGACAGGATGAAAATTAGAGAGTAGTAACTGTAGGTTTTCATTCGAAAAAGGCTTTCATCGTAGTTTCAGCCTCATTTTAGCAAAAATGATTCCCCTTTTCGTTTCCCTTAGATTTTTCTTGCCATCATCACTCCGTCACGGATAGGTAGAAGTGCGTTTTCTACTCTTGGATCGTTTTGAATCATGTCGTTAAAGTCCAAAATTGCCTGAGTATCCTTGTCTATTTTCTTGCCTTTTTCTACTAAGACTTTCCCGGACCAAAGGACATTGTCTGCAAGTATAATTCCGCCAGAACTCATCTTGTCAATAATTAGATCATAATAGTTGGTGTAGTTGCTTTTATCTGCATCGATAAAGACCATATCGAAAGGACCAGGAAGAGAAGGGATGATTTCAAGTGCATTTCCAAGTTTATAATCGATTTGATCAGCAAGTCCACTTTCTTCAAAAAATCCACGAACCATAGTTTCAAGCTCATCATTAATGTCAAGTGTGATCAACTTTCCGTCTTTTTCCAGTCCTCTTGCCATGCAGATTCCTGAGTAGCCAGTGTATGTGCCGATTTCCAAAATAGTTTTTGGTCTTTGCATCTTAGTGAAAAGCTCCAGCAATTTTCCTTGCAAATGCCCGGAGATCATTCGGGGCATCAAAACTTTTGCCCGAGTTTCACGGGTGATTTTCTTTAGCAAATAATCCTCTTCACTACTGTGATCTTCGCAATAGGTTAGAAGTGCAGGGTCTATAAATTCCATGATTATTGAGGGGTATAAGTTAGGAAAGTAAGCATGTCAGGATTGAAAATATCCTGTGCGATTTCCTGAATTTCGTCTGCTGTTGTATTTCTGATCTGATTAAAGATGTTTTCTAAAGGGTCTACCTTTCCATGGTCGATTAAGCTTTTACCATACACGAGCATCAATGCTGAGTAATTTTCTTCTGCCATTGCCATCTGACCTATTGCTTGCTCCTTTGCCATATGAAGCTGAAGGGTGCCAAGCTTTGTACTAGTCATTTTGTGCATTTCTTTGAGTACCAGAGATTGGGCTTTTTTCAGCGTTTTCCCTTCTGTTCCAAAGTAAATACCAAAGAAACCTATATCCGAAAAAGGCTGATAACTGGACTCTATGCTATAGACATAGCCGTGTTTTTCTCTAAGCATCAAATTCAGCCTACTATTCATGCTAGGTCCACCCAGAATGTTATTAAGTAAAAAAAGTTTGAAGCGATGTGGGTCGTAAAGAGAAAAAGCCGGTCGGCCAATGGCACATAGAGACTGGCTTACGTCACGTTCCTGGGTTTTTACCTTTGGATCATAATTATGGAAACTGCTTCTCACATATAGGCTCCTTTTCGTTTGGATTTGGGATAAAGGACCTTCTATCCCACGTAATACTTTCTGAAAAGAAATATTTCCCACCACAGAAAATATCAGTCTGGATGTGTCCAATCGGGTAGAGATGAAGTCGAAGAAATCCTCTTGTGTAAAGCTCCCGACCGTTTGTTCTGTTCCCAGGATATTTCTTCCCAATGAATGATTTTCAAACACCAACTCATCCAATTCATCCTGTATCGCATCCTCCGGAGAATCCCGGTACATGGACATTTCCTCCAAAATTACCTGGCGTTCTTTTTCGATCTGCTTTTCGGGAAAAGTGCTGTTGAAAGTAATGTCGAAAAGTAGTTCAGCGGCTTTAACATAATGTTCTTTTAAAGTCGAAGCGTAGAAGCATACTTTCTCTTTGGTAGTGTAGGCGTTGAGCTCTCCGCCAAGTGATTCCAGACGGTTCAGGATGTGGAAGGTCTTTCGCTTTTGAGTGCCTTTGAAGGCCATATGTTCCCAAAAATGAGCCAGCCCTTCTTGTTCTTTAGTCTCGTCTCTACTTCCTATGTCTAATATAAATCCACAGTGAACTAGTCTGGTATGGGTAACTTCCTGATGGACAATCCGAATGCCGTTATTAAGTTCTTTGATGTTTAATTCCATGCTATAATTTACCCTTTCGGTAATATACAAAGTAAAGCAGGAAAAAGGTTCCTGAGGAATTTCTAACCAGATTTTCGCATTAGAATTAGTAACTTTCCAGCTCAGAATTAGAAAACCACATTAAAAAACCACATGAAATCGAGCATGTCGAAAACGACACAAAGAGGGGTTATTATTTCCTAAGCGAGATTCTCCCGAATCGAGTTCGGGACAGGCTATCCCGTTTCCTTCGTCACGGGACAGGTTATGACCAAAAAAAATCAATTATAAACACATGAAATATCAACCTCTTTCCAGTTCACTTTATATCAAGAATAGAGAGAAATTTTGCTACAAACTAGCTGAAGGCAGCGTAGCTATTTTCCATTCAAATGACATCATGCCCACCAATGCTGACGGGACTATGCGTTTTCGTCAGAATAACGATTTATTTTACCTCACCGGAATTGACCAAGAAGAGACTATTCTACTAGTTGCTCCTGATTGTCCAAATCCTCACATGCGGGAAGTACTTTTCTTGAGAGAAACTAATGAACACATAGCAATCTGGGAAGGGCATAAATACACCAAGGAAGAAGCTGAAGCTACTTCTGGGATTAAAAATATCCAGTGGCTAGCCAATTTTGATCAAGTATTCAACACAGTGATGGCACTTTGCTGCAATATCTATCTAAATACTAATGAGCATTTGCGTGCCGGAGTGGTAGTAGAAACTCAGGATGCCAGATTTATTAAAAAGTGCAAAGAGCGGTTTCCCTTACACAATTATCATCGTTCTGCTCCTATCATGCATGAGCTCAGAGGAGTGAAGGAGAAAGAGGAAATCGAACAACTTCAAGTTGCCTGTGATATCACCGAGAAAGGTTTTAGAAGAATTTTGTCTTTTGTAAAACCTGGCGTTACTGAATATGAAATCGAAGCAGAATACCTGCACGAGTTTGTAAGAAATCGCAGTAAAGGCTTTGCCTATGAGCCAATTATTGCTTCCGGTGCATCTGCCTGCGTACTCCATTACATCGAAAATCATAAGGAATGTTTAGCTGGCGAAATGCTCCTCATGGATGTGGGGGCTGAGTACGGCAATTACAATGCGGATATGACCCGTACCATTCCGGTAAGTGGTAGGTTTACGGAAAGACAACGAGCCGTGTATGATGCAGTTTTGCGTGTGCAAAAAGAAGCTTCACATATTCTAAGAATTGGTACTAATATTCAGGATTACCACAAAGAAGTAGGACTGATTATGCAGAGTGAGCTAGTTGGCTTGGGTTTAATTGATCAGACCGATATAAAAAATCAAGACCCTAACTGGCCAGCTTACAAAAAGTACTTTATGCATGGTACTTCTCATCATCTGGGATTGGATGTGCATGATGTAGGTACGATGCATGGGCCGATCAAACCGGGAATGGTATTCACTGTGGAGCCAGGGATTTACATTCAGGAAGAGGGGCTGGGGATTAGGTTGGAAAATAATATAGTGATTCAGGAAGGCAAAGGATATTTTGATCTGATGCGAAATATCCCAGTAGAAGCTGAGGAGATCGAGGAATTGATGAATAGGTAATTGGATCCTTGGTATCAGTGCTACTCAAATCAAAAAAAGCTTTACCCAGACAATAGGTAAAGTTTTTTTTGATGCCCGTATTTGGAATTAGTCGTTAGGATAAGGAATGTATACGAAGCTGGTAAATGCCCCATCCATCACAAAAAGACAACAAAATTCGTCAGGATCTTTATAGGCTTTTTCGAACTCAGGTAGCGCTTCTTCAGAGATCAATTTTCGCTGCACAAACTCATCTACATAGGTCATGAAGTAATTCCAGTCGAGGCCTTTTTCCTCTTTGCCAACAAAAATTTTACCTATTGGTTGCATCTCTTTAGAAATTGGGAAAATCGGATAATCAGAGAATTTCCGGGTTCTGATCTGGTAAGAAGCTTCTTTTAGCGCGTCTGAGATCTTTATAAAATCACTGGTAATTGTACCCAGATATTTTCCGCTCAGTTCGGGATCATTGAAATCTGAAATCATGATTTTAAAGTTAAGAGTACTACATTTTCTACATGGTACGTTTGTGGAAACATATCCACGGGCTGCACCTTATCTACTTTATATTTTTCGCTCAAAAGCGCTACATCCCGAGCCTGGGTGGCAGGATTGCAGGACACATACACGATTTTTGGGGCGTTCAGTCTTAGTAACATCTGTACTACTTTTTCATCCATTCCCGCACGTGGAGGGTCGGTAATAATCAAGTCAGGTGCGGCATGATTTGCGATAAATTCTTCATTTAGCATGTCCTTCATATCACCTGCATAGAAGAGCGTATTGTCCAGTCCGTTGATTTCCGAGTTGAGTTTCGCATCTTCAATGGCAGCCGCTACATATTCAATTCCGATAACTTGTTTGGCTTGCTTTGCTACGAAATTTGCGATTGTACCTGTGCCGGTGTAGAGATCATATACCACCTCATTGCCCTGCAAATCAGCAAAATCCCTGGCAACCTTATATAACTCGTAAGCTTGCTCAGAATTGGTTTGATAGAAAGACTTCGGTCCGATTCTGAATTTCAATCCTTCCATTTCTTCTTCTATATATGCTTTGCCTGCGAAAGTGACCAATTCCAAATCATGGAAAGTCTCATTTCCTTTGGTATTGATGACATATAATAGTGAAGTGATATCCGGGAATTTCTCATTCAAATGACCCATGACTTTTTGAATCGCTTCAGGATCATTTTCTCCAAACTGCACAATCACCATACTTTGATCTGTGCTGGTGGTTCTGATAATCAGATTTCGAAGCAGACCAACTTGATTTCTAATGTCGTAGAAACTCAGCTGATTTGCCAAAGCAAACGCCCTAAGCTCATTCCTTACATCATTTGAGATACTTCCCTGAAGGTAACAATGATCCACATCGATGATTTTGTCAAACATCTTCGGAATATGAAAACCTAAGGCGTTTCGATCAAAATCCTCTCCAGATCTGATTTGCTCTAAGGTGAGCCATTTCTTATTAGAGAAAGTGAAATCAAGCTTGTTTCTATAGTAGCGGGTTTTTTCTGAACCAATCGTTGGCATCACTTCTGGCATTTCTACTTTAGCAATACGCTGAAATTGATCTACTACCTGCTGACGCTTATAAGTTTTCTGTAAGTCATAATTAATGTGCTGCCACTTACAGCCACCACATGTGCCAAAATGGGGGCAAAAAGGATCTATTCTCTCCTTGGAATACTCATGGAAATTTACCGGTTCCCCTTCCATGAAGGAGCTTTTTCCTTTGGTAATTCTTACATCTACTACATCTCCAGGCGCAACTCCCGTTACAAAAACCACTTTTTCCTCATGATGTCCCAAACATTTACCCTCTGAGGCAATCCGCTCAATAAGGAGGTTTGTAATCACTTTGTTTTTCATTTTTCGCGACATGGGCGCAAAATTAGGGAAATTTGAATGTAATAGTGAATGCCATGTCTAACTTGGAATTATTAACATTCGTATTACTAATCTATTCGTAAAAAATATTCCTTTCGAAAACTTAAAAATTGAAATTTTGGTTTAAAGTTGGTTCAGTAGAAATTTTTCTAGTTGATATGGGATATTGAATGAATCAATTTTTGATCTTTCGAAACTCGAACTTGAAATTTAAAAATCACAAATTCAGTATCTTTGAATCATCAATGAAACAAGATAGTATTAAAGATAAAGTAGTTATTGTTACAGGGGCCACCTCGGGAATAGGAGAGTCATGTGCCAGAATTTTTGGTAAAGCAGGCGCTAGAATCGTGATAACGGGCAGGAATCAAGAAAAATTGAATGCGACTAAAGCAAAATTAGAAGCAGAAGGGATTATTGTATTGGCGATTTTGGCAGATGCGAGTGTGGTGGCTGATAATCAAAGAATGGCTGACACTGTTCTGACAGAATACGGCAAAATAGATATTCTAATAAACAATGCGGGTATTTCCATGCGTGCGCTGTTTGAAAATCTTGATTTCGAAGTGTTTCATAAAGTGATGGATACAAACTTTTGGGGTACTGTCTATGCAACTAAATTTTGCCTGCCTTCAATAGTGGAAAACAAAGGGACAGTGATTGGTATTTCCTCTATCAACGGATTTCGCGGCACACCCGCAAGAACAGCCTATACAGCTAGCAAATACGCCATGAACGGATTTTTTGAATCATTACGGACAGAGGTGATGAAAAAAGGAGTGCATGTCTTGGTGGCTTGTCCGGGATTTACGGCTTCAAATATTCGCAAGAATGCGCTCACTGCACATGGTTCTTCTCAGGGAGAATCTCCTCGTGATGAATCAAAAATGATGAGCTCAGATGAAGTCGCCGAAGAGATTTTGACGGCAACTTTGAAAAGGAAGCGTGACTTGGTTTTGACCACACAGGGTAAGCTCTTAGTCTTTTTGAATAAATGGATGCCGGGCAGGTTGGATCACATTGTCTATAATCAGATGGCTAAGGAAAAAGACTCACCTTTCCACTAAATGCCTGAATCAATCTTTCAGACTTACCGACATCGGCTTATTGACCTGTCTTCCAAAAACAGGTCTCTTTATCTACCAAAGTCAGAAGGTTTTGGGGTTGTTGATCTGAAAGAGTTAGATTTTTTGAATGGGGAAAATAGCTTTGAAATCATTAGAAGGGCTATTTCCTCAAAGAATACATTTCCTTTAATTCCAGAATCCGATCCTAGGCTTGCTAGTGTAAATTCCCTTTCCAAAACATTTTCCAGACTTTCTTTTCGGGATCAACTGACTAAAGAAGAAACCGGGGAGGGCTCTCTATTCCTAGGATGGCCATTTGTCGAGGGGAAATTAATCAACGGACATGTTCTAAGAGCGCCATTGCTGCTTTTGAGTGTTGGTCTTCAGATTGAAAATGGGCAATGGGTTCTTTCAAAAATCAATGAATGGCAATGGAGTCCGGCCTTTCTATTGGCTTATAGCCAGGGATATGGGAAAGTTTTGGATGCAGATGCATTGAATCAAGCATTGCAGGAACTGTCGACTGATGCAACTGAATTCCGAACTGAATTTTCTAAGATTCTCAATGACAATTTCTCAATTCAGCTAAGCTCATCCCTGTTTGAAGATCAGCTTATTCCCTTTCCTGTTTCTCAATTGAGTTTGGATTCCGGCAAATTTCAAGATGGAAAGCTTGCTTTGAAAAGCTATGCGCTTTTAGGTCTGTTTGCCCAAAAAGCAAATTTTCTGTTTTCTGATTATGAAAAGCTGGAAGATGAGTTTTCTGATATAGATTTAGAAGAGCTATTTATTAAGTACTATGAAACGGACGAAAATCAGTCCATACCTAGAGAGGACCAGCTTTTCCCTGTTTTCCCCTTGGACGCTTCCCAAGAAAATATCTTGATGAAAGTCCGACAAGGGAGAAGTTTGGTAGTGGAAGGCCCTCCAGGAACGGGGAAGTCTCAATTGATCGCAAATCTAGTTTCTGACTATTGCTCAAGAGGCAAAAAAGTGTTGGTGGTTTCTCAAAAGAGAGCAGCTTTAGATGTAGTTTTTGAGCGGTTGTCCAAAGCTGGCTTTGGTGATTTTCTGGGTTTGGTGCACGATTTCCGAGCGGATCAAAAAGTTCTTTTTCAGAAGATAAAAGCTCAAATCGAAGCTATAGAGTCATATCAGGAGCAGAATAGAGGAATTGATTCTATTCAATTGGAAAGAGAAATTTCTCAATACTCCAAGGCGATTTCCAGACTTTCGGAGAAGTTCGAAGGTTTTCGAACTGCGCTTTTTGATACCGAATCGGCGGGAATTCCTGTTAAGGCTATGTATCTGAATGCGGATCTGAAAAAACCATTTTTTGATCACCCTGATTTAACTAAACTAGATTACCAGAAAGCACAGGATTTTGAAAAAGACTATAAAATTCACCATTCCTATTCGTTACAGTTTAAAGGTTCGTTTTGGGAAAAGAGAGTTTCATTCTCCCATTTTGAGCCTGTGGTTTTCCCGAGAATTGTCCAGAGTTTGAATGAAATAGAGACTTCTAGAGTAAAATGGGCAGCTGATAATTCAGATGTTCCTTTCGAAAAGCTAGCCAGTTTGATTTTGGCAACTGCTGATTTTCCCGATTCCATAAAAGGGCTCAATGACAAGCTAAATCAATTAGAGAAGCCTGAATTAGCTATTTTATCGATATTTGATTCCAAGAATCGATTGGTGCTTACTAAGGTTTGCAATTGGATTTCAGCCTCAATCGAAAAGCTTCAGCAGCTTTCATTTGGTATATCAGCCAGTTCCGAAAACCTATCCAGTCTTGAGCTAGAGCTTGATGCATTGAAAGTAAAAACTACGTCATGGCTGGGGAAAATGCAGGTGCAATTGAATAAGGACAAATTCCCGTTGACTTTTGAAATCCTGGACAAGTCGAATTTGAAGCTTGATTCAAAAGCTATATCGGGTATTCGCGCTGAACTTGAGACTCTTAAAGCATTAAATACTGAACTTGTAGAGCTTCCAAAAATGGAAGGAATGGAGATCACTAAGCTTTCCACTGCAGGTTTAGAGAATCAGCTAGAATTATTGTCCCCAGTTCTTGATTGGATTGTATTATGGGAGAATCGACAGGAGTTACATTCCTTAGCTTGTTGGACATCAGATGATTTTAAACCCCAGCTCAACAAAGTGCGCAAGTTTTCGGAGTCATTTCAGCAATCGTCAATCAACTGGAAAGCTTACTTGAATAATGATCAGATCTTTTATGCTTTCAACAATGGAACGGCGGCAATTGGTACTGAATTGAACTTAAATCAGACTTTTTCGGAGCTTGTAGCTTTTGATAGGTTTTTAGAGAAATCCCATCCGATTACTATTTCACTTGCTGAAAAACTGGAAACAGAATACCCCGCATTGAGTTTATCAGATCAGCTGTTAGCATTTTGGAATTCATGGTATTTGGCATGGATAGCTTATTTGGAAGCCAAGAGTCCTCTTTTGGCAGAAGCCGGGAGTCTGGCGATGCAACATGAGCTGGTTGAATTAAAGGGAGCGATTCTTGAAAAAAGGAAGATAGCTAGACATATCGCTTTGCTTAGACTTCGGGAACAAATCACAAGTGGACTGGAATTTAACCGTCTGGGAAATCGACTGACTTATCGGGATTTGCTTCACCAGGTTAGTAAAAAGAGGCAGCGTTGGCCTATTAGGAGATTGCTGGAAGAAATGGGAGAAGAGGTTTTTCGTCTGTTGCCCTGCTGGTTTGCCAGTCCTGAGACAGTTTCTGCAGTGTTTTCATTGGAGCAAAATTTTGACTTAGTGATTTTTGATGAAGCTTCACAGTGCCATGTTGAGCGGGGTTTACCCGCAATGCTACGAGGTAAGCAGGTGGTAATTGCCGGTGATTCCAAGCAGCTTCGGCCTTCGGATTTCTATCAGGTAAAATGGGAATCTGAAGAGGAGGGGCTGGAATATGAAGCGGAGTCCTTGTTGGAGCTGGCAGGGGATTTTTTTGAAAAACATCAGCTAAAAGGTCATTACCGCTCAGCAGATCCGGCTTTGATACATTTTTCTAATGAGCATTTCTATGAAAACCAGTTGGAGGCATTGCCTGATTATGTGACGACTATGGTTGGAAAGCCTGCATTTACTTGGGAAAAGGTTGAGGGGATTTGGTTTAATCAGGTAAATAAAATGGAGGTAGATGCAGTTGTTTTGAAAGTCGAAAGGATTCGTCATTCATCACCTTCAGATAGTATTGGGGTTGTGACAGGGAATTATTTTCAGATGGAATTGATTCGTGAGAAACTCTGGAAAGCAGGCTTCCAAGATTCAGGAATCAAAGTGCGAAATATTGAAAACGTGCAGGGAGACGAGTTTGACCAGGTGATTTTATCCTTGGGTTATGCCCCCAACCCGGATGGAAAGTTAGTTACAAATTTTGGGCTGCTCGGTAAGTCAGGAGCTGAAAATAGACTGAATGTGGCCATTACCCGGGCCCGAAAGAGAATGCATGTGATTTCGAGTATTGAACCGGCTGATTTCCGACCAAGTCAGCTTAAAAACCAGGGTTTAGCCATGCTTCGAGAGTTTTTGACTTTTGCTCAAATACAAAGTGGAAATCCTTCAATTGCCACTCCAACGGCTATAACCAAGGGTTATGAGATTTATTGGAGCTTGAAAAATAAATTGTTGGATTTAGACAAATCCTATTCAAAAGAAACTCCCTCAGCTGTGATGGACTTGATTTTGACTGAATCAAGTGGAGAAAAGAAAGCTGTTCTTACAGATGATCAGCGATTTTTTAATGCGGCTACAGCAAAAGCGGCTTTAGCATATCACCCTATTTTGCTTGAACAGAAAGGCTGGATATATGAATGGAAGTGGAGTAGAAATTATTTTTATTTATAATTGATTTAATGATTGATATATCATTCATTAAATCAATTATAAACCTATAGTGAATGATTTATGATTCACTATAAATAAATTGAAATGTATGATAATTCATTCATTAATATGTATATTTGTAGATAATGAATGATATTTGAGTCATGGATTATAATCAGCTAAGTGATAGTGCAATTCTCAATAAGCTCGGACACTTTGTGAAGCATCATCGCATGGAGCAGAATAAGTCCCAGGAGCAGCTGTCCACTGCAGCAGGGATCAGCCGGTCCACATTGAGTCTTCTGGAGCGCGGTGAAAAAGTCAATCTAATCACCTTAATACAGGTGCTTCGTGTGTTGGATAAGCTACAGTGGCTTGAGGACTTTGAGGTGAAGAAGGTTATCAGTCCGATGGATTATATCAAGCTTCAAAAAAAACACGAAAGACAGCGGATTCGTAATTCGGATATGGCTGCAGAAAATCCTCCGTCAGAATGGTAGCTGCGGCTGAAATCTGGATCTGGGATAAGCTTGTCGGAGCGGTTCTTTGGGATGATTCAGAGCAATTGGGAAGTTTTGAGTTCAATGAGGATTTTCTTCATTCAGGGTTGGATATTTCCCCTGCAAAAATGCCTTTGAGCCAAGGGAGAAGAGTTTACAGATTTCCTGAATTGCGGAAATCCCGGGGGGACGTTTTTGATACCTTCAAAGGGCTTCCGGGCTTGCTGGCAGATATGTTGCCGGATAAATATGGGAATCAGCTGATCAATGCTTGGCTAATCCAAAATGGACGAGTGGCCGATAGTCTCAATCCTGTAGAGCAACTCTGTTTCATAGGAAAGCGGGGAGTCGGGGCTTTGGAAATCAGGCCATCCCTTCGGGATGAAACCACAAGGCCGACTTCGATTGAAATAGACAGCATGGTCAATATCGCGGGTAAAATCCTCAATTCCAGAGAAGATTTTCAGTCAAATCTGAGGGTAGATGAGCAGTCTGCATTGTCGGATATTCTCAAAATCGGTACTTCCGCGGGTGGAGCCCGTGCCAAAGCTGTAATTGCATACAATCCCAAAACAGGAAAAGTAAAAAGCGGGCAGGTGAAAGCTCCTTCTGACTTTTCGTATTGGATCATTAAGTTTGATGGAGTCCACGATTCTCAATTTGGCTCCACACTGGGTTATGGTCGGGTAGAAATGGCCTATTTTCTTATGGCTCAATCTGCAGGAATCGAGATGAGTGAATGCCGATTGTTGGAAGAAAATGGCAGGGCGCACTTTATGACCAAGCGTTTTGATAGACATGACGATGGTCAGAAAATCCACATGCAAAGTTTTTGTGGATTAAGACACTTTGATTTTAATCAAGTGGGGGATTACAGCTACGAACAGGTATTTGAGACGATGCGGATGCTAAGGCTTTCCTATCCAGAAGCAGAGCAGATGTTTATTCGTATGGTGTTTAATGTGTTGGCCAGAAACTGTGACGATCACACAAAGAACTTCGCTTTTTTGATGGATAAAGACGGCAAGTGGAAGCTTTCGCCAGCTTATGATATTTGCTATGCCTATAGACCGGGAAGTATGTGGGTGAGTGCCCAATCCTTAATGGTCAATGGTAAAAGGGAAGAAATACAGAATTCTGATTTTTTGGAAGTTGCCCGTAAAATGAATATTAAAAAGCCTGAAGAAAAAATCAATGCTGTCGTAACTGCGATCAAGCAATGGAAAGAGTTTGCTGAGGAAGCAAAAGTAGATTCGGAATTACGGGACAGTATCGCTTCTACGCTTTTGGTGTGATATGAAGGAGTAGAATTAGAGAGAAATGAGTGTTTTTAGATCGTTTTCCCGATCACAGAAATAGTCTTTTCCTTGATAGGTGCTGATTACGAACGGATTGAAAGGCTATTTCATGACTGAACAAATTCGGAATTGCGTAAAGTACGTTACGTAACATGCGTCATAAATATTCGAATCATCAAATCAGTTTTAATTAAAAGAGGTTTTTAAAATCCTAGGGGATTGTCAGGGGAATTGGGGATTTTCAGTGAAAGGTTAAGTTCCTTGTTTAGCATTTTGATGAAATGTTCTGCAAGTAAAGGTGATTCCTTTTCAACATTCTGATGGATGAAGAAATAAAGCTTTTGCAGTCCTTGGGATCTCCACACTTTGATTCTCTCCACCCAGTCTTCAAGTCGCGTATAATCACTTGAATGATTGGCCCCCACATATCGGACGAAGGCAACGTCATTGGAAAGCCGCATATGGAGCATATCTCTACGCGCAGCTGCATCCACGATGATATTCGTGATGTTGTTTTTCTTTAGGATTTCATAGTAAGCATCAAAAACTTCTCCTTTAAACCAGTCTTCATTGCGAACCTCTATTGCCAGTGGAACTCCTTTGGGAAAGTCTTGTGCGAAGCTTTCTACCCGATCTATGAACTTCGGTTTGAAATTATCAATCATCTGTAAGAAAACCATTCCAAGCTTATCTTCAAACATGCTCACAGAATCAGCAAATTCATCAGTCAGATTCTTGACATCATTAAGCCTGCGGTAGTGGCTGACGGATTGAGGGATTTTTGGGAAAAACTTGAAGTCTTCCGGCGTTTTCTCTTTCCACTGAACGACCTGATTTTTGTCTGGCGAATTGTAAAAGGTAGCATTAAGCTCGATGGAATTAAACTGTCTTGAATAATAGGTCAGTTCATCTTTAGTGCCTCGGGGATAGAAGCCTTTGAGATCTGATTTATTCCATTTGGCACATCCGACGTACACTTCGAAGGGATCGTCACTTTTATATTTCTTAAGCGTCTCCGCTGTGTCAGGGTGATCAGGCGGTAGAGTAAAGTCAATATTCTCAGGATTATCGGTGCTGCCAAATTTCATAGTGGATGTTTTATAATAATCAGAACTCAAATATACCCAACTAGCTTATACACCAAAATCCCGAGCCATTCCTTCGTCAATTTGTGCCAGATAAATATCGAATAAGGATCTGGGAAAAATAAGGTCGGAATGTCGTATTTGGTATCATTGCTGTAATAATCGGTGGGGAAAGCTTCAGTTGCCAAACCTACTTTGTCGAAGCAAGCTTTCGCCCTCTTCATATGAAAAGCCGAAGTGATCAGCATAAATTCTCGATCTGTATCTATACCTTTTTCTTCTAAAAAGGCCTTAGTAAATAGTGCATTCTCATGTGTGTTTTTCGATTGATCTTCGATCATGACGTCCTCAGCCGGTACTCCGGTCATCAGAAGAAATCGCTCGAGAACTTCGGCTTCTGACTGAGGGTTTACAGGATTTAATCCTTGTCCGCCAGTGATGAGAATTTTCTTTATTTTTCCTTCTCGGTAAAGCTGTAAAGCATGTGTGATCCGATCAGCTCCTTTATTAAAAAATGTTCGGTCATAAGCGGTCTTACTCAAATTTGTTACTCCCGTAAGTACAATGCCGATTTCGTGGTTTTTCACTTCATTGAAAGCCTTAAATCCAGGTTCCCAAGCCAGCATCGTTTGGTTTGCAATAAATTGATTGGAGAAAAACCATAACAAAATCAATCCTGCCCAAAGACATCTTCTTCCCCATTTTTTCTTTAGATAAATCAGCCCAAAAACCCAAAGAAGAGAGATGATTGTAAGTGGCATTGCCAAGAAACTCAGAAACTGGGAGAGATAGAAAAACATGAATTTGTTTTGGTATTTGCCACAAAGAAAGGAGAGAAAGTGAAAATGATCAAATTCAATTTACAATTATCAAGTGGGTTATGCCTTGAAAATTGAGCATTGAATTTTGTCTTTTGATCATTTCCAAATTCTTTTGCATTACTTTTCCTTAAATCCATCTCCTCGGCTTATTTTTGACCATGAGTTCAAGCCTACCTAACCTTTTGCCTTTACTTCAAGAACTTTCCACTCAACTGGAAGGAACCTTGCAATTCGATACACTTACCAAAACCCTATACGCTACGGATGCTTCAGTTTATAGGGAGATGCCTTTGGCAGTAGCATTTCCAAAATCCGAATCGGATATCCAGAAACTGATACTTTTTGCGGCTAAAAATGGGACTTCACTAATTCCCCGTACTGCCGGCACCTCGCTTTCTGGTCAGTGTGTAGGCAATGGAATTGTGGTGGATGTTTCTAAGCATTTTACGGAAATCCTTGAATTAAATGTAGCAGAACGATGGGTTCGTGTGCAGCCAGGAGTGGTACGTGATGAACTCAACCGATACCTGAAGCCTCATGGACTTTTCTTCAGTCCTATTACTTCCACTGCCAATCGTGCGATGATTGGTGGAATGGTTGGGAACAACTCCTCCGGCACCACTTCCATCGTCTATGGGGTAACCAGAGATAAGGTGATTTCATTGGATACTATTTTGAGCGATGGAAATCCAGCTAAGTTTGAAGAGCTTTCAAAAGAGGGGTTTCAGCAAAAAATGAATCTTCAATCACTTGAGGGTGATATTTATAGAAAGGTATTTGAAGAATTAAGCGACCCGGAAGCTAGGGAGGAAATTCATGCACAATTTCCAAAGAAATCTATTCATCGGAGAAATACGGGTTATGCAGTAGATGAACTGCTGAAGGCTGAGGTATTTGGAGGAGTAGGGGATTTCAATTTCTGTAGGTTGTTAAGTGGTTCTGAAGGGACTTTGGCCTTTACCACTGAGATTAAAATCAGTCTTGACCCCCTTCCAGAACCTATTGAAATCGTAGTGGCAGCACATTTTGAGACGATCCATGAGAGCATGGTGTCTGCTCAGACTGCAATGAAGCATCCGGCTACAGCGGTGGAGCTGATGGACAAAATTATTCTGGATTGCACCAAAGAAAGCATTGAGTACAGTAAGAATCGTTACTTCGTGGAAGGTGATCCCGAAGCGATTTTGATGGTGGAGTTTCGGGGACAAACGTTGGAAGAAGCCATGGCTAAAGGCGAAGCATTGGTAGCCGACCTAAAAAGAACAGGCTTGGGATATGCGTATCCTATCATTGAACCTACAATGGTTTCCACTGCTTGGGCTCTTCGTTCTGCTGGCTTGGGATTATTGGCTAATATTCCCGGCGATCCCAAGGCTGTTGCGTGTATTGAAGATACGGCAGTGGATATCGAGGATTTGGCAGATTACATCGATGAGGTAGATGAAATGATGAAAGGCTTCAATCAGAAGCCTGTCCATTATGCCCATGCAGGTGCTGGAGAGATACACTTGAGACCTATTCTGGATTTGAAAAAATCAAAGGATGTCGAGGAGTTTTATAAGATTTCCAAAGCTTCAGCTGAATTGGTGAAAAAGTATCAAGGCTCGCTGAGTGGCGAGCATGGTGACGGCAGAGTTCGGGCAGCGTTTATTCCGCTGATGGTGGGAGAGAAGAATTACGAACTTTTCCGCAGGATAAAATTCTCTTGGGACCCCCAAAATATTTTTAATCCGGGCAAAATTGTGAATGCTGCTCCGATGAATGAATTTCTTCGCTACGAGCCGGACATGGAAACTCCAGCTCATGATACTTTAATAGATTTCTCTCATGTGGGTGGGATTCTCCGTTTAGCAGAAAAATGTAACGGATCGGGTGATTGTCGTAAGCTTCCGGGCTCTGGAGGTACGATGTGTCCTAGCTACATGGCTACCCGGAATGAAAAGGATACAACACGGGGCCGTGCCAATACACTCCGGGAGTTTCTCACAATGGACAAGAAGGAAAATGCATTTAACCATCCTGAGATCAAGGAAGCAATGGATTTGTGTCTATCCTGCAAAGGCTGCACTGCGGAGTGTCCATCCAATGTGGACATGGCAAGCATGAAGGCTGAATTCCTTTATCAATACCAAAAAACAAACGGAATCCCACTTCGATCCAGAGCTTTTGCTTATATTAATGAGTTGAATGAGTTGGGTTCAAAAACCGGCGGCTTGGCGAATTTTATGCTCAGCAATAGCTTTACTGGCGGAATGATGAAGTCTGTTTTGGGAGTAGCTGCTAAGCGGAATTTGCCCGCCATCAGTAAAGTAAGCTTGCGAAAATGGTACAAAAAGAACTATGCTAATCTTCCAAGTGCGCCTAAGCAGATTAAATCAGTTTACTTCTTTATTGATGAGTTTACCAACCATAATGATACTGAGATTGGGATCAAGGCAATATCGTTGCTCAAGAAATTAGGCTACGAGGTAAAAGTTGTGGATCATGAAGAAAGTGGTCGCTCAGCGCTTTCTAAGGGATTACTTCCAAAAGCCAAGAAACATGCTGAAGTGAATGTTGAAGTATTTGACAAGCTAATTGATGGAAATACACCTTTGATCGGTCTTGAGCCTTCGGCTATTTTGAGTTTTCGTGATGAATATCCAAGAATAGTCAAGAAGGAATTGGCAGAAGCTGCCAAGAAGCTAAAATTTCATGTGAAGCTGATAGATGAGTTTTTGGCTCAGGAAATCGCTGCCGGAAATATCAAAGCTGACTCTTTTACTTCCAAGGCTCAGAAGATCAAACTCCATGGTCATTGTCATCAGAAGGCGCTTTCTTCCATGACTTGGACGCAGAAGTTATTGTCTTTGCCTGCAAATTATAGTGTGGAAACCATTCCAAGCGGTTGCTGTGGGATGGCTGGAAGTTTTGGTTATGAGGCCGAGCATTATGAAGTTTCTCAGCAAGTGGGAGAGTTGGTTCTTTTTCCAGCTGTACGAAAAGCCGATGCGGAAACAATCATAGCAGCACCGGGAACATCTTGTAGACATCAGATTGCGGATGGTACAGGCAGAAAAGCCAAGCATCCTGTGGAGATAATATGGGAGGCACTTATTTAAAGAAGGTTCGCAATCTTATACAATTATTCTGTGAAAGCTTATTTTGAAATGGATGTAGATGTGATGGCGATTTCCTAAATACTGACATGATGACCATGTTACCAGCAATTATGAAAAGACTGCTCAACAAAATATTTAGCCACGAACTGACAGACAGAAACTGGTATCACATTGTTGGGTGGTGGGAAATCAGACGTTTAGTTTTTAACGCTGTTTTACTTCTATTCGGACTAATTAGTTTGCTAGTATTTTTGTTTGTATATAAGTTTGACTTACACATTATTCATCCTTTTACACCAATTGCATTTGGACTTCTTGTAAACTTTTTTTACACATTCGGTTGGGTGACAGAATTACTCATAAGACTATTCAATCAAAGGAAAGCAACTTCATTCGGGATTAAATCTTTCAAAATCGGACTTATTATTTCAATTGTTATAACATTCTTGCCGACAATCTTTTTTAGTATTCACTGGGCATCAACAGGAGAGAAATTTTCTTCGCCATACAGCAACTACACTAAAATAAAACCTGACATTAATCAAATGGCAGGAGAATATTATTTAGACCACAAAAACTCAAGCACCGGCATTTCAGACAACGACAAACAAAAAAAAATCAAAATTATTCTTAATTCAGACAGCACTTTTTCAATGACCAATATTCCAGTTTATGGATTTGAACAATATCAGAAGTATGAATTGTGGAATGGGAGAGGAACTTGGCGTTTAAGACTTGATAATGATACTTGGAAAGTTACCGTTGACTGTGATACATTATTTACCTCAGACAATAAACCAACTTTTAAAGACGGTTTTTTCACAAATGACTTTTCAATATACAATGACAAACAACCATACAAACTTTATCAAACAATTGGTGACCCTGACGAATGGACTGGAGCATTATACGGACGAAAAGAATAACTGCTGGTACCTACCCAAAAGTAGTAGTTCAGTGGTTAAATCAAGCTTTGTGCATCTATCAAAGGTTGTGCTTGGCTGACAGTGAATCGCTCCGAAATCGCCACCTTAAGGTAGCTGCAAAACGATAAACGAAACAATGATGAAAGAAAAAACTCGATTAACACAGCTTGTTCATTCTGAAAAGGGAAGGAAAATTGCTTTAGTTAGAGAACCTAATCTGATCCTGCTAAAGGATTTCACATCAATTTATCATCTGGCTTTAGAATCACTTGATTCTGGAATTCCTATCCAAGCTTTGATAGAGCAGAAAATTTCTTCTGACCATGTTGATTATGACTCAGTTTACAATGGAACAAGCGAATGGAAATTACTGCCTTCATTTGATAATCCTGACATAGCTTCTCATTGTATCGTTTCCGGCACAGGTCTGACTCATCACAGTAGTGCATTGAACAGGCAAGTAATGCATCAGAGTGAAAAAGGCACCACGCTTACGGATAGCATGATAGTCTATCAATGGGGCATAGAAGGAGGAAAGCCTGACATCGGAAGAGTGGGGATACAGCCCGAGTGGTTTTATAAAGGTACAGGTACCATTTTGAAAGGGCATGGAGAAGAATTGAATGTTCCCAATTTTGGAAATGACGGCGGGGAAGAGCCGGAAATAGCAGGAGTTTATTTGGTCGACAGAAAAGGGCAGCCAGTACGAATTGGTTTTACTACAGGGAATGAATTTTCTGATCATGTGATGGAAAAAAAGAACTACCTCTACCTTGCTCCATCCAAGTTGCGCAATTGTTCCATAGGTCCTGAACTTGTTCTCACCATGGATTTTCTTGATTTGAAAGGAAGCATAAGTGTGTCCCGTGGCGAAGACGTCTTGTGGTCATCAGATATCCAAACCGGAGAGAAAAATATGGCCCATTCTCTATCAAATCTGGAATATCATCATTTTAAATATCCTGATCATCGCCAACAGCTCCAAGGACATGTGCATTTTTTTGGTACCGGCGCATTCAGTTTTGGAGCTGGGATCAATTTGCAAACCGGCGATCAGATGAAGGTGGAATGGGATGGAATGGGGCGTCCGTTAATTAATACAGTATTTCTTGAAACAGGTGAAGAAAAGGTGATTCAAGTGAAAACGAATCTGTAAAAACGGTATGAAATTTTGTCCGGTTATTCACGGACTTAATGTGGATGTATTACCGAAATGGATCACCGATTTATTGCAAACATAGCTTCATTGCCATTTTATACTATTACCCATTACCTTTCTCGCCACGTATTCAGCACATCTTGCAGCTAATCTTGCAGTAGCTTGATCTTGATCGAAAGTAGGATTAAGTTCTACTACGTCTAAGGAAATTAGTTTTTTTGTTGAGGTGAGCAATTCAAATACTTTGAAAGCAAACTCCGGTCTGAATCCCATTGGGGAAGGTGCTGATACCCCAGGAGCAAAAGCGGAAGAGAAACCATCCATATCTACACTCAAGTATATCTTGTCCACAGAATCCAAAAACCACAAGATTTTCTCTTGGATTACCTCCCAGTTATTCAGCCTAAAATCTTCCATAACCATCCATTTTGCGCCAATTTTATCCGCGGTCTCAAAAAGTGATTTTGGGGTGACAGATCGTTGAATCCCCAAACATAAATACTGGAAAGTATCCGGATTTTCCTGTGCTAGTTGGAGAAATGGTGAGCCTGAATGCCCCTTTCCATCAATAGTCGGGCGTAAATCAAAATGAGCATCCATATTGATAATTCCCAATTTCTGGTTTTTAGCCGCCAAATGCTTGTAAATTCCTCTTCCGTGCGCCAAAGCCAAATCGTGACCCCCACCTAAAAGTATTGGAAAATGTTTAGTTTCGAGTAAGTTGAAAACAGCTTCAGCAAGTAATTCGTGGCTTGATTCCAAATCGGAATTCTCAGTAGAAACATCACCGTAATCAAAAATTCTGCTTTTCTCAGGCAAGTGAAAAGCCAAAGTTCCCAGGTTCTTTCTTATGGCGTTCGGACCTTCTGCAGTACCTAATCGTCCTTGGTTTCTTTTTACACCCTCTTCACCTGCATATCCTAAGATTCCGACTTTCGGAGAATCTTGATTTTCGTCAAACTTGAGTTCTTTTACAGAGATAGCGGCTTGATGCCAATATTCTATTGTTTCAGATTTTCTTCCTGTCCAAAGAGAAGGATCGGGATTTTGATGAGGCATATAGAGTTTGTGATTTATTTTATGCTAAATTATAAACAGCTGTCTGATATTTTTAATAACATAAACAATGTATATGGTTTTTAGGTAAAATTCAAAAACTCAATTAAGCGATGGAAGAATATAGAATTCCTCAGAAAGATAAAATTGATCTCGATGCTTTTCAAGAGCCAAATGAGTATTTTGGTGGATATAGCTATGCGGATTACCTCAAATGGGACTTCGAAGAAATCGTCGAATTGATCAAAGGGAAAATCTTTGCAAAAGCGGCTGCTCCAAACCGAAGGCATCAGGAAGTGTCAGCAAATCTTACGTCCAGATTATGGGTTTTCTTAAAAGATCATCCCTGCAAAGTCTATTCGGCACCTTTCGATGTCAGGTTCTCAAAAAATCCAAAAGATGAAAAGGTGAAATCCGTAGTTCAGCCGGACATCTCTGTAATATGTGATCCTTCTAAGTTGGATGATAAGGGATGCTTGGGAGCCCCGGATCTGATTGTTGAAATTCTTTCACCGGGAAATAGCCGGGTGGAACTTCAGAATAAGTATGAGCTTTATCAGGAATTTGGAGTGAGGGAATATTGGGTAATTCATCCTACCGATTGCACGGTGTTGATTTATACATTAGTAGACGGGAAATTTCAGCCCTCACGACTTTTTACTTCTGGGGACAAAATTCAATCCAGTGTTCTTCCTGGATTTACACTTGATTTGGAAGAGGTTTTATGAGCTATATTTTGGTTAAACCGCAGTGGCTACAGAGGTTTACGCAGAGGACACAGTTTTTATTTTTATCGTAAAACAGATTTCAAAACATCATCATTCACCAGATTTGGCAAAGTGACTTTTAATCCCGGACTGCGATCCATTTCCCGCTGAATAGCTTCCAAAGAACCTGAGTTTCTAGCCCAAGCACGTCTCGCAATGCCATTATTTACGTCATAGAATAGCATGGATTTCAGTTTTCTTTCAGCTTCCGCACTTCCGTCAAGTAGCATCCCGAAACCGCCATTCATCACCTCTCCCCAGCCGACTCCCCCTCCATTGTGAATAGAAACCCAAGTGGCTCCACGAAAGCTATCTCCGATGACATTGTGGATTGCCATATCTGCTGTGAATTTGCTGCCGTCATAGATATTGCTTGTTTCACGGAAAGGCGAATCTGTACCACTGACATCATGATGATCGCGGCCTAATACAATTGGAGCGGAAATTTCCCCTGCTGCAATGGCATCATTAAATGCTTGGGCAATCTTAGCCCGGCCTTCCGCATCGGCATAAAGAATACGTGCTTGGGAACCAACTACCAATTGATTCTTTTCTGCTTCTTCGATCCAGGTGATATTGTCTTGCATCTGTTGCTGAATAGAAGCGGGAGAATGCTGCATGATTTCCTTTAAGACTTGAGCAGCTAGCTGATCGGATTTTCTCAAATCCTCAGCTTTTCCGGAAGTGCACACCCAGCGGAAAGGGCCAAATCCATAGTCAAAGCACATTGGCCCCAAAATATCCTGAACATAGGATGGATACCGGAAATCAACTCCGTTTTCAGCCATTACTTCAGCGCTTGCTCTGGATGCTTCCAGTAAAAAGGCATTTCCATAATCGAAAAAGTAAGTTCCTTTTGTTGCATGCTTATTGATCGAGGTGGCATGTCTTCTCAGCGTTTCTTGAACCTTTTCTTTAAATACTTCAGGATTTTCAGCCATCAGCCGATTTGATTCTTCGAAGGTCAGGCCTACTGGATAGTAGCCTCCAGCCCAAGGATTATGAAGTGAGGTCTGATCGGAGCCAAGTTCAATAAATATATTTTCCTCATCAAATCGCTCCCAAACATCCACTATATTGCCGATGAAGGCGAGAGAAACCACTTCCTTATTGTGTTTGGCAAGTTGAGTTCGCAGAACCAGCTCATCTAGATTTTCGATCAATTCATCCACCCAGCCTTGTTCATGTCTTTTTCTTGCTGCGGCAGGATTTACTTCTGCACAGATAGTGATACAGCCTGCGATATTTCCGGCTTTTGGCTGCGCTCCACTCATACCGCCCAAACCTGCTGTCAAGAATATTTTTCCGGCGGGTGTTTCTCCCACTTCCAATTTTTTTCTAAAAGCATTCATCACCGTAATCGTGGTGCCATGCACAATCCCCTGAGGTCCAATGTACATAAATGAACCTGCCGTCATTTGTCCATATTGCGTCACTCCAAGTGCATTGAATTTCTCCCAGTCATCATGCTTGGAATAATTTGGGATCATCATTCCATTGGTCACTACCACGCGGGGAGCTTCTGGAGAAGAGGGGAAAAGCCCCATAGGATGACCTGAATAGAGATGGAGCGTCTGCTCATCCGTCATTTCAGACAGATACTTCATCACCAAAAGGTATTGTGCCCAGTTTTGGAAAACGGCACCATTGCCACCGTAAGTAATTAGTTCCTCAGGATGTTGAGCCACAGCAGGATCCAAATTGTTTTGAATCATCAGCATGATGGCCGCTGCTTGTCGACACTTTGCAGGATATTCTTGAATTGAGCGAGCATACATTTCATACTCAGGCATAAACCGATACATGTAAATTCTCCCAAATTCCTTCAGCTCATTTAAAAATTCTTTAGCCAATTCCGCATGCCAATCCTTCTGGAAATAGCGTAAGGCATTTCGCAATGCAAGTTTTTTTTCTTCTGACGAAAGAATGTCTTTTCTTTTGGGAGCGTGGCCAAGTGACTTACTTCGTTCCTTTTTTGGAGGAAGGATGTTTGGAATACCTTGTTGAATTTGCTCTTGGAAAACCATTGTATTTACGAATTGAATTTGCTCGCGGCGGCACAACGGCGCAACGAAATAAATTGTTTATTAGCCTTGAAGCCTAATGTTGTTTAAGAGGGAATTCTGAACTCCGAATTTTATATTAAATTTTTGATTCTGTGTTTAGAATTGTAAGTCTTATGTCTTGATTCTAAAATCTTAGTACCTCTTTTCCACACTTGTGCTGGTTTGAGTTTTCCTTGTTGGTAGAGGATCTCTCTAAAATCATCTGTTGAGTAAAGATTGAAGTCAGCCAATAATCCTGCTTTCAATTTCCCCCGATCTTCTAAGCCCAAAGCTGCCGCTGCGCGGAAAGTTATTGCGGATAAAACTTCAGCAGTACTTAGCTTTTCGAAAGTGGCCAAAATAGAAGCTTGTGTCAATAAGTCGCCCATAGGAGCGGAGCCGGGGTTCCAATCACTCGCAATTGCCAACGATCCACTCTGATCCAAAATTTTTCTGGCTGGAGTAAATGCACAGCCCAATCCAATAGAAGCGCCAGGAAGTGCAACGGCTACTGTATCAGACTTTGCCAACAGGGCTATTTCTTTCTCAGTGGAGGCTTCCAGATGATCTGCCGATTTGGCACTGAATTTTACCGCCACTTCGGATCCTCCTGTGGTGAATTGATCGGCATGAACGGTGAAATCAAAGCCTAATTCTTTTGCTTTTTGATAATAGCCAGTAATTTCTTGCGGGGAAAAAGCACTTTGCTCTATAAATGAATCGATTCTATTGGTGAGATTCTCTGACTTGAGAATCGGGAATAGCTGCTCGGCGATTTCCTGAAGATAATCTTTTTTGGAACCTTCAAAATCACGAGGTTTCATGTGAGCTGCGAGGCAGGTTGGAACCAGATCAGCTTTGGTCTGAGAGTTGGCATCTTTTATCGCCCGAAGCATTTTAAGTTCTTCGGCGACAGTTAATCCGTACCCGCTTTTTACCTCTATGGTAGTTACTCCTTCGCTCAAGTGTCGATTAGAATTTGAGACTGTTCTCGCGGTAAGTTCTTCTTGACTGAGATTTCTGGTTTGGGTGACTGTATCCCAAATTCCACCACCCGCTTCTGCTATTTCCAAGTAGGATTTTCCTGCATTCCGCATTGCAAAATCTTTTGCCCTACTTCCTCCAAAAGAAATATGCGTATGACAGTCTACCCATCCCGGCAGTGTTACAAAATCTCCTTCCAGCTTAAATACTTCCGGATCTAGCTTTTCAGTTTTTGCCAGTAAATCGGTGTAATAGCCAATTTCCAGAATCTTATCGTCCTCGATTAAAATTCCTGCATTTGTCAGGATTTCGAGTTGCTCATCTTTTAAAGCTCCTTTCAACGGAAGTTTATCAAGCGTGAGTAGCTGGGTAATTGGGCCGATTAGTTTTAGATTTTTCATAGTTAGATTTCCCACTGATTAGCGCTGATAACTTCGCAGATGACCACAGTGGATATGTGCGTTTTCAGCGGGTAATTTTAATAGTCAAACAGCTCACTCCATTCAGTCTGGTATTCTAAACCTTCCTCTATTGCAACTTTATTCGCGATTTTGATCAATTCGCCACTTTGAATCATGGTAATTGCAGCTTCCATATCTTCGGTCATTACCCTGTCATTGATGACTGGGGTGATGCTTTTTCTTACATGTTCGTGAATGGCTGTCATCACCTTTCCAGACTTGAGTGGTGCATGGAAATCCATCGCTTGAGCAGCATAAAATAGCTCAATTCCCAGAATTTTCTCCACATTCCCAATTACCTGCAAAGCTTTTCTAGCACCAATCGAACCCATACTTACATGGTCCTCTTGTCCCAAGGAGGTAGGAATACTGTCGGCAGATGAAGGAAAACAAAGTCCTTTATTCTCAGAAGCTAATGCAGCTGTGGTGTACTGTGGGATCATCAAGCCTGAGTTCAATCCCGTCTCTTTCAAAAGTAATTTAGGAACACCCGGAGTATCTCCTTCGAGGGAAAGATAGATTCTTCGATCTGAGATATTTCCTAATTCAGACGCGGCAAGGCAAGCATAATCCAGCGGCAACGCAATAGGTTGTCCGTGAAAACTGCCTCCGGAAATCGTATGATCCTCGCTGAAAACGACAGGATTATCCGTCACGGAATTGATCTCAATTTCGATGGCCTCTTTCAGGTGAAGCCATGCATTTCTGGAAGCTCCGTGGACTTGTGGCATGCATCGTAGGGAATACGGATCCTGCACACGTGCACAATTCAAATGGGAATTCACTATTTCGGATCCGTTCAATAAATTTAGAATAGTCTGCGCCACATGCTTATTTCCCGGGAATGGCCTTAATTGATGCAGTTCAGGAGAAAAGGGTTTGATCGAACCCATCAGGCCTTCAATCATCATGGCACCGGTAATGTCCGCATGGACGAGCAGATTATGCAAGCGATCCACGACTTTTACTCCATAAGCAGCCATAAACTGAGTGCCGTTGATTAGGGCCAAACCTTCCTTTGGACCAAGAGAAAGCGCTGTCATTTCCAACTTTTCATAGACGGAAGATGTGGCTTGGATAACCCCTTCAAAATACACTTTCCCCAACCCTAATAGCGGTAAAAATAAATGTGAAAGTGGTGCCAAGTCCCCCGATGCTCCCACTGAACCTTGTATAGGAACTACGGGAATTACGTCATTATCCAGCATCCAAAGCATTCGGTCCAAGGTTTCTAGCCTGATTCCTGAAAACCCCTGGGCCAAAGCCTGAAGTTTCAATACGAGCATCAGCTTGGAAATCTCCAAGGGAACAGGTTCTCCCAATCCAACAGCATGACTTTTAAGTAGATTTTCCTGTAAAGTCTGCGTATCAGTTGCTGAGATTTTGCTGGTACAAAGGGGACCAAAACCTGTGTTGATACCATAGACAGCCTTTTCTCCTTTGGCGATGTTCGCAACAGCAAGGGCAGAAGCCCGAACTTTATCGCGGGTTGCCGGAGTTAAAACGCCTTTCGTCTCTTTTCTAGCGAGTTGCAAGGCCATACCTACTGTAAGATGGTCTTGGCCGTATTGGAAAGTCTTCATCATAATTGGGTTTAGATTCAGGGGCATGACAAAGATATCATGTATTGATGATAATT
Organism: Algoriphagus aurantiacus; assembly: GCF_035156405.1. NCBI lineage: Bacteria > Pseudomonadati > Bacteroidota > Cytophagia > Cytophagales > Cyclobacteriaceae > Algoriphagus > Algoriphagus aurantiacus. The sequence goes on along the minus strand of NZ_JAXRUT010000012.1, from coordinate 120,230 downwards.
TTTGATATCAATTATGTCATGATATGATACCTTTGAGTTATCGTGGAATTAAGACACTTGAATTATTTTAGGGCAGTTGCAGAGGAGTTGAACTTCAGAAAGGCAGCTGAGCGTTTGTTTATTTCGCAGCCTGGATTAAGTAGGCAGATTAAGCAGTTGGAGGAAATGCTGGAAGTACAACTGTTTGAGCGGGATCAAAAACATGTGGAATTGACAGCTGCAGGAGCTTATCTGAAAAGTGAGGTGGACTTTGTCCTAAATCATTTGGAGCTGACAAGGAACCAGCTGAAACTGATCGCTGAAGGGAAAATCGGGGAGCTGAGGATAGGATTTCTAGGCTCGGCATCCAATCAGGTATTGCCCGATCTATTGGCCAAACTTAATGCGAATCAGCCTTTAATAAGTACCAGTTTGGAAGAGTTGAGCAATTCGGTTCAGGTGGAAATGATTGAAAAGGATAAATTGGATTTGGGTTTTGTCAGATTGGCTTCTGTGCCAAGTGATCTGGAAATGAAGGTTGTGCTTAGGGATACTTTTTCGTTGGTGGTGCCAAAAGAACATCCGATTCAAGAGCAGGAATTTATATCAGTGAATCAGTTTAGGGATGAATCTTTCGTTCTTTTTTCCTCAGACTATAGTAATCTATATTACGAGCAAATTATCGGTATTTGCAGGGATGCAAACTTTTCACCTAGGATTCGGCATAAGTCCGTCCATGCGTTGACGATATTCAAATTGGTAGAAAATGGAATGGGTGTGGCGATAGTCCCGACTTCGCTGAAAGAAGGATATGAGTTGAATGTACGTTTTATGCAGATTCCGCATATCCCGCAATTCACGGAGCTTTCAGTAATTTGGAAAGCGGAGAACAGAAATCCTGCATTGAAGCAAGTTTTGCCTCTACTGTAGAAAAAAGATATTCATGATTTTCTGATCAAAAATTTTAGCAAATTCGACAATGCGGAAAATTCAAAGCAACTGGAATGGGGAAAGCTGAAAACAATGCTGACAAGCTGACTAAAACCTTATTATTCGTTTATCTTCTCGTCTTGGGTTGGATCATTTTGTTAAAGCTGGGTGTAGAATTTTCTTATATGGAAAACAGGAATATCAACCTGATCCCTTTTGCTAATGGTTATTATGACGAGATGGAAACCATTTTGAATGTGGTTATTTTTATTCCGCTGGGCATTTATGCTGGAGTTTTATTTAGAAATAGGACGTTTAAATTTAATCTGCTTTTCTTTTTTCTGATAAGTTTGATGTTAGAAGGACTTCAGTATGCATTTAGATTTGGAACGTTTGATGTCACAGATCTGCTTACCAATACCTCCGGTGGAATCATCGGTTACGTACTGTTTTGGACACTTCAAAAATTTAACTCGAAGTCACTAAAGGCCCAAAAGTACATCAATATCATTGGAGCTATTGGTACATTCCTTATTGTTTCGCTTCTACTTCTACTCAAATTGAATATGCTACCAATCAGATATCAATAGGGTGAAACAGCAAAAAATATGCGCTTCAGTGATCAGTCAATGTGATAATATCACCTAAGTCCTCAGGGGGTGTGGGGATTCCTTCATATAAATAGCCCACCTACAGCTGATAAATCATAGTTCCTGTTTTATAATAATTATAAATCAAAAGCCTTAATTTGAGCTCTAAACTCAAATGTCGGGCAAATGTCGGGTCAAAACCGAGCCTCTTTCGGCATAAGTCACAAACCAATCAGAGAAATTGCCATGGTTAATCAAAACATACACACAATGAAGCAACCGGAACTTGGCAAGAAAATCTCTGAAATGAGAAAGGCAAAAGGATTGACTCAGGAGGAGTTGGTCGAATTATGCAACCTGAATGTGCGGACGATCCAGCGCATCGAAGCAGGGGAGGTGACTCCCAGAAGTTATACCATCAAAGCCCTGTTTGAGGCGTTGGGGATGGACTGGAAAGAGTCGGAAGTAAGTGCGTCTATTGAGAATGCCAAACCAAAACTGACATGGCTTTATTTGGGTTTTGGAACTGGATTGATCTACTTTTTTCTCTCCTATTTTGAAATCAGTATGGAGATAGAGATGATTGAGGGAGGAATAGTGAATTCCGTGAATTTTGGGTTGATCAAAGTAGGAGTATTAATTACTTTCTCACTTTTCATTTTCGGACTGATCAAAATGGCTACTATCTTTCCTAACAAAATTCTTCAAATCGCCCTTTGGGTGATGCTCGTGGCGAATGCCCTTTGGATTGTAATTGATTTAATTTCATTAAGAGTAGATAGCTTTGGTCTATCGGATTATTATTTTGTAAAATTAGGATGCTTTGGCCTAGCATACGGATTTATGGGAGCTGGATATCTTTGTTATAAAAATCTCTGGTCTAATATTCCGCAAGTGCTCGGAGCATTGGGGGTTGTGTCTGGAGTTATGATTTTTTCAGTGGTCGGCGCTTTATTTGGCTTGATTCCATTGACCCTTTTTGAGATAGGACAACTTGGGTTTCTGATCTGGGGAATAAATAAAATCGGGAGAACTTCTTCTCCCGATTCTACTTACAGTTCTCAAGTGACAGCTTGATCGCTTTTTAACGGGGGTTCTCGATTTTGAATTAAACCCTAAGTTTATTTTTGCTATTTTGAGACTTTAAGCCTGAAAGTCGGGCAAAAGTCGGGGCTAAGCCGATGTAACTACGTCTCTGATTTCAATTCAATCCTAGATATTGTCATGGTCAATCAAAGTATATACAAAATGAAACAACCTGAACTTGGTAAGAAAATCTATGAAAGCAGAAAGGCAAAAGGCCTGACACAGGAGGAGTTGGTCGAAAAGTGCAACCTGAATGTGCGGACGATCCAACGGATTGAAGCAGGTGATGTAACTCCCAGGAGCCATACGATTAAAACGCTTTTTGAGGCTTTGGAAATTGATTTTGTAAAGGAGGAGATAAAATATTCCCAAAATTATAATCAAACACAAGAAAAGGAGTTAGGTATAAAATTCTCCCCATTGATTCTTTTTGCCGGAAGTTTATACCTAATCCTAACCCTTATAGAAATACCGTTAGATATTAAGTATATCGCCGATTCTATTTCAGGAGGGATTTATATTCCATTTAAGATCGGAATCTTTGTTTGTTACTTCATTTTTATGTGGCCTTTTCTGAAAATAGGCCAATTTTATGGTAACAACGTTATTAGTTTGTCAGTATTTTTCTTGCTGATTGCTAGATTGATAGCCTATTTATATTCCATGATTGTAATTTTAGATGATAATCTTCAGCATGAAATCTTTTACATGATTCCTAGTATTATCTTTTGGGGAATGGGTTATGTTTTACTGGGCTATAATTTGAGCAAACTTATGATAATCGAGAGTTTTGGTTTAAAGCCAATCGGGATATTGGGAATGGTGTCTGGGTTTTTGATACTTTCTTTTATAGGTCAAATTTTAGCTCCCTTTACCATTTATGTTTTTGAAATAGGGTTATTATATTTCTTGTATAGATATTCTAAAAATACGGTGAAAGCTACCTCTCCTAATCCTAATTTATTTACCGAAGCTCAGTTTTGATTTTCTCCTTTACCTCTTTCAGAATCTCAGCATTTTTAACACTGGAAGTTTCGATTTCCAAAATTTTGGGGTGTAGGGAATCTTCATAAAAGTCCTCTAGCGAAGCTTCCAATTCCTCTTGATTCACCACTTTGGAATAAAAGAATCCAAACTCAGTCGCCAAATGATTAGCAGATAACCTCTGTTTGGTTTCAAAAAACTCTTCTAATTCTGGTTGATTTGCAGGGCCATCGATCAATCGGAAGATTCCCCCCGCATGATTATTCAATAAGATAACCCGAAGGTTAGGGATAGTATAATTGTGCCAAAAAGCATTACGATCATAGAAGAATGCCATGTCTCCAGTAATCAAAGTCACGATGTCTTTAGTGGTAAAAGTACATCCCACTGCGGTGGAATTGGATCCATCGATTCCTGAAGTCCCCCGGTTACAGATCACCTCCTGATTTCTTTTTCCAAGAAAATTCAAATAGCGGACAGCCATGCTATTGGCCACATGGATTTTTGAGGTAGATGGTATCTTACTCAAGCAATAGGCTAGCGCAGGATATTCACCGAAATATTCTCTCTTTAAGATCGGAGGCAGATTGGAGGATACACATTTGTCCAGAGAATGCCAAGACTGATAATATTCTGGGTTTTGTGGACCAAGGTTTTGAGTCAGCCAGTTGAGGAAGTATGCTGGCGAGGAAGCAATATTCCTTGTCAATCGCTGATAGGTATCTTTTGCATTTCCATCTGATTGAATATGCCAATGTGATGCTTGCGTGCTTCGGAGGAATAGCTTGAGTGATTTTGAGATGATGGATTTGCCAAAACTAATAATCAAATCTGGCTTTAGACTGTTTGAGAATTCTTGACTTCCCAGCCAATGGTCATGCAATGTGATCGTCTCATCAGACTGGAGATTGCTAATTGTATCTGCGACGATTACAGCGTTTTTCTTTACAGAAAGCTGGTCTAGAAAGTTTTGAATTTGAGAGTCTGGACGTTGCTGACCAGGAATAATTAAGATTCTTTGGACTATTTCCAACCTGCTTTTGAGCTTGATTAGAGATTCATCGGTAGGCTGGGTTTTACTTTTCAATAAATTAAATACCCGGGGCTTTTCTGGGAAAATAATCGGCTCTCCTTTCTCAGGGTAAAAGGGTTCTCTAAGTGGCACATTAATATGAACAGGCCCTGCTGGAAATTGCTTGGCGAGATTGATCGCTTCATTTACAATTCTTGAGGATTGCCATAGTTGGTCGGGAAATGTTGATGAATCTGGTAACTGAAAACTTTCTTTTACATGTTTTCCATAAACATCAGGTTGGAAAATGGTCTGCCCATCGTATTGATCAATCCATTCTGCTGGTCGATCTGCTGTCAATATCAGCAATGGGATTTGCTGGAAAAAAGCTTCTGCTACGGCTGGGAAATAATTCAAAGCTGCGGATCCGCTCGTGCAGACAAGTGCTACCGGCTGCTCCAGTTGCTGAGCCATGCCCATTGCAATGAAGGCAGCAGAGCGCTCGTCAGAGATAGTTCTGGTGTGAATCTGGGGATGTCTGGCAAAAGCAAGCGTCAAAGGTGCGCAGCGCGAACCAGGAGAAAGGATGGCGTTTTCAATGCCTTTCTTGGCACAAATAGCTACTAAGTCGGTGATCTGAGAGAGAATCAAGCGCTTGGGCTTTGAATGAATTTACCAATGATCTGGCATTTAAGTTCTGTCTCTTCCCATTCCTTTTCCGGATCAGAATCTTCTGTCACACCAGCTCCTGCATAAAGTATGGCTTTGTTTTTTACTAAGGAGGCGGTTCTCAAATTCACATAAATAGAAGTTTCACCTTGAATGTTAACAGGGCCTAAAAAACCCGAAAAGAAGGAACGGTCAAAGCCTTCAAATTCTTGGAGGAAATCATGTGATTCTTTTCTAGGCATGCCGCAGACTGCGGAGGTAGGATGAAGAAGATTTAGCATAATCGAGCCAAGTTGTGGAAAACCTGTGGCTTGCATGTCAATTCTGAAGTCAGACCTCAGGTGTAAGAGATTTCCAGCCAATACAGTTTTTGGGCCATGTTCTTCGTATTCCCTCAATCTTATTTTCTTAAAGCATGAAACGATGTACCTGCTTACTAGTGCTTGCTCTTCAATTTCTTTCTGAGTCCATGCTACAGTTTTCAAAGGATTATCGCCTGAAGCTGCCTGAGTTCCTGCCAGTGACATTGTCTGGAAAATATCACCTTTGGTTTCTATCAATGTTTCCGGAGATGCTCCCATCCAGGTTCCAATATTTGGAATATGAAAAAAGTTAACGAAAGCGTTTGGGTAGGATTTTATTAGACTTAAAATCGTGCATCCTAGATTAAAATTTTCAGGAATGTCAATAGTCTTTGTTCTAGCAGGGACTACTTTTTCCAAATCTTTTTCACGAACTGCTTTGATGCCCTTTTCCACCAATTGGAGAAAATGTGCTTTGTCTTCACTGAGACTGGAGGTCAGAACCATACTTGTCAGCGTTTGATTTTGTAGCAATTCCCTAATCTTTTGGGGTGACAGTTGACCTTGGTTTTTTAACTGGATTTTGGCCCATTCCGGCAATTCATCTTCTTCAAACGGGAGATTTAGATCAAAGGAAAGATGTTTGCTGGCTTTAATGTAATAAGCTTTTTTGTCCACTTGATCAGCAAAAGGATGGACAATGAACCCAGCCTCTAATTCATCCAGGCTAAGATCTACTTTCAAAGGACTGTCAGCTTCATCCATTACAATTTCAAGTGTGTTGGATTTAGGCTTTCTCCAAAGAGCAAAAGAGCCACCTGAGGTAAGCCCTAGTTGAAGTAAAAGATGAATTATGTCTGTTTGGGTAGGATTAGTTGATACTTCAGTATTCATTGCTTTTTATCTAAAATCGCCATGGTAATTCGGCTGATACAGCAGAGTTGACCTTGCTCGTTAGTGATTTTTATTTCCCAGACTTGAGTGCTTTTCCCAATATGGATTGGTTTGGTGATTCCTGTGACCAATCCTGACTTTACACCTTTCAGGTGATTTGCGTTTATTTCAAGGCCTACACAAACTTGTTTTTTCAAGTCAATAGTGAGTGAAGCGGCTACGCTTCCAAGTGTCTCAGCAAGCACTACATTCGCTCCTCCGTGTAACAAACCCATTGGTTGTTTTGTTCTTTGATCTACTGGCATGGTAGCACTGAGGTAGTCCTCGCCGAATTCAGTAAATACAATTCCCAGATGATCAGTCATGGTGTTTCTTCCGTTTTGGTTGATTTGATCCAATGAAGGCTTTTGGGAAAATACCATGAAAATTTAAAGTAAATGAGTTTTCTTTGGGGCGCAGACAAAAATAGATAATCTTGAATCGAAAAAAAATTTACTTAGTTAGGCACGGACAAACTGATTTCAACCTTAAAGGTGTAGTGCAGGGAAGTGGAATCGATGCTCCCATTAATGAAACCGGAAGAAAACAGGCTGCGGCCTTTTTTGAGACATACAAAAATATTCCGTTTGACCAGGCGTATTACACAGGCCTTCAGCGGACAAAACAATCCATTCAATCTTTTTTGGACTTAGGTATCCCAGCTATTTCTACTGCAGACCTAAATGAGATTTCTTGGGGAGACTATGAAGGACTTCCTATGTCGCCTGAAGAAAATCAATACTATCAGCATATGCTGGATCAATGGCAGCAGGGAAATCTAGATTATTGTATAGCAGGTGGAGAAAGCCCAAATATCGTAGCCACGCGTATGCAGCGAGGAATCGATGAGATTATATCAGGGCCTGGTAAGACTATATTGGTTTGCATGCACGGCCGTGCGATGCGGATCTTTTTGAGCTTGATTATGAAGCAAGATTTGTGTCATATGGATATGTTTGAGCATAAAAATCTTTGCTTATATCTACTTGAAGAAAAGGAGGATGGTACTTTCGAGCTACTGAAAAAAAATGATACTGAGCACCTTATGGAGCTGCGATAGTATTTCGCTTGTCACTCTTGTCCTTTTTCTGACTTTCTTCAAAAGCTGTTAGATAAGTGTCCAAAGTCTTTTTGTTGGCAGTCATATCAATAACTCGAAATGCAATTTCCTGAAGCTTCATGTCCTCACCTTTATCTAAGGAAACTAAAAATTGGCCTAGAAAGCAAGCATCGAATTCACATTTTGGTATGTCGATAATCAGCGCCAGTTCCGAATTTCCTGAGTAACTTCTGGTTTTGAAAGTAGAAGAAAATTGGGACTGAATGTCTTTCAGAGAGGTGTTCAGCGATTTTAATTCTTTTGATTTGAATATGACCAAAAAAGTTTTGGGTTCAGTCTCTTTGGCAAAAACTGAAAGAGATAGAAATAGGGTGACAACTAGGATTCCAAGACTTTTCATAGCTCTCAATATAGAAAATTTAATACGTGGAAAGCAAAAAACTCCATAAAAAAAACCCTGAGCGATTCAGGGTTTCATTTTTATTTATAGAATAAAGTCTTTGATTAAGCCTTGGAAGCTTTAGTAGCTCTTTTCTTTTTTGGAGCTACCTCTTCGATAACCTCGTCTTCAACACCGGCAAGGATTCTACCGCAATGCTCACAAACGATTAATTTTTTCTTCTCACGAATATCAGCCTGTCTTTGTGGTGGTACAGTATTAAAGCATCCACCGCAAGCACCTCTTTTTACCAATACCACTGCGAGGCCATTCTTGGCGTTAGCTCTGATTTTAGTATATGATTTTAAAAGTCGGTCATCAACTTTCTTAGTGGCTTTTTCACGATCGTTGTTCAGTTTCGCTTCATCAGATTCGCTTTCAGATACAATCGAAGTTAATTCGCTGTTCTTCTGATCTAAATCTTTTTGGCGATCCTTTTTCACAGCGCTTAGTTCCTCCAAGTCCACCTTCTTGGTATCAATTCTATAACCAGCTTCAGTGATCTTTTTCTTCGCAACTTGAATCTCTAAATCTTGAAGCTCAAGCTCCTTAGTGATTGCATCATATTCGCGGTTATTACGAACATTCATCTGCTGTTCCTGATACTTTTTGATCAGTTTTTCAGAATCTTTGATGCTTTCTTTAAGCGCCTTTATTTCATTTTCAAAAGAATCTATTTCACTTTGAAATTTCTCCAATCGAGTTTCATATCCAGCAATTTCATCTTCTAAGTCCTGAACCTCTTCTGGAAGAGCTCCGCGAACCTTGATGATGGCGTCTAGTTTTGAATCTAAAAGTTGAAGGTTGTGAATAGCTTCGAGTTTCTGTGCTACTGTACTTTCCATGTACTATCGATAGGATGAGGGATTTGTAACTACTTTTGTCAAATAGAGTGCAATATTAGGGAATTTTTGTGACAAAAACTCCCAGAGTAATTCTTTTGTGAAAATTTCACTTTCATAATGTCCGATGTCACAGAGAATTAATTCTCCGTCTGCATCGAAAAACTCATGGTATTTCACATCGGCAGTCACAAAGACATCCGCACCCGCTTTTTTCGCATCGCTGAGAAGGAAAATTCCAGCTCCTCCACAAACGGCTACTTTTTTGATTTTTCGGGAAATCAGGCTCGTGTGTTTAATCACATCCAAGTTCATTTGGGCCTTGAGATAATCTAAAAATTCTTCGCCTCCCATTCCCTGAGAAAGTGTTCCGATCATTCCCGCGCCCACTTCCTGATTTTCATTTTCAAGATTTTGTACATAGTAGGCTACCTCTTCATAGGAATGAGTTTCTCTCATTTTCCTTAAAACTTTTGGAAGTGCATGATTGGAAACCAAAACTTCCACTCTAACCTCTTGCTCCTCTTGTGCTTTTTCGATTTCGCCAATGGTTGGATTCGCTTTTCCCGAAGGCGTGAAAGTCCCAGTACCTTTTACCTGAAATGAGCAATTCGAATATTCGCCAATCTTCCCTGCACCAGCAGCAAAGACAGCTTGAAGAACTTTGTCTTTCTCAGGTTCGGGGACGTAAAATACGAGTTTGCGTAGTAATTGCTTTTTTGGCTGTAAAATCTTGGTGTCCAGAAGTCCCAATCGATCAGAAATCCGCTTATTTACTCCGTGGGCTACATGGTCAAGATTGGTGTGAATGGCATAAATAGCGATATCATTTTTGATTGCTTTTATGACTGTTCGCTCTACATAATTTTTTCCCGTGAGGCTTTTAAGTCCTTTAAAAACAATCGGGTGATGAGCCACAATCATGTTGGCGCCGAGTTCTATAGCTTCATCTACGGTAGATTCTATGCAGTCCAGCGAGCAGACAATTCCCGTCACTTCGGAATTTCTATTTCCTGTGATCAAAGTAGCGTTGTCATATGACTCCTGATAGGATGGAGGCGCGATTTGCTCCAGATAGGAAATCACATCGCTAATCTTGTATCCCATAATTTTTCTGTTTATTTGATCAAAAATAGTAATTCTGGAATGCGCTGGTACGCTTTTTTACTTTATCCTTTTGCTTTGTTGTACGATTTGTTCACCCGACTTCGAAATTTGTTTTTCGATTTGGGCTGGCTGAAAAGTGTCTCTTCGCCGATTCCAAGTATCGTAGTAGGGAATCTGAGTGTGGGTGGTACAGGCAAAACGCCTATGGTGGAATTTTTGATTCGAATGCTTCGTAATGAGAGACGTTTGGCAACACTAAGCAGAGGGTATGGAAGAAAAACGAAAGGGTTTCTAACGGCTACTTCGCAAGTTTTTCCTGAGGAAATTGGTGATGAGCCATTTCAGATTTATCAAAAGTTTGGAAAAGAAATTTCGGTATTCGTAGGTGAAGATCGAGTGAAAGCACTGAAGGGAATAGCCTCAAAATCAGATGTGCCCGAACTGATTATTTTAGACGATGCCTTCCAACATCGCTATGTTAATGGGGATTTGAATATTCTTTTGACTACCCATCAGAAGCCTTTTTTCTCGGATTTTTTGTTGCCAATGGGAAGACTTAGAGAAAGTAGAATTGGAGCCAAAAGAGCTGATGTAATCATTATTACTAAATGCCCAGAAGATCTAAATATTTCTGAGAAGACTAGCTTTGCAAGTCAAGTAACTCCATATAGCCGTCCAAATACTCTGGTACTTTTCTCTTCCATTTCTTATGGTAAACCTGAACCTTTGCTGATTTCACTTTTTTTTTCACCCAAAATCATACTGCTAACAGGCTTGGCAAATGATCAACCGCTGATAGATTACGTAAGTGAAAAATATGACTTGCTAGAAGTACTTAGCTATCCAGATCATCATGATTATTCAGAGGTTGATTTCGATAAAGTCCGGAGTATTTATAAGCAACATGTGACTGAAAATCCCGTTGTGCTAACGACCGAAAAAGATGCTGTGAAAGTTAAATCCAAAGCGCCCAAAGGATTTCTGGAAGAAATTCCGATTTTTGTGCTGCCCATAGAAGTGAGGTTCTCACCAGCTGACGAGTTAGCTTTGGCACAACAAATCCAACAAAAGGTCTTCAAAAAGGACAATATCTAAGTGAATAAACGGTTACTCTGTTTTATATTTTTCCTCAGCATCGCAAGTGTTCACTTCGCTTTTGCGCAGCGTACTGTGCCTCCAACACGCCAAAATACAGGTCAACAGCGAAATGGAGAATTGATTGATCCAGATGAGGAGGAAGAATCTATAGGCAGAAGATCTTTATTGGATGATAGTACCAGGATGGTTTACGGACCCACGACGAGTTTGTACTTTTTCGAAAAAGACATTAAGCGAAACAATCTGATTCTTTATCCACAGGATACTGCACTGAATAATTTTCATAATTATGACCCAGTAGCCAAAAGTAACTGGAAGTATCAGGATCTGGGGAATATTGGTAGTGCGACCAAGCCAATTTTCTATGAAATCCCAGATGTGATCGGAACTAGAGATGGGTTTTCTGTTTATGATTTATATTACCACGCTCCAGAAAACAACAAGTATTTTGATACCAAATCGCCATTCACGGAGATGTCTGCTTTTTTTGGTGGAGGTCAACGGAATATGCTGGATCTAGCATTTGCCAGAAATATAAACCCTAGGTGGAATGTGGGCTTTAATCTACATACCATGCGGGCTCGAAAGACACTGAATCCAAACGCCAGGGATGATAACATGACAGTGCAAAATTCCTATTCTTTACATACCAATTATCGCTCAGAAAACGGGAAGTATTGGTTTTTGGGGAATTTTTCCAGAATGCTTCATAAAGTAAATGAGATCGGGGGAATCATTCCTCCAGAGGTGGATAGTACTTCAGTATATTTCACTTATGAAGATGCGAAAGTTTGGCTGAGCAATACCCAAGCAAGTGACCTGCGTCAGGAATATCGTTTTTATCACGAATACAGCGTACGCGATGAGTTGCAGATCTATCATATTTTTGATCAGAAGAATAAGGACTTCACCTTATCGGCGGCATTGACCAGCAGTGATTCACTTTTTTACCCTAATACTCGACTTAACGATAAGTCGGATAACACTCAGTCGGATACCACTAGGAATTATAGTGATTTCAAAGAGTGGGGAAACGAAGTAGGTTTTAAAGGAAGTTTCAAGGGGTTTTATTATAATGCTCACGCAAAGTTTAGAGCGGGAAGGATGAAAAGCACTTTTTTTCCAGATGGGAGTAATAACTTCAATGAGGTTTATCTCGGGGGAGAGTTGATAGGGAAGATTTCTGAGAAATGGTCTATCAGTGCAGATGGAGAATACCTTATTCCAGGGGCTTTCAAGCTTCATGGTTTGTTTGTGTCTCCTTGGCTGGAAGTGGACTATACAAAGGCTGTTTACAAGCCTACATCCATGCAGCAGATGTATTATGGGAATCACTACCAATGGGATAATGATTTCGATAATATAGGTGTGGATCAGGTTCGAGGTGTTTTGAAGATAGATTTCAATAAAGTCCAACTCAGACCTTCGCTGACAATCAACCGCATAAACAATTATGTGTATTTCAATGAGGAGCGAATGGCTGAGCAGGCTAGTGGAGAAGCATTTATGCTTATTCCGGGGTTGAAGTCGAGTGTGCGGATTGGACAAAAATTCCAGTGGGATACGGAGGTGATATTCACTCAGATCTCAGGAGAGTCAAGTGATAATTTTAGAATCCCAAAATTCTACGGCAACACCAAATTTTACTTTGATAGTCCGATGTTTGATGAGAATGTCTATGTGCAGCTTGGTATTGATATTCGGTATCATTCGGATTATTATGCAGAGGCATATTTCCCTTCCACCCAGCAATTTCACTTGCAGAATGATTTCAATGTCTATGGTTATCCAGTGGCTGATGTTTTTCTGGATTTCCGTATCAATCGTACTCGGGTTTTGCTGAAATACAATCACTTGAATAGTGGCTTGATGAACAACGAAGGATATTTTGTTACTCCTGATTATACGGGTTACAAGTCATTTATTGATCTGGGAATCACTTGGTATTTATTTGATTAATCATGAGTTGGGAGGAAAGTACAAGACAGAAAATGCTGCATTTGAAACTACCTACTGATCCTAGATGGGTTAGGATAGCGGAGATGAGATTGGAAGATGTACTGACCGATCATGCATACTGCGAGCAAAAGGCTGCTTCCTCCTGCATCAGTCTGATTTTGAGATTCAATGACCTAGAGGAGTTGGTCGATACTTTGACTCCAATAGTTGCCGAGGAATGGGGGCATTTTGAGCGAGTATTGGCGCAGATCCGCAAGAGAGGGTTGAAATTCGGCTTTCCTCGAAAAGATGAATACGTGATTCAGCTTACCAATTTTGTAAAAAAAGGAGGTAGTAGATTGCAGCAGCTTACAGAGCAATTGATGATGAATGCACTGATAGAGGCAAGAAGTTGTGAGCGATTTAAATTACTATCTACTCATTTGGAAGACCAAGAGTTACAAAAGTTCTATTATGAACTTATGATATCTGAGGCGGGACATTATGTTACTTTTATCGAATTGGCTCGGAAATATCAAGATGCAGAAAAAGTGAATGAAAGATGGCAGGAATGGTTGGATTTCGAGGCTGAAGTGATGAAGACCATTGAAGTTCGTGGGGACAGAATTCATTGAGTAAATCTTAATTTTTCTAGTCGAATAGTCATTTCCAGAGTAATTATTTATACTTGAGTTATCTTGCCGCATTTGCACTAAAAATCCGTTCTATTACGAACATACTATGAATTTGATCGAAAACGTACGTGAAGCAGTACGCTCCATAAAAGTGAATTTGTTACGAACCATTCTAACAGGAGCAATCATTGCTATAGGTATCTCATCCCTTGTAGGAATGCTAACTGCAATTGACGGAATCAAAACCCAAATTGCAGATAGTTTTTCTGGTCTGGGAGCGAATTCATTCGATATAAGAAATAAGGGTTACAGCGGAGGCCGAGCAATTCAAGATGGTAAAATAGAGAAAACTTATCCTAAACTCACCTATAGAGAGGTGATGGATTTCAAGGAGAAATACAGCAATGTTGGTATTTCTACTGTATTTGTGTCAGTGACGGGCGGGGCTGAGATAAAAAGAGGATCCAAAACAACCAATCCAAATGTCCGTGTCCGTGGAGGCGACGATAATTATCTAAATATCAAAGCGATAAAGCTTGAGTTTGGGCGGAATTTCAGTAGTATGGAAATTCTAAATGGTTATAATGTTTGCATTATCGGCAAGGAGCTCAGAACTACCCTTTTTGACACTAGTGAAGATCCACTAAATCAAAAAATCACTGTTTTAGGTAAGCCATATACAATTGTTGGTATTCTTGAGGAGCAAGGCGGAATGGGGCCAGATCAAGGGGCAGATAGACAGATTTTGCTTCCAATACAAAATGCCAGCCGTCTGGATAAAATGGGCAATTTTAATTATAATATAACCGGTGTGGCTTCTGGCCCGGAACGCATAGATTATGAAATGGGGCAGGCAATAGGCATGATGAGAGAGGTTCGCCAAGATCGAGTAGCCCAGGAAGATTCATTTGACCTGACAAAAAGCCAATCTGTGGCGGAAAGTCTGGAAGAAGTAGCTGGATATCTTAGAATAGGTGGTTTTGGTATCGGTTTTATTACCTTGTTAGGAGCATCCATAGGTTTGATGAATATCATGCTCGTATCAGTTACCGAACGTACAAGAGAGATTGGTATCAGAAAAGCTTTAGGAGCTACACCACTAAGAATTAGACAACAATTCCTTCTAGAAGCTATTATGATCTGTATTTTAGGCGGAGCTATGGGGGTGATTTTGGGGATTTCAATCGGAAATATTATTGCATTAGTCATTGGTGTTGGAGGATTCTTAATTCCTTGGCTTTGGATGATAGTAGCCTTCGGAATCTGTATTTTCGTTGGGTTGGCATCAGGATATTTTCCTGCATTCAAAGCTTCCAAATTAGACCCTATCGAATCTTTGAGATACGAGTAAAACTAATTTTATATACTATAAAAGGGCTTCCAAATAATTAAGTGGAAGCCTTTTTTAGTTATTTCTTGCGTTTTCACTTATTCGTTTTTGCAAGATTATCCCCTGTTTTTTCCTGCTAGACTCAGAACTTGCTGTTATTAATTTTTCAATAGCCAATTATTTTTCCCTCTGGATGCTTCGCCTATGATCACTCCGCTAGCGGAATCGATCATGTTTCCTTTTACGGCAACCTCTTAAAATTTCTCAATCAACTTATTTTCATTGGGAATTATTAAGGCCAGAGATTAACCACTATCCAGTTGGGTTGCCAATCAGCTTGATTCTGATTATACGTCTCATTGATTTCGGCATTTATTATGAGTTAAAATATAGGTGTATACCCGATTTTCAGATCAAGTATAATGTCTAAGCCGTTTTTCAGATTCTGTAAAAAACCAGAATAACTAACTCTAAACCCTTGAAATAATGACAAAAGACCATGGTCCAAACATCAAAAATGATGAAAAATACGAGGCGCTACTCAAAGAAGGAATGAGTAAAACCAAGGCAGCTCGCATCGCAAATACCCCCAATTCGGGCAAAAAAGGTGGCAACGCCAAAGAATATGAAGAAAGATCAAAGCAAGAATTATACGATAAGGCTAAAGAAGTAGGAATCGAAGGTAGAAGCAAAATGATTAAGACTGAATTGATCTCAGCATTGCGAAATTCTTGATCTAATCTAAACCACACAACTATGAAAAAGCCAACTGCATTTAAAGAACAAAAGCAATCTCTCCCAGGACAGCAAAGCAAAATGAAGCCAGAGCCCGAAGTGATCCGAAAAGGGTATAAGGGCAGTAGTAAACTGGAAAATAAAATTGCGCTCATCACGGGTGGAGACAGTGGGATTGGTAGAAGTGTCGCTGTACATTTTGCCCGCGAAGGCGCTGATGTGGCAATTGTGTATCTAAGTGAAGATAAGGATGCTCTGGATACTAAAGAGCTGGTAGAAAAGGAAGGGAGAAAATGTTTGTTGATCGAAGGTGATCTTAAGTCTGAGAGCTTTTGTAAAAAAGCCATGAATCAATGCGTGAAAGAGCTTGGGGGAATAAATATTTTGGTAAACAATGCAGCAGTGCAGTTTTCTAAAAATAAACTCACTTCCATTACTTCAAAACAACTTCATGAAACCTTCGAGACTAATATTTTCTCATTTTTTCATTTGGCAAAATTGGCAATTCCGCATTTCCAGGCAGGAGATACCATTATCAATACAAGTTCTGTGACCACATACCGTGGAAGCGAGCATTTAGTGGATTATGCAAGTACAAAAGGTGCAATAGTAGGTTTTACCCGCTCCTTAGCATTGATGCTTGCCAAGGACAAAATCCGTGTAAATGGAGTTGCACCCGGTCCGATATGGACTCCATTGATTCCAGCCACATTCGATGATGTCACTGAGTTTGGTCAAGACACTGCCTTGGGAAGAGCAGGGCAACCAAGTGAGGTAGCTCCTGCATATGTTTTCTTGGCGAGTGAAGACAGTTCTTATATCACAGGACAATTTATCCATGTAAATGGAGGGGAAATAGTTGGTGGTTAAAGGAATATGCTGGACTGGTCAGACTCTTTATTAAGAAATCTCCAATGAAAAATTTCTCTGGCAATGCATCAGTTGAAGATTTTGAAAAACGATTAAACACAAATCCAATAAATCATGAAATCAATATGGAATGGCGCGTTAGGTTTTGGTCTGGTGAATATCCCGATCAAAATGTATTCAGCTTCTGAAGACCGGAGAATTGACCTGGATATGCTTGATTCGAAAGATCATGCAAGGATTCGCTATCAGAGAATCAATGAGAAGTCTGGAAAGGAAGTAGAATGGAAGAACATAGTTAAAGGTTTTAAACTCGATGACAAGTATATCATACTCGAAGACGAGGATTTTGATCAGGCAAATTCCAAAAAGAGTAAAGTCGTAGAAATCGAAGCTTTTGTGAATGAGGTGGATGTAGCAGACATGCTTTTCAAAAAGCCGTATTTTCTCGAGCCACAGAAGGGAGGAGGGAAAGCATACAATCTCCTTCGTGATGCGCTAAAAAAGACCAAGAAACTTGGCCTGGCAACATTTGTAATGCGACAGAAGGAAAATCTCTGCCTTATTGGAATTTACAAAGACGCATTGGTTCTTCATGTTATCCGATTTTCGGACGAAATCCGAAGTCCTGCAGATCTCAAAATTTCTACTTCCAAAGCCACCAAAAAAGAAGTTGAAATGGCTGAGTCCCTTATCAAGCAATACAGCGAAAAGTTTGACCTTTCCAAGTATAAAGATCAATACAATGAGCAACTGATGAAGGTGATCAAAGCCAAATCAAAAGGTAAAAAAGCGGTGGTTAAGAAATTTGAGCCAGAAAAAACACCTTCCAAAGATTTGATGGCACAGCTCAAAGCCAGTCTGGAAAAACGTAAGAAGGCATCCTGATGGCACTGGAGGATTACAATAAAAAACGTGATTTTAAGAAAACGAATGAACCTCGGGGGGACTTCGCCGGGCAAACTGGTGAACTTCGGTTTGTAGTTCAGCGGCATGATGCTACCCGTTTACACTTTGACCTGAGGCTGGAAATGGACGGGGTGCTGAAAAGCTGGGCTATACCAAAGGGCCCGTCATTGAACTCCAATGATAAAAGACTGGCAGTGCAAACCGAAGATCACCCTTTGAAATATTTGGATTTTCAGGGAACAATACCCAAAGGAAATTATGGAGCTGGGGAAATGACCATTTGGGACTCTGGTACCTATACCCCCATGTCGGACAAGGAAGATGCGGCACTCAAGATGTTGGATGAAGGAGACCTGAAGATTACTTTTTTTGGATCAAAGTTGAGAGGAGATTTCGCTTTGGTGAGAACAAAATTTGAGGGCAAACAGCCCCAGTGGCTTTTGATCAAAAAGAAAGATGAATTTGCAACGGACCTAGATTACGATGCAAACCTTCACCACAGTGAAACCCAAGTAGAAAAGACTTCCACGCCCTCAAAGGCACTTACGCTTAGTCATCAAGTCTCGCCAATGCTTGCCTCTACCAGTAAAGATCTGAAATTCAGTACTTCCAAAAACTGGCTATATGAGATCAAATGGGACGGATATCGCATGGTCTGCAATCATTCCTCAAATGCTACAACCTTGTATTCCCGCAATGGCGTAGATTATTCGAAGACTTTTCCAGCCTTGATAGAAAGTTTGAAAGACCTTCCCAAGAATGCCATTCTTGATGGAGAGGTGGTGACCTTGGACAAGAATGGAATTTCAAAATTTCAATGGCTGCAACATTATAATGAAGAACCGAGGGGAGAGTTGATTTATATGGTTTTTGATTTACTCTACCTCGATGGTCATAGCATTGTGCATCTTACCCTTGAAGAAAGAAAGGAATTGTTAGAAACTTTGGTAGAAGAGTTGCCAGGAATACGGTATAGTGAGCATCTGGTAGGAGGAGGTAAAGGATTTTTTGAAGAAGCAAAAGCCAAGGGATTAGAGGGGATCATCGGGAAAAAAGCAGATTCATTCTATTATCCGGGTGCCCGGTCAGAAGATTGGCTAAAATTCAAGACACATGAATGCATGGAAACTATCATCTGTGGCTATACGAAATCAGAAAATAGACCTTTTGGCTCGTTGATTCTAGGTTTGCGTGAAGAGGATGAACTTGTTTATGTTGGTAATTGCGGAACTGGTTTTTCCATCGCTATGCAAAAGGAGTTAATCTCCCCGTTTGTGAAAATCAAACAGCCAAAATCGCCTTTTACCGAGAAAATCAATTTAAATGGAAGGGAACCTGTATGGTTACATCCTGTGATGATGGCAGAGGTTACTTTCGCAGAATGGACTGAAAACGGCCGGCTTCGTCAGCCGGTTTTTAAGGGATTAAGAAATGATAAATTTCCTCAGGAACTAAAAATCGATAAAGCTCAACCTCCTGGAAATACCAACGAACCTTCAGAAAACTCACTGGAAATAGACGGGATTAATGTTCAGGTAAGTAATCTGGAAAAACCACTTTGGCCGAAGGAAGGGATCACCAAATACGATCTGATTGAGTACTACCTTTCTGTCTCGAAGTACATTTTACCTTTCCTCAAAGACCGCCCGCAAAACCTCCATCGTCATCCGAATGGAATAGACAAAGATAGCTTCTATCAGAAGGACACACCGGAAGGATATCCCGATTGGATAGAGACCACAAGTATTTATTCTGAATCATCTGATAAGAATATTGACTACATGCTTTGTCAGAATGAAGCCACACTCATATACATGGCAAATCTGGGCTGTATTGAGATTAATCCTTGGAATACGAAAATTGGCTCACTGGATACGCCTGATTACATCGTGATAGATTTGGATCCTTCGGATATAAACAATTTTAGTCAAGTCATTGAGGTTGCACAAGCATTTCATCACTTGCTCGATGAGATTAAGATTGAGGGGTACTGTAAGACTTCTGGATCAAGTGGACTTCACATCTATATTCCAATGGGAGGGAAATACAGTTTTGAAGAAGGGAGGAATTTCTGCAAACTGCTGTGCACTATCATTCAGGAGCAACTTCCAAAACTCACTACCATGGAAAGACCTCTGAAGGCCAGAAAGGGTAGAATCTATTTGGACTATCTTCAAAATCGCACCGGACAAACACTTGCTGCTGTGTACTGCGTACGTCCGAAGCCCGGGGCAACCGTTTCTACCCCTTTGCTTTGGAAGGAAGTAACTTCCAAACTGGATAAAAATGACTTCACAATTTTCACGATTAAGGATAGGCTAAAAAAGCATCCTAACCTTTTTAAAGAAGTTCTCGGTAAAGGAATCAGCATCGAAAAAGCACTTCAAAGACTAGATGGGTAGCTACCCGAATTGAGTATAATTTTTCACACGCCACCTACACTGGTGCGTGTTTTTATATCGATTAGTCCCTGTAAATGACCTTTGTAACATTAATTCAGTCATTTGATTTTTTGGCTATATGATTGATCTTTTTAAGGTAGAAAACAAACCTTACCCAACTATGCCTATTAAAACTACACTACCACTTTTAGTGACTGTTTTACCCGATGGAGCCCTTCTCGTAAACGATGACAGCGGAAATACGGTCTGAAAAATTACGTATTAGGGCAATTAAAATTTGCCCTGCCACCTCGAAAATAGTGAGTCTTTAGGCTCAATTCAGTCTTAAATCAACGAAATGAAATCAAAAGAAATACTATTCATCCTTACACTCCTGGTGCTGGGAACATACTTTTTTATCCTAGGAACCATTGAGGCAGCCGGCTTTCTCAAGCCTATGGTTATTGCCTTACTATTGACTTTGATTTGCATACCGCTGTGCAGAAAGCTCGAAAGCTGGAAGCTCTCCCGAGGCTTTTCAGCTTTTTTAAGTGTGATTTTAACCTTCATGGTTTTCATCTCATTTTTTGTGATTTTATCAGCTCAGGTAGAAAATATCTCAGAACGCTGGCCTGAGATAAAGAAAAAAATGCAGCCAAAACTGGAGGAAGTCCAGCAGACCATTACCGAAAAAACAGGAATAAATATCGAGCAGCAAACTGGTCTGTTTAACTCTCCAGGAAATTCAGAAGAAACTCAAAGTCCAGATAAAAACTCCGAAGAAGCAAAGGAAGCATCTGATGAGCCCACCTCGGGTCAGTCATCTACTGAAAAACTTGTTTCAAATGCTTCGGAAGAAATCGGGATGATCGTGATGAATTTCTTTAGCTTTATTTCAAGTGCCACCCTTACGTTAGTTTACCTGTTCTTTTTGCTGCTATACAGGAATAAAGTGAAGCGCTCCATTCTAAAGTTTTTTAGCAAAGAAAACCTCAAAGAGGCAGAACAGGTGATGAATCACTCTATTGAGCTAGGTCTAAATTTTATCGTTGGAAGATTTATTCTAATTGTATTTCTGGCCATTATTTACAGCATTGGATTGTCCATATCCGGAATTGAAAATGCCATTTTGATCAGTGTAATCGCTGCTTTTTTATCTCTTGTGCCGTTTATCGGAAATATTATTGGGTATGGATTATCTCTAATAATGGCGGTGTTTGCAGGTGCAGAACTTTGGACATTGGTCGGAGTTTCGTTGACTTTTGGGCTCGCTCAATTTGTAGAGAGCTACATTCTAGAGCCCTATGTAGTGGGAAGCAAGGTGGAAATCAATCCTCTTGCAACTATCGTTGTAGTGATTCTGGGTGGGGCGATATGGGGTATCGTGGGAATGGTATTAAGTATTCCAATTGTAGGTATTGCTAAAATAATTTTTGATGCAACTCCCGCACTTAAACCACTTGGCTATGCCTTGGGAGAAGAAGATGTCGAAGGTGCAGATGAGGAGAATTTCTTCAGTAAGTGGGGAGGAAAGGTATGGGATAAATTCAGTAAATAGAGCATTTTCTTTAAAAGAGACCGAGAGGATAATTCCACAAAATGGGGAAAGTCATAATTTACTAAAACTTTTTTTTAGGTTAATTAGCCCGAAAATAAGCGTTATAGGTTATAAAGGGCTCTGACAAATACTTGGGTTGGATTTTGTTTTGGTAAGGAGTATCAACCTATTCAATTAAATCAACACAATATGAAAAATCAATTAATTGTACTTGCATTAGCATTATCCTCTATGATGATAGGCTGCGATGAAAAAAAGGAAGACGGAAGTATCACCGATGATGGTACTATGGAGGTAGATGAGTCCACTTCGATCGATGAAAAAATGAAAGCTGGAACTGACACCAGCATGAGATTGACGGATGGCACTAGAATACCTGTAATTATTAATTCTAAAGATTCAATAGCCTTGCCCCAAGAATTGCTTACCGTTATAGAAAATACGGATGATATTCATCCGGACAGTATTCTGGTAAAGAGAAGATTTAAAGAAAACAACATCACCTATTATGAGTTAGAGTTCCGTATGAGTCAGGGGCCAAATCAGATCTTTACATTTGATAGTGAAGGTAAACGTAAATCTGTGGATAAATAGCCATAAGGGATGATGGGAGTGTATACTTGAATCATCCTTTTTTTGTATTGCTCACATAGTTTCAATTCACAGTCATGGACATAAAACATTTCTTGATTACGATTCTTTCCGGATTAGCAGGTACTGTTGTTATGACCATGATTATGTATCTATATTCCTATCTAAGCCATTCCTTTACCAAAGTGATTCATATTTTGGGAAATATGATTGTGGGAGAGCGTAATTATTCCTCACCAAGTAAGAATGCTCTAATCGTAGGTATTATAGCCCATTTTGAAGTGGGGTTGCTTTTTTCATTTGCATATTTTCTTCTTTGGAACTGGGGGATTTTCAAAATTAATCTAGAGGATTCTATCCTGATAGGAGCAATGAGTGGAGTAGTGGCGATTTTGGTTTGGAAGGGGTACATTAGTATCCATTCAAATCCGCCAAAGTTCTCCCAACTCCATTACTTTCTCGCATTATTTTTAGCTCATATAGTCTTCGGCATGGTCAGTGTGAATGTATTCCAACTGATCACTGACAATCCTGAGTTATGGCACGACCTTCAGAAGGAAGCTAAACTGTCACCATGAGAAATTTGAAATCAACATTCGCTCTTAGTGTTGTACTGTGCGTTTTCATTTGCTCATGCAACAACCGGCCTTTACGGATATTTAAATCCAACTCGGCTAGAACCCAGTATGTGAATACACTTGAGAGCTCGGGCATCAGTTCTAACAAAGTTGTGGTGGAATGGTTGAATTCAGCCAATGAAGCGATACTCAATGCTCCCCATCTGGAAATTCCCATCGCTATCCAGGGAAGCTTTAAGTCTAAAAGTACCAATGCTGAAGCATGGAAAATCCAATTAGAGCAGGGAGCTTCTGTCAATATAATGGTTCACTGGCAGGCTAGTGACAGCAGTAAATTATTTGTGGATTTGCTGGCTGGACCAGACTGGAAGGAAATGAAGTCCTTTGCTGCGCAAAATGACTCAGTGAAGGTCGAAGCAGATAAGACTGGAGATTACCTGCTTCGAATTCAGCCGGAATTGTTTGGTGAGGGAAATTTTCAAGTTAGAATAAATGGAACAGCTACTTATGCAGTATTTCCGGTTCAGGGTGAAAATAGTAGATCTATTCAAAGTGTTTGGGGTGATGTGCGGGATGGCGGTCGAAGATCCCACGAAGGAGTAGATATTTTTGCTGCTCGTGGTACACCTGTATTGGCTCCGGTATCAGGTGTAGTAACAGCTGTCCGTGATCGAGGATTGGGAGGTAAGCAAGTCTGGGTGCGGGATAGTAAACGTAACTGGAATCTATATTTTGCTCATTTAGACAGCCAGCTAGTAAAAAAATTGCAGCGGGTGAATCCCGGTGATACGTTGGGGCTGGTGGGAAATACAGGCAATGCCAGAACTACAGCTCCGCATTTGCATTTCGGTATTTATAAAAGCGGTGCGATCAATCCCTTCCCGGCGATAAAAAACGATTTTGAACTTGCTCCAGAGGTTTCAGATGAGCAACTGCCTTCTGTCATGAAGGTGAATGTATCTCAGGCGAATTTAAGAAACGGTCCGACCACAAAGTCAGATGTTGTGTCTAAACTGATGGTAAACATACCTGTTTTCATCAAGGCAACAACGTTAGATTGGGTTCAGATAGAAACCATAGATGGAACGATTGGATTTCTGTATAAAAATCTACTTTCGCCTATAGATTCGAGTGCCTTGGAAAACAAATCAACCTACGCATTTACCAACCATTCGACTTTGTCGACTTCAGATAGCTTGCTGGTGAATTTAGAGCAATTTAGTAGAATCGGGACGACAGCTGAAGGATTTGATGTAATAGTAGACAAGGATGGTAACCTGCTTTTTTATCCCGTATCACAAGAAAAATAGCTGGGGATCTACCCATCTTGGGAACATTTCTGCGCATAAATATAGTGTGGATAGGGCGCGAAAGACCTTTAACATTTTTTGAATAGACAGAAAACAGGGTTATTCCCATTCTCGCGGTAATTTGATTTTTTTATAAACTTTTTTCTGTCAAAGGGCATCCATGTTGCCTTAAACCAAGGTAAAAGCTATGAAAACTAATAAGCCAGAAAACACGCTTAACTCAAACAAAAAATCTACTGAAGAACTCGCCCGGGAAGCCAGAGTGACTAAGGAAGATCTGCAAGCACTAGGTTCAAAAGATGCGAATTTAAGTGATGACGGAGGTGACGATGAGCAACTTATCGAGAGAAAGAGAGAAGTTGATTTCACAGGAGATGATCTTGATATACCTGGAAGCGAATTGGATGATCCTCAGGAAGGAATAGGTTCTGAGGACGAGGAAAACAATTTCTACAGCAACGCGGACGAAGAGGAGAAGTAATGATTGACAAAAAGACAAAGGAAGCACTCACGGAGGCCCTGAAAACGGGAAATGTACTTAATCTTTCACTCGGTGGTAAAAACCGTATAAGGATAGAGAGGAGACTGCCTTTTCTTTTGATCTATAGGAACCAAAAACAAGATCATTTTAAGATCCCCGATCTTGTGAGAACTGAGTCATCTTATCTCATCACAGATTCGGGTACAGATTTCAACTCTGATATAGCTATTTTAGTAAAAGAGTTGACAAAAGAATTGTCTGAAGAATATGGATCAGTGATGGTTCTTGAGGTGTGGATTGGAAATCCGGACAGTAGATCGTTTGTGCTAAAAACCGCGAAAGATAAAGCACCCAATACAGTCAAAGCATTTCATGACGGGCTTGAGGCATATTGTAAACAAAAAGACCTGACTGTCCGAGTGGAGAAGGGTACTATACGACACCCATCCAATTTGGAAGATCTTCTTACCTTGAAACAATGCCAGGAAGCCGGCATATATTTGATGGGGCTGGAGATTCCTCCTTTCTTCCAAAATCAGAATAGAAAGGAGTTTTTTTATTTGGTTTTTAAAGACTTCAAGCTTGCTTTTTCTAATATCCTACGAAGGGCAGTATATGAATTTATACGGGTTCAGACCTCGTTCGACATTCCTAATTATCAGCGATTAGGCAGCACAGAGGTAGATGGAAAAGTGTGGGAAGTAGATGAACAACTCTCTGATATTGAGGCTAAGTACCAGTTTTTATTACTGATTTCGCCGACAAATACTATGCAAGCTAAAGAGGAATTTATAGCAAACCGGCATAGCAAAAATCCCAAGTTTCTCTATCGGAATCTCCCCATTGACCCAGATCGCCTGAAAGAGGAGTTATTTCGGATTGACATCAGGGCCATAGAGGATCCTACGCTCTCATTTTTATATACTGAAAAGAGAGAAGAACTCGAAAAGCAGATCACAATGCTTAAAGAGAGGGGGACGAAGAATTTTATGTATAGCAGTATCCGATTATACAGTTCTCCAGGAGTAGAGCTACATGAGACGGCGAAACTTCTGTTGAAGACGCTTCCATCAGATAGATATGAAGAAGTAGAATGGATAGATCCTTATGATATGGCTAAATATTGTATGGATGAAATAGAACATTATAGAAAAATGTATCCTGATCTCGACTCAAAAGTGGAGGTCAAAAATGATATTGTGGGTATGCTGGTTTCCAAAGGTCAGCTATACATAGGATCTAGTTTTAAAGTTCCTGTCCAGCGAATCAAAGCTTTGGTTCATCATGAAATCGGGACCCATGTTCTCACATTTTACAATGGAAAAACACAACCTTTCGGGCAAATGAGCAGCGGTTTTGCTGATTATGATGAGTTGCAGGAAGGCCTTGCCGTCCTCGCAGAATATCTTGTAGGCGGGCTCACTAATAACAGACTTCGAACGCTAGCTGCAAGAGTGATTGCAGGTAGAGCGGTCACAGAAGGAATGACTTTCGAAGAGACCTATCACACGCTCACGCACGAATATAGTGCTTCGCCAGAGCAGGCTTTTGAGATTACAGCAAGAGCGTATCAGGGCGGAGGCTGCACCAAAGATATAATTTACCTAAGAGGGCTGATCAAACTGATAAATTATCTACAGGATGGTGGCGACTTAGAGCCCCTGTATGTAGGTAAAATTGGCTTCAAGCATATTCCTCTAATCCAGGAATTACGCATTCGTGATATTATAAAGCCATCTCCACTTGCTCCAAGCTTTCTCCAAACAGAATTTGCACAGGAACGACTCAAAAAACTCAAGAAAGGACTGACCTTACCCGAACTAGTCAATTAACCACTAACCACCGCAATATGAAAATTGGATTTGTAGTAAACCAAATAGAAACAGAGACTGGAGCCTATAGCACAACGCTGTTATCTTCAGCCGCTGTTCACCGTGAGCATGAGGTTTTCATCATCAGTGTAGGACAGCTTTGTTACCTTGAAAATGGTAAAATGGGTGCTATAGCAGTCAAAGCTCCTAATAAAAAGTTTCGCAGTTTGGAAAAGTACATGGAAGCTATTCACAGTCCGGAGGCTGAGCGTATCCATATTTCATCAGATGATCTTGAAGTGTTGTTTTTGAGAAACAATCCCTGTGAGGAATTTGGGGAACGAGCTTGGGCACAGACTGCGGGAATGGTTTTCGGTCAAATTGCTAGTGCAAATGGTGTACTTGTAGTGAACGATCCCTATGCGCTGATGTCATCTTTTAACAAGATGTATTTTCAGCATTTCCCGGAATCTGTCAGACCAAGAACGATTATCAGTCGTGACGCAGATGAGATAAAGGAATTTTATAAGAAAGAAAAGAAGAAGATTATCCTTAAGCCACTTCAAGGGTCAGGAGGGAAAGACGTATTCTTGGTTGACAATGATAAAAATCTCAATCAGATAGTTGAAACGATCAATCGATATGGCTTTGTGATTGCGCAGCAATACTTACCCGCAGCCAAAAACGGTGATATCAGGGTGCTCATGATGAATGGAAAGATCCTCGAAATCAACGGAAAAGCTGCAGCTGTCAATCGGGTGAACAACAATGATATTAGGAGCAACCTACATACGGGAGGAGAAGCAATCCACGCGGAAATCACCGACGATGTTCGGAGATTGTGTGAGATTGTGGGTCCAAAATTAGTACAGGATGGAATGTTTTTGGCTGGAATAGATATCGTTGGAGATAAGATCATGGAGCTGAATCTTGATAGTCCTGGTACAATTAATGCGATGCATAGACTTGAAGATGTGGATTTTGGCTCTGCTATAATTGATGCGCTGGAGCGAAAAGTAATGTATCAAAAGCACTATGACGGAGCTCTTCCCAATGCTTTTTTAGCCACATTGAATTTATAGTTAATACTATCGGAAATAAATAAAGGGAAAGCTAATAATGGCCTTTCCCTTTTTATTTACCTGATCTAGACCCTCAATACGTGGGATTTCAGGACATTAAATTCTCATATGATACAATTTGTTTGTCAAAGCTTCACTGAGCCCGCCTGCCAGTTGTCTGTCCGCTTCCTTCTGAGGCGGGCAAGTCTGAATACTTGCGATACATTGATAGTAATTGCATGTAAGAGAGAATAATCATTCGCCCCATATAGATTGAATCTGGCCTGAAAGGTCAGTATAACTCATCGATGGATGGAGCCCATCGCGAAATGGGAGACATTCTTTTATAGCCCTGAAAGGGATAGATATTTCTGTAAATGAACTAAAATTAATCCCGGTTCTGGGACCTCCATCACTATTTTCTCTGATACTTTTGATGAGCAAAAGTATCCAAAACTCTTTGCCCGAGTCTATGCTTCAAATCGACTAAAAAATCGGTAAATCTTAAAGATTCCAGGCCGATTTGATTTTTGGTACTTCTTCGTTGCCTAAAAATTGCTCGATCTCCGAGGCAAGCTCGGAGCTAGCCAATTTTTAAACGGCTGCTCCTGCCTACCAAAAACTTCATATACTCGAGGGCTTCCCCTAACTGACAATCTGCTCCCTCTGTGTGTCGTTATTCGTCTTGCCTGCCTGTCCGGTAGGCAGGCTCGATTTCATAAAATGACTACGCTGGCTTTACTATAAAAAAGCCGTCAGAGCCTTGGGATTGATATAGAGGTAAAAAGACTCTTCCTTTAGAATCCGACAAAATAGACTCTCCATCCAGTGAAGCTAATCGCTGTCCTTTATTTATTTCAGTGAAATTAGAGTAGCCTGGATCCATTTTGAAAACCTGGCCTTTACCAATGTCTTGTCGGAAAGTCACCTTAAAATTATCATTTGTTGGAGAGGCACTTTCTAACAGTTTATAAAAGTGCTCATAAGCTGTAGACGATTCTTCCAACATTCCTGTTTTCACTAAAATCAACCAAATAGCTGCTTCATGATAGTCGACTGACTTTGGGTCGTCATGTTGTCCAGCTTCCATAGTGAAGCCAGTGTGACCTTTTAGCGTCTGATAATGATCGAAGTGACCTGGAATGTATTTCTCAATACCCTTTACTACAGGCAAGGGCATCTGTTTCGCAAAAGCAAAACTCTCTTCACGGCGGTTGACGCTGATATACGGAGCAGTACTGGATGAGGTGGTATGTAAATCCATGAAATGAAATTCCGTGTTGAAGGCTTCGTTTTCTAGCTTTTCGACAATAGCAAGCAATTCATTAAACTCTGAGCCTTCATGAAAATCCAGCTTCTTGTGGGTTTTCAGCTGCTTCTCATTTTCAAGTGTACAAACTCTATTTAGATCCTTATCGATCAGACGAACGCCTTTTTTCAACGCTACTATATTCCCCGCAACACCTACTATTTTTCCCTTCAGCTTAGGCTTTTCTTTATATAGTTTCCTGAATACTCGCTGTAAGGCAAGTACACCACTAGGCTCATTTCCATGGACTCCGCCACTCACCAGCAGATAGGGTCCAGGAGTTTGGTTGCTTGGTTCGGCAGGGTATTCACCTATTACTCTGGTGAGGTTTACTTTATCTAAAACTTCACTTTTCGATTTCATGGTTAAATACAATTGGGATCACTAGACACAGCCAAACTTTATACCATGAGAAATGAATTGGAACAGGACGAGAAAAGGCCTTTTACTAGCGAGTAAAGGCGGATAATAAAAATGAAATGCTCAATTTATAAGGGCAAGAAAAAGGTAATTGGTTTTTTTTGAGAGCAATTTTCCTCAATATGAGAAGCGGAACTTACGAATTAAAAATTTGGAAGAAAGCTAGACTTAATCTTAAAACTCCCCAAGGATTTCTTCTGTACTTCATGGAAATTTCAGCAAAAGTCTACATGAAATCGAGCCTGCCTACCGGACAGGCAGGCATGACGAAGAACGTCACACAGAGGGATGATTATTCCCCGTGCGAGATTCCATCTGACCATTGAAAAACAAAAAATAAACTGATGAAATTTAATACATTCCAATCATGAAATCGAATCAATATGACGCAATAGTTGTAGGCTCTGGAATTAGTGGAGGTTGGGCAGCAAAGGAACTGTGTGAGAAAGGATTGAAAACCTTAGTGTTAGAAAGAGGGAGAGATGTTCAGCATTTGAAGGATTATCCTACCATGACAGCTGCACCTTGGGAGATGACGCATCGCAATCAAATTCCTCGGGCAGATAAACTTGAAAATCCTGTTGTTAATCGATGTTATGCTTACAAGGAGGATACTCAGCATTTTTTTGTTAAGGATTCAGATCATCCTTATGTACAGGAAAAGCCATTTGATTGGGTGCGAGGCTATCAAGTCGGTGGCAAATCATTGATTTGGGCAAGGCAAACCCAGCGATGGAGTAGGTACGACTTCGAAGGCCCAGAAAGGGATGGTTTTGCTGTTGACTGGCCTATTCGGTATACAGATGTTGCTCCATGGTACAGTTATGTGGAGCGTTTTGTAGGGATAAGTGGGAGCTATGAAGGTTTGGAAACTCTGCCAGATGGAGAGTTTTTGAAAGCCTGGGAGATGAACTGTGTCGAGAAGGAAATCCAGCAGAGAATAATGGCTGCTTACGATGATCGAGATGTGATAATAGGTCGATGTGCGCATCTAACAGAACCTAAGGAGCAGCATCTGGCGCAGGGAAGAGGGCAATGTATGGCAAGAAACCAATGCTATAGAGGTTGTCCATTTGGAGGATATTTCAGTTCGAATTCTTCTACATTGCCTACCGCCGCTAAAACAGGGAATCTGACTATAAGACCTGATTCGGTGGTTCATTCCTTGATTTATGATGAGAAAAAGGAAAAGGTCACGGGCGTACGAATTATAGATCGCGTAACAAAAGAGGCGATCGAGTATTTTGCTAAGGTGGTCTTTGTCAATGCTTCTGCCTTGAATTCTAATTTGATTTTACTGAACAGCACCTCAAATCGATTCCCGGATGGACTTGGTAATGATTCAGGAGTATTGGGAAAATATATAGCATTTCATAATTATCGTGGCGTAGTCAATGCAAATTATGAGGGCTTTGACGATAAATACTACTTTGGTAGAAGACCTACCGCAGTGGTGATGCCCAATTTCAGAAATGTAAAAAAGCAGGAAATGGACTTTATGCGAGGGTATATGACATTCTATTCTGCGGGAAGAGCGGGTTTTGGACATTCACCGGATGCTCCTTTTGGAGCAAAATTCAAGGAAGCAAATTCTAGACCTGGACCGTGGTCTGTTTACATGATGATGCAAGGCGAAACAATTCCTAAAGAAGCTAACCATGTAACATTAAGTCCTGAACTGAAAGATGAGTGGGGGATTCCTTTGCTACAAATCGATGTGAGCTATGATGAGAATGATGAGAAAATTCTGAAGGATTTTCACGAACAGGGAGAAGAAATGCTCACCAAGGCGGGTTGTGTGAATATTCGAAGAGGGGATTCCAAGCAAGCTCCGGGACTCGATATTCATGAGATGGGAGGAGTGAGAATGGGCAGAAATCAGAAGACTTCATTACTCAACGGATTCAATCAGATGCATTTGGCCCCCAATGTGTTTGTCACAGATGGCGCTTGCATGACTTCCACAGGTACGCAAAATCCTTCTATCACTTATATGGCAGTGACTGCCAGAGCAGTTGATTATGCTGTGAAAGAAATGAAAAATGGAAACCTGAAATAGTGGTGGGGCTTTCTATGATTTCATATATAAGATCGGCTTTTGAGTGAATTTCTGTAGCTTGACAGCCTGTGGTTTTTCTAATTATTCTAGGCGTTCTGGATAAGAGGTTAAGTTCTTTGCAACACAATCACAGTACGATTGGGTACATACAATTTAAGGCAATGATGCTCATCCGTTGGGTAGTCCACGCTTTGATCGAGACGCTCGAAACCGCCAAATTCTTTTTCATCGGAGTTGAATAGGATCTTATATTCACCGTCTTCTTTGACATGTATAGGAAGTCCAAAAAATGATTCGGTAGGATGGAAGGAGAATACGAAAATCAATCCGCCTCTTTCATAAGCCAAAATCTTTTTATCAGGATCCAGATGGAGTTGTGCCGCAGGAGGAGAGGCTAAGAGTTGGTAGTCATTCGCAAGTTTGATGATGACTTTGTCCCAAGCGTCCAGCTGCCCATACCGAAGTAGGGGATCATCTACCAATGACCATTGTCTCCTGGCGTACTGATAGCTCCAATCATTACCCTCTCTGGGAAAATCCACCCAGTCAGGATGGCCAAATTCATTTCCGATAAAATTCAGATAGCCCTCACCACCTAATGTGAGAGTGATCAATCGAATCAGTTTATGGAGAGCAATTCCACGATCTACAATCAGGTTTTGCTGGAGTAGGGACATGGAAAAATACATCTCCTTGTCCATCAATCGGAAAGCAAGGGTTTGATCACCGACTAAAGCTTGATCATGACTTTCTGCGTAGCCAATTGATCTTTCTACTTGCGGTCGATTGGTTAGCTGGTGCCAAAGCTCAAACATATCCCATTCCTCGTCTTGCTTATGCTTGAGTGTTTTGATCCAAAAGTCAGGAACGCCCATGGCCATTCGAAAGTCAAATCCGATTCCTCCATCTGCTATAGGTCTGGCAAGTCCGGGCATGCCACTCATATCTTCGGCAATAGATATACTCTGGGGTTTGAAGCTATGAATCAGGGTATTCGCAAGCTGTAGATATGCTATCGCATCCTCATCCACGTTTGCATCAAAATATAAATCCACTGAGTCAAAATCCATGAATAAACCGTGATGGGAATACATGATAGAAGTCACGCCATCGAAGCGGAACCCATCAAAATGGAATTCTTCCAACCAGTACCGGATATTTGAAAGTAAAAACTGCTGCACTTCACGCTTGGCATAATCAAAGACTTTTGAATCCCAGGCTTCATGATAGCCCTTATCTCCAGCATGGAAATATTGATTTTGGCTACCGTCAAACTCATTTAGCCCTTCATTTACATTCTTGATCGCATGGGAATGTACGATGTCCATTACCACAGCGATTCCCATTTCATGTGCTTTGTTTACCAGGGATTTCAGTTCCTCAGGGGTACCAAATCTGGATGTTGGTGCAAAGAAATTGGAAACATGATAGCCGAATGATCCATAGTATGGGTGCTCCATGATCGCCATGAGTTGGATGGTATTATATCCGGCAGCTTTGATTCTTGGTAGTGTTAATTCTTCGAATTCCTGGTATGTTCCAACTCCAAGTTTCTCTTGGGCCATTCCAATATGACACTCATAGATTAGCGGTTGACTGAGGCTGTTTTCTGTGGTAAAAGAATCATCGGTCCATTTGAAATCCTCGGCAAACCAAAGTTGGCCAGCTACATCATGTGTTTGCTCGTCCTGAATGACTCTCCTGATGTAGGCGGGTATTCTATCCAGAGCTCCATTTTCAGCAACGACATGTACTTTTACTCTACTGCCATGTATGAAGTAATCCTTGTATTGCTCAAATGGCAGGAAAATCTCCCAGTTACCGTTTGAGCTTTTTTTCATAGGATGGGAGCTTCGATTCCATTCATTGAAATCCCCGAAAAAATAGAGTTGGTAGGCTGCAGGAGCCCATTCCCTATAAATCCAGCCTTTTCTCCAGGTTTCAAAGTGTATTCCGTAGAAATTATGTACAGAGGCATATTCGATGATATTTCCACTGAAATCATTGATTTCTCGAACAATTTCTTGATAACGATCAAATCTTCGCTGGATTTGGGGTTCGTACTGAGCAAGCCAAGGTTCTTCGCGAACTAAGGCAATTTTATGTGAATCTTCCACCAGTAATTTTTTTAGCTGATTTGAATTTAGAAAAATGTAGGTGGAAAATCGCATCACTTTTTAGTTTCCTGTTCTATTTTTTGAGACAGAAAGAAAAGCGGTAATGAAATATTGCTTTCTATACGGCTAAAAATTTTAGTCAATTGATTTAACCAGAGGATTCATACAATATCTGTCTTTCTCGGATCTGGTCCATACTCATTATCGCCATCTTGACCTTTCTTAGCAGCGAGCCAGATGAAACCAATAAAATTGATTGGAGGTGGGATCAGTAAGTACAAAGCATATTTCCAATCAAGTCCAATGTCGTGGAGTCTTTTGATAGCTTGGATCAGCAAAACGCAGATAGACGCAATAAGTGCTACTCCTGCTCCATAGAATATGCCCCATGATTGTGATTGGAAACTGTCCCAAATCAACATTAGGCAAAGGATATTGATGAAATAAAAAATGATAAACATCACCAAATACAATCTTCTGGTGATCCTTCCGACTGGTTTGAATAATGAGTTCATACTTAATCAACGGGTTGAGGATTAAGTTGTTCAAGTCTATTTGGGAATTGTTAAAATTTGGTCTTAGTGTTTTTCGTACACCATTTCCGGTTCCAATACTTCTACATTTCCTTTGTCATTGATCCGATCAAGGGTTACAGCTTTTAATTCATTGATCAGCATCGGGTCATATTTGGCAGCGACACGAATGTAGTTTTCCGTGAAGCCGTGGATTTTACCATCTTCAATATCTTCCTCGAAAAGAACTGTAAAGGTTTTTCCAAGATTCTCGGAGTAGAATTTTCTTCTTTTTTTCTCTGATAGGATTCGAAGCATTTTGGAACGCTCATTTCTCTTTTTCATTGGTACCACCTCATCCATCTCCGCAGCTCTGGTATTGGCTCGCTCCGAATAGGTAAATACATGTAGGTAGGAAATATCTAGCTCATTCAGGAAATTATAAGTTTCGAGAAAAAGCTCATCTGTCTCCCCAGGAAAACCGACGATCACATCTACGCCTATGCAAGCATGAGGCATAAGCGTTTTGATCTTGGTCACACGATCTACATACAACTCACGGAGATATCTTCTGCCCATTTTTCTCAAAACAGTATTGGAACCGGATTGAAGTGGGACGTGGAAATGTGGGACAAATCGCTTGGATTGTGCCGCAAAGCTGATGATCTCGTTAGTGAGCAAGTTTGGTTCAATGGAGGAAATTCTTAATCGATTGATACCTTCTACATCATCTAGTGCATAGACAAGGTCAGCGAATCGCTCATTACGTTTACCGTCTACTATTCCAAAATCACCAATATTAACACCCGTCAATACGATTTCTTTAACATCAGTGGCAGCGATTTCACGAGCGGACTGAAGTACACTTTCTATAGTATTGCTTCGGCTTTTGCCGCGAGCTAGGGGGATAGTGCAGAATGCACAGCCATAATTACAGCCGTCCTGAACTTTCAGAAATGTCCTTGTACGATCATTGATCGAGTATGCATTATTGAAAACAGTCGCTTCCTGAATCTCTGAAGCCAAAACTTTTGTTTCATGAGCTTTTGCAAAATCATCCAAAAGTTCAATCAATCGAAATTTTTCTGCAGCACCGAGAACTGCATCTACACCTTCTATTTCAGAAATTTCCTTCGGTTTTAATTGAGCGTAACAACCTATTATAGTTACATAAGAGTTGGGAGAAATCTTTTTCGCCTCTTTTACAATCTTCTTACACTTCTTGTCAGCATTCTCTGTAACAGAGCAGGTGTTGATAATGAAAATATCGGGATTTTCCTGAAAATCGACTTTCAAATAACCTTTTTCTTCAAATTGGCGACTGATAGTGGAGGTTTCGGAGAAATTTAGCTTACATCCTAGTGTATAAAAGGCTACTTTTTTCACAATTACGCTTCTGACAATGAGATTGCAAAGGTAATTAATCTTCGCTTGTTTTCAATTCTCCAATTTTCCTTCAGAATTCAATAGATTTTTCCCAAAACGGTACCTTTTTACGATGATTTATTGAAAAATGTGTAATTTTTTCGAAAAAAGAGGTCAAAAATGAGTCAAAAGCTTTTTCGAATGCATATTTTTCTATTTTTGTGAGTATAATTTTAAACCACATATTGTAGAAATGGCAACACTCAGACAACAAGCCTTAGGCATGGTGCAGACTAGACAGCGAGTAACTGTAAAAGCACCATCCAACAAAATCTCAGACTTTTTTGGTACCAACACTTTTGGTACCGCTCAAATGAAAGTGTCTCTAGCACCCTCAGCATTCAAAAGGGTAATGGAGGCTATTGATAAAGGAACCAAAATTGATAGTTCCACTGCCGAAGAAGTAGCTTCTGCTGTAAAAACTTGGGCATTGTCCAAAGGCGTTACGCATTATACTCATTGGTTTCAGCCTCTTACAGGCTCTACGGCAGAGAAGCATGATTCGTTTTTCGATGCCCTTGGTGGTTTGGAGAAATTCAAAGGCAGTGCATTAGTTCAGCAAGAGCCAGATGCGTCTTCTTTTCCTAATGGCGGTATTCGTTCTACTTTTGAAGCAAGGGGATACACTGCATGGGATCCTACTTCTCCTATTTTCATCTTCGAAAACACACTTTGTATTCCTACAATATTCGTCGCTTATACCGGCGAAGCGTTGGATTATAAAACTCCATTGCTGAAATCAATAGAAGCGATCAACGATGCTGCTGTAGCTATCTGTCAATTATTTGACAGGAATGTCAGAAAAGTACAGCCTTCTTTAGGAGTAGAGCAAGAATATTTTGTGATCGACAAAGCTCTTTTCGCAGCAAGACCAGATTTGGTAATGGGTGGAAGAACTGTTTTTGGTCATAGCCCAGCTAGAGGTCAGCAATTGGACGATCATTATTTTGGTTCAATTCCAACTAGAGTAAAGGACTTCATGGTTGACTTCGAAAACGAGGCGCTGAAATTAGGAATTCCAGTAATGACAAGACATAACGAAGTGGCCCCAGGTCAATTTGAGGTAGCTCCGTTATTTGAAGAAATAAACAAAGCAACAGATCACAACCAATTGTTGATGGATGTGATGGAGAAAGTCGCTGAAAGACATGATTTGAAAGTTCTTCTTCATGAGAAACCATTCGCAGGTGTAAATGGTAGTGGTAAACATAATAACTGGTCATTAATTACAGATACTGGAGTTAACCTTTTCCAGCCTAGCAATTCAGCAAGAGAAAATCTTCAATTCTTAACTTTCTTGGTTGCAACTATAAAAGCTGTCTATGATCACTCAGATCTATTGAGAGCGAGTATTGCTTCAGCAGGTAATGATCACAGACTTGGTGCTAACGAAGCCCCTCCAGCTATTATCTCTGTATTCTTGGGCGCTACGCTTACTGAAGTGTTGAATGAGCTTGAGAAAAATGGAAATATCAAAATCGAGAAAGGTGATAACATGTATATGAAGTTGGGTATCTCTAAGATTCCTGAAATCATTCTTGACAATACTGATAGAAACAGAACTTCTCCATTCGCATTTACAGGCAATAAATTTGAATTCCGTGCAGTAGGTTCTCAGGCTAACGTGGCTGGACCAATGACTGTTCTGAACGTAATTGTTGCGGATGTATTGGCTGAAATGGCCAAAGACATCGAGAAAGAGATGAGTGCTGGTAAGGAAAAGAAAATTGCGATAGTAAATGTATTGAGAAAATACATCAAGGATAGTAAGAAAGTACGATTTGAAGGCGATGGCTACTCAGACGAATGGGCAGCAGAAGCACAGAAAAGAGGCTTGTCTAACTTGAAGTCGACTCCGTTGGCATTGGACGTGTACGCTGCCAAAGCTACAAAAGAGCTTTTCGAAAGGCACAATGTAATGAATGGTATTGAGGTTCATGCCCGTCATGAAATCATGCTAGAGAACTATATGAAGAAGATCCAGATTGAAGGTCGTGTCATGGGAGATTTGGCATTAAATCATATTATTCCAACGGCTATTCTATACCAAAACAAAATCATTCAAAATGCAAATGGTTTGAAAGGTCTAGGTTTGGATCACACTGCAGCAGTAGAGACGATCAAAGAAGTTTCAAAACATATCGAATCTTTGAAAGCTAACATTACTGCAATGGTAGAAGCCCGTAAGAAGCTGAATAAGGAAGAAGATATCGTAAAAATGGCTAAAGGATATCAGACAGATGTCAAGGAAGCTTATTTCGATAAAATCCGATATGCTGTAGATAAATTGGAACTATTGGTGGATGATGAATCATGGCCACTAGTGAAATACAGAGAAATGCTTTTTCTTAGATAAGTTTTTCTATATCTGATATTGAAAGCCGTCCCGTGAGGGACGGTTTTTTTTTGCTTAATTTTTTAGAGACTGACTTATTTAAATCATTATAAGCTCTCAATAAACATTGTCTTAAGTATTTCATCATTCGACAATTACAAGTTTAAATTCACTAATTTTTTAAGTTAAAAAAAATATCCTTGTTTCACATGTTCTGATAAATTTCTTTCCGTATTACTATACATACCAAAAATCTATTCAATAATTGGCTCAAATAGGGAAAAATGAGTTATTCATATGATTACTTAACAGAAAAAATATGTTAATATCATCTGTTTTACAAAAAAAATACAGTTAGATGTTTTGATAGAAATATGTTTTTTCTAGCTTTATGAGACGCTAAACTTCTTGAGCAGTGATACATAGAAAAATTGCTGGAGTGCTGGCGTCAATAATTTTATCATAAACTCCAATCAAACTAGTATGGAACAACCTCTACCAGCAATTCATCACGAAAATCGGACGATGGAGCATGGCATTAAGTATTTATTATTGTTAACCTCAAATTACCAGCTATGAAAAAAGTTTTATCATTTGCTTTCGCTCTGGTCATGATTTTGAGCCTCTCGGTATCAACTCAAGCTCAGCAGCGAATATTAAAGGGAGTAGTGACCGCGACAGAGGACGGTCTTCCAATGCCTGGCGTCACAGTCTTGGACAAGACAAACCAGACCGGTACCACTACAAATGTAGATGGTGAGTATTCTATTTCGGTAGGACCAAATTCAGTTGTTATTTTTTCTTTTATTGGGTATGCTACTCAAGAAATAACAGTTGGAAATCAAACAGAAGTCAATATCTCCCTTAAGGAGGATGCTAGCGAACTTTCTGAATTTGTAGTAACCGCCTTCGGAATGGACAAAGCACAAAAGTCTCTGGGATATGCTACTAGTACAATTAATGCTGACGACCTGGTAAAAGTAGGTACACCGAACGTAGCTTCTGCTTTGTATGGTAAGGCTGCTGGTGTGAAAATCCAAACTAGTGCAGGTGGAGCAACATCTGCTGTCAATATTCAAATTCGTGGTATTAACTCTATTACAGGTAAAAGCCAGCCTCTAATTGTTTTGGACGGTGTTCCGATTCGAAATGAAGAAGTAACCAATAATGACTATTGGGGAGATCAGCGTTTGAGAGGTAATGGATTGTTGGATATCAACCCTGCTGATATCGATAATATCTCCATCTTAAAAGGTGCTTCTGCTGCCGCTTTGTACGGATCCGAAGCTGTGAATGGCGTTGTATTGATTACTACAAAGAAAGGTAAGGCAGGCAAAAATGGCATGCAAGTAGATTTTAATACCAATTTTTCTGTAGATAATATTGCGTACTTGCCAAGATACCAAAATGTACGGGGGCCTGGCATACATTCGCATATTGCTGATTTGGGACAGGCTGAGGATGGCTTTAATTATACCGAAAATGGCATTCGTACTGTTCCTAATGCTACTGTTAACTTCGGTCCTAAGTTTGATGGTCAGCCTATGTTGGCATGGGATGGTATTTCAAGACCTTATGTTGCTCAGGAGGATAATTATGCTGCATTATTCAATAGTCCAGTAAGTTCTCAAGTTAACGTTGCCATCTCCAACGCTACGGATATTTCAAACTTCCGTCTTTCTTTGACACGTCAGGACAATGAGTCTTTGAGTTTGAATTCTAAAAACAGCAAGAACATTGTTAACCTTAACGCTAGCTATAATGTTAGCAAAAGGCTAAAGACTGATTTGATGATTAACTATATCAATCAGAACACTGAAAACCGTCCTTACTCAATTGATCGTATGATCAATAATTTCGGCGGTATGATGACCCGTTTTGATAATGGAGCTTGGTACTTAGACAAATATCAGACTAGTAGAGGTTATCGTTTTGTGACAGGCAATGGCCAGAGTTTGACTCCTGATGAAAATATTACTGGAAATGGTTTCAGAGGAGATATTGCGGATTATGTGTGGAGAGTTAATAAAAATCAATCCTCAGAAACTAGTGATCGAGTGATTGGAAGTTTGACCAATACGTTTCAGATTTCAACTGATTTGAATTTGAGAGCACGTATTTCAACAGATTTCACCAGCAGATATTCCGAAGACAAAAATGCAACAGAAAGACCTTTAGCCTTTGGTCCATCTGGATCATTTGGTATGTTAACTGAATTATTTAGCATACTATACGGTGATTTGATGCTTAATTATAAGAAAGCAATAACGGATGAGATTACTATAGGTGCGATGGCAGGCTATACAGCAAGAACTGAAAGTTTCAGCAGCATAGGTAGAAGTACTAATGGTGGTTTGAGTACTGAGAACCTCTTTGATGTAGTTGCTTCAACAAACCTTCCTAATAATAGCTCCGACCGTTCATACAGAACTATTGATGCATTTATTGGTACTGCAAACTTTGACTTTAAAAATATTTGGTTTGTAGAAGGTACAATTCGAAGAGATAGAATCTCTACTATGAATCCTGATAATAATGCTTTTGTCTATCCTTCTGTCAATACAGCTCTTGCTATTTCAGACGCATTTACATTACCTGAATTTATTACTTTCTCAAAGTTGAGAGGTTCTTGGGGGATAGTTGGTAATTATCCTGATATCTATCGAGCGAATATTGCCTATACTCAGAATACTTTGGGTGTACAGCAAACAGGTGGAGCCAATGTGCTTTATACTGAATTGCCTTCATCTTTTGGAAATGACTTAATCAAGCCGGAACAAAAGCATGAGTTTGAATTTGGCTTAGATACTAGGTTCTTTAACAACCGTTTTGGTTTGGATATATCTTATTATAATGCGCAGATTCGTGATCAGATCTTACCATTGACCTTGCCTTCAACGTCTGGAGCTCGTTCAGTACTTACAAATATTGGTACATTAAGAAATACTGGAGTTGAAATTCAGTTGACTGGTGACATCATTGCAACGCCAAACTTCCAGTGGAATGCAGTTATTAACTTAGCTAGAAACATAAACAAAGTAGAGCAGCTAGCAAACGGTGCTTCTGAACTATTGCATGCTGATTATGACGGAAATGCGGCACAGCTTAGATCTGTAGTAGGCCGTCCAATGGGTGATTTCTACGCTAGACCTATTGCACTTGACGACAATGGAGACAAAATTGTTCAACCAAACGGCTTATACAAGATCGATGATCAGAACTGGGTGCAAGTAGGCAATGCTATGCCTGATGCTGTGGGTGGCATCATCAATAATTTCAATTACAAAAACTTTAGTTTATCAGCTGTGATGGATTTCCAGATCGGCGGTAGTGTAATGCCTACAGGGATCAATTGGATGATCAGCCGTGGTCTAACAGAGGAAAGTTTGAACTATATGGATGAAGCTAGTGGAGGATTGGCTTACTACCAAAATGCTGACGGACAAGGTGTAGGTGTGCCTCATTCTACAGCTCAGGGTCCTAATGGAGAAGCTGTGTATCATGATGGTATGCTAATGGATGGTGTAGCAGCTGATGGCTCTACTAACACCAATGTGATTTCCCAGGCTTACTATTATTGGAATACGTATAACTGGGGTGGACCTCAGTATAGCCAATCGAGATATGAATTGTATATCCAGGATAATGATTACATCAAAATGAGAGAATTGTCTTTGGCTTATGCAATACCAAATCACATCACTTCTAAAATCGGAGCCTCCAATGTCAATTTATCTGTGTATGGTAGAAACTTGTTTTTCCTGTATAGAAATATAAAGGACCTAGATCCAGAAGTATTAACAGGTGGATCAAGATGGACTCAGACGCTGACTAGTGCGGGTACAAATCCAGCTACCAGAACGTATGGTGTAATGTTAAGAGCTAAATTCTAATTGTTGGTTAAGTTAAAAACATATGAACATGAATTTTAAGAAAATATTTATATACACCCTATTGATCAGCGGCTTAACTAGCTGTACAATAGATGACTTTGCAGATGATTATTCTGATCCATCCAAGCTCGCTAGTACTACAGTAGGAAAGCAGTTTACTGGTATGATTATGTCTAACCGCCAATCTGTATTACCGTCTTATTGGGATTACTTTGTGATCAAAAGAATCACGTCTAACAGATATACTCAGGCAGTAGGATGGGTAAATGTTGAAAACCAGTATGTTCCTGGTTCTGCTGCAGTAAATGACAGATGGGACAATTTCTACAATTTCATGGCTCAATACAGAGAGCTGCAGAAAGTGTATGATGGGTTAACTGATGAGAAAAAGCAAGAGAATCGGGTATTCATGATGGCCGCGGCAACTTATTTCTATGATCATACCCAGCAAATTGTGGATTTACATGGTGATATTCCTTGGTCTGAAGCAGGTATGCTTAGTATAAATGGTGGAGATTATTCTAAATCCTATGCGGGTTATGATAAAGCCAGTGATATCTACAGTGCAATGCTAGATGATTTGGCGAGCTTTGCAGATGAAATGGGTTCTTTAAGCATAAATGCTGCGACTGAGGCGGAATTCAAAACCCAAGATTTGGTTAATAACGGGGACATTGATATGTGGTTAAAGTATATCAATTCGCTAAGATTAAGAATGCTGACTAGGGTAAGTGGAACTCCCGAATTCAGCGCTAGAGCTAAATCTGAAATTGCCTCTATTTTGTCTAACCCTTCACAATTTCCTGTTGTATCAGATAATGAAAGTAATGTCATGTGGGATATTTACTCTGTAGGGACAGTGATTGGTGGAAATGATTTCCGTAGTGGTTTGGAAGATTGGGACGGTAATATTGCGGGCAAGGCAATTTTGGATCATATGGTAGGTAATGAAGATCCTAGATTGACTTATGTATTTCAACCGGGACTTGAAGCAGAAGGCGAATATATGGGGCTTGATCCATTGATGAACCCTACAGAACAAAATGCTTTAGTGCTAACCCAAACGTTGAGTGTTTACAATTTCTCAACTATCAGCAGAAACCAATATTTTCCAGGTATCCTTATTACTGCATCTGAGGTTCATTTGATGGCGGCAGAATACTATTTGAAAGAAGGACAAGATGCTAAGGCAAAATCACATTATGAGGAGGCTATAAACCAGTCAATTCGTTTTTACCTTTATTTGAGAAGCATTTCAAATAATGCTGAGTCTCCTGTACCAGTGCAACCGACTGATGGATCTTTTAGAGATTATTTAGCTATGGATGAAATTGCTTGGGGTGCTGCCACCGGTATGGATGAGAAATTGTCTCTCATCGCAGATCAGAAATGGCTTCACTTCAATGTTGTTCAGTCAAACGAAAACTGGCATGAATTAAGAAGACTAGGTAAGGTAGAATTGGATTTCTGGGTTGATAATTCAAACCAGCAAAATCTTCCTCCTTCACGTTGGATGTATCCAGGATCTGAGCAAACATATAATATGGAAAACTACTCAGTGGTTCAGCCACAGGATAAGTTGACCAATACGGTTTTCTGGGATATGAATTAGAATTAGATTGGGTTATAGTAGTAAACAAAGGCCTCTCATTTATATGAGAGGCTTTTTTCCATTTAATAGTTTAAAGAACTAGGAGGTCTAAGATTGACACGGAATTGGTAAAAGGGAGAGATGTAATGAGAAATTTGAATATTTTTTAAAAAATAATTAGTTACAAACTTGATCTTTTTTAAAAAAATTAAAAAAATGATTGGCTTTTGTGATAAAATATCGTCGAATAGTTTTTGAATAGTTTTTTGAAATTTTTAGCTTTACCTAACGGGATTTTAAAAGTAGATAAAACTGTACAGGTTCTACAAAACTGTACAGGTTCTACTTAGTTAATTAAAGTTGCACAGGTTAATCATAATTATGATTTTAATGTATCCTCACTTTTATTGCCTGGTGTTTAGGTAAGGCATAAAAGCCAACACAAATTTCTTTTAATTATTTCTAACAACTAATTCCACACTATGAGAAAATTGTTACTAATAGCATTTGCTCTGGTTATGATGTTGAGCCTCTCGGCTAATGCTCAAGACCAGATGAGAATGCTCACAGGCGTCGTCACCGCATCGACGGACGGCTTGCCTATGCCAGGAGTGACTATCCTGGACAAAAGTAATCAGACAGGGACCACCACCAACATAGACGGTGAGTATTCGATCTCTGTAAGTCCCAGTTCTGTTTTGGTTTTTTCGTTTATCGGATTTGCTTCGCAAGAATTTCCGGTAGGTAATTTGACTGAACTGAACGTTGTACTGGATGAAGATGCCAGTGAATTGTCTGAAGTGGTAGTGACCGCTTTAGGCATTAGCAAGGAAAAGGAGACCTTAGGTTATTCAGTAACTGAAGTAGGGAGTGAATCCTTAACTACAGCTCGTGAAACCAATGTGGCTAACTCCCTAGCCGGCCGAGTTGCAGGCTTGGTGGTAAAGGGAACTAACAGTGGTCCAGGTGGAACTTCTAAGATCACATTAAGAGGATTGCCAAGTATCAGCGGTACTGGGTCTCCATTATATGTGATCAACGGTATTCCTATGGATAACACCCAAAGAGGCTCTGCTGGACAGTGGGGTGGCGCAGATAGTGGTGACGGTATTGGTAACTTGAGTCCAGATGATATCGAGACAATGACAGTCTTGAAAGGTCAGGCTGCTTCTGCACTTTACGGTTCCAGAGCTTCAAACGGTGTCATTTTGATCACTACCAAAAAAGGAGCTAAAGGTGGCGATTGGTCTTTGAACTATACTATGAACTATATGGCTGAAAATCCAGTGGATTTTACTGATTTTCAGCAGGAATATGGTCAAGGTACTGGAGGTCAGAAACCGACTACAGCTACTGATGCTCAGACCACAGGACGTTTGGCTTGGGGATCAAGAATGGATGGTAGCCAGGTCATTGGTTTTGACGGAAACCAGTATCCATATTCTCCTTCTAATGATCGCTACATCGATTTTTACAGAACCGGAACAAACTTTACAAACACTGTATCGATCTC
Organism: Algoriphagus aurantiacus; assembly: GCF_035156405.1. Taxonomy (NCBI): domain Bacteria; kingdom Pseudomonadati; phylum Bacteroidota; class Cytophagia; order Cytophagales; family Cyclobacteriaceae; genus Algoriphagus; species Algoriphagus aurantiacus. The sequence goes on along the minus strand of NZ_JAXRUT010000012.1, from coordinate 75,840 downwards.
TAAAGGATTGGGAACCGACGGATCTTTCAGAATGTCTGTGTCTAATCTAGATGCTAAATCTATTGTACCTAATAGTGGTGTGGATCGTTTAACAATCAATTTGAATGTAGAGCAAAACATTACTGATAAATTGAATGTAACCGCAATGATCAATTACATTGATCAACAATCTACAAATGTGCCTAACCTAAGTGATGGACCTAAGAATCCAAACAACTTTTTACTTCTGGCACCAAATATTAGCCAAGGTATTTTCGCACCTGGTTATAATTTAGATAATGGTGCTGAAACAGTGTTTAGTGATGATATCTATGTAACAAACCCTTATTTTATTGTCAATCAAGGGATTAATGATGTAGGGAGAAAACGAACAATCTCTGCTATTTCTACAAAATATAGTTTTACTAAGGATATTTTTGCAATGATAAGGCTGGGGAATGATGCTTCCAACGATGATTTTTTTAGTATAGATCCTTCCGGACTTGCCTATTCTGCAAACTTGCAAGGGGGGTTAAATGCAAGAGGGCAATCCACTATATCTGAAACAAACATAGACGGTATTGTAGGTGGTAAATTTGATTTGACAAGTAAGCTAAATCTAGATGTACTTGCAGGCGCAAATATGAGAAATAACAAGTTTGAATCAGTAGGTGTAGGCGGAAGCCGTTTCGTACTTCCTTACTTGTATTCTCCTTTCAACGTAGAGGCATTCTCTAGATCATATGGTTATAACGAGCGAGAAGTTCAATCTGCATATTACTCTGTTGGAATTGGCTACAACAATATCTTGACGTTGACTACCACTGGTAGATATGATGTCTATAGTACATTGCCAACTGACAACAATAGCATTTTCTCACCTTCAGTAGCAGCAGCATTTGTGTTCGATCAATTAATTGATATGCCTGCTCTGGATTTTGGTAAATTGAGAGCATCTTATGCAGTAACTAGCGGTGAGCCATTTGATGCGTATCAAAGTACTTTCTATTACAATTCTGCAAATTCATACAATGGTGTACCGGCAGGATCGTCTCCAACATCTCTTCCTAATTTGAATCTTAAGCCCTTTACTACTAGTGAAGTCGAATTCGGTGTTGATCTTAGTTTCTTCAACAATAGATTAGGTTTTGATATAGCTTATTATCAGAAGGAAACGCACAATGAGATCATGAATGCCAATTTGAGCATCACCTCTGGCTTCAATAGCTCAGTGGTAGCGACTGGATCAACTAGTAACAAGGGATTAGAGGTGTTGGTGACAGGTACGCCAGTTCAAACCACAAACTTCATGTGGAAGTCATCATTCAACTTGTCAAATGTCAAGAATGAAATACTAAGTACAGATCCGAATAACAATCCTATCAACTTGGGACAAAATAGAGGTACTCTAGGAAATGCAATAACCGCCTATGTGGTAGGTGAATCAGGCCCTCAGATCAGAGCATATGATTATGCATATAATACTGATGGAAGTATCATGGTGGATGAGGCAGGACTTCCTGTTCGTGGAGAATTGATCAATATGGGTACAGTATTGCCAACATTATATGGTGGATGGAATAACGAATTGAACTACAAAGGTATTTCGTTCTCATTCTTGATAGACTACAACTTTGGTAACAAAGTGCTTTCTGCTACTGAGTTTTACTCAATTTTCAGAGGCCTAAACCAAGTTACCCTAGAAGGTAGAGAATCAGGTGTATCTAATGGTGGAGTAACTGCACCTGCAGAAGAGTATTATAGAACTTTGGCGCAAAATGTGACAAGTACCAGTGTTGTGGATGGCGATTTCATTAAGTTGAGACAGTTGACATTGGGCTATACCTTTCCTGCAAAATGGTTTGGAAATACTCCTATCTTGAAAGGTTTAAGTGCATCTCTAGTGGGAAGAAACCTAGGATTCTTGATGCGTAAAGCTAAAAATATAGACCCTGAAGCTAATTTTGGTTCAAATATTAGCTACACTGGAATTGAAGGTGGAAACCTTCCAAGCACTAGATCTTTTGGGTTTAACCTTAATTTCAAATTGAATTAATATGAAAAAATATATAAGCATATTTCTTACGGGTTTTTTATTAGCCGTATCTAGCTGTGACGGTGATTTCGCGGAAATCAATACAGATCCAAACCGTGCAGATGGAAATGTCTTTGATCCTAACTTGATCTTACCGACAGTGTCGTATAACTATGGTAATATGATGACCGGTTATACTGGAGCAATTCTTTTCCAAAGTATGTGGGTACAGGTAATGGCTTCTACTTCTACAGGAGGAGCAAATTACTATTCAAATGCAGATAAGTATGTAGCTTCTGGAAGTACCAATAGTTATATCCAAAGTGTTTGGAATGATGGATACTCTGCAGCTTCAAGAGTATATCAGATGCAGGCTCTTGCTGAAAAGAAGGGATTTTCCAATTTGGTCGCTGTAGGTGAAATATGGAAGGTGTTGACTCTTTCTTTTGTTTCTGATGTGTATGGCGATCTTCCATATTCTGAAGCATTACAGGCTGAGTCTGGAATTACTCAGCCTAAGTATGATTCGCAATCTGAAGCATATATGGCAATGCTATCGGGTCTTGAAGGAGCACTTTCTGCTATTAATGAGTCAGGTGATCAAATCAAAAACGATGTACTTTATTCAGGCGATTTAGTTAAATGGAAAAAATTAGGCTATTCTATCATGTTGCGTATGGCAATGCGATTAGTTGAGGTCGATCCATCTACTGCTCAGTCTTATGTGCAGAAAGCTATTGCTGGCGGAGTTTTTACATCTACAGATGACGAAGCAGTATTGGTGTCAGATCAAAATAATGGATATGCTAATTCTAGCGCAAACGCATTGAATGTAGTTGATGATGTATACGAGGTACGTTGGTCACAGAAAATGATTGATTTCCTTAAATCTAATAATGATCCTCGTTTGCCTATCATTTCTGAAGTTCCAGAGCCGGGACTTGCAGCTAATAGAAATGGCGGAGCAGAAGGAAATAACGATCCTAGTGCTCAGATTGGAATGCCAAATGGTTATGATCTAAGAGGTGGTGCTACAGATATCACCAACGCTCCAAATTATCCTGGACCTACAGGTTCTGGTGATGATGTCGCTCCTATTGGTAAGTATTCTAGACCTACAGCCATCTATAGAGATAGAGATGCACCGGTATTCATTTTGACTTACGCTGAGATCCAGTTTTTACTAGCTGATGCAGCTACGAGAGGCTTCTCTGTCCCAGGTACTGCGTCTTCTTATTATGCATCTGGATTGGAAGGAGCTATGACCACCATTGGTAAATTCGGTGGAGGATCAGTTTCTGCATCAGAGGCTTCAGATTTTGCAGCTGCAAATCCATTGGATACTAGCAGCACATCTGCATCCCTGGAAATGATCAATACTCAGATCTGGGCTACCACAGGTATCTTAGCCAACTTTGTGGAGTCGTGGAATAACTGGAAAAGATCGGGTTATCCTGAATTGAACGCAGTAAATTATACTGGTAATTTCTCATCAGGTCAAATCCCAAGAAGACAACTTTACCCTGCTTCAGAAAGCACTACCAATCCTCAAGGACTGGCTAATGCAATCTCTAATATGGGAGGTGATACTTGGATTAATAACGTATGGTGGGATGTAGATAATTAATTCCTTTCATTCAACTAAATTATAACTAGAGTCTTTAGATAGAGGTTTTGATTAAGTTCAAAGCCTCTATCCTTTTTTAAAACGTATTTGGATTAATGAAACACGTTGTTCTATTTTAGTTTCTATTGTTTTATCTTTTATCAAAATGCCATGACTTAGGCTCTGTTGCTGATGGAAATAGTACTGGTGTTTTAAGCTTGATGCTTGAGATTGATTTATATCTATCTTAGTTCATTATGAATTAAATTTATCAAGTCAATAATCTGAAATTACCAGATCAATAGTAAAGCCATTAAACAATTTTGAAATGATGAAATCGAGCATGACTCAAACGTCACACACTGGGATGATTATATTGTATGCGAGATTCCATATGGCCTTTAAAGGACAAATTATAATCATATGAAAGGTATCAAATGGGATTTTGAGAATTGCTTCCCAAATTTAGAGGAAGAGATAAAGGATAGCTCTAACCTATTGTACTTATTCAAGAGCTGTAGCTTATGAAATTGATTGGTGTAGATATCGGAGGTTCACATATCTCTGCGGCAAAAGTAATCTTAGGAGATCGAGTGGCTTCTTTTGATTGCTTTCAGGAAGCTGATGTAGATACTTTCGGATCCAAGGAAGCTATCATTTCAGCTTGGACCGAGGTTGTAAGAAAAGCCGCGGGAGAATCTATAAACTATCAAGTAGGAATTGCCATGCCGGGACCCTACGATTACGATAATGGAATATCTCTGATTAAGGAACAAGGTAAAATGGCTTCGCTATATCAGCTTTCTGTGAAAAATTTATTAGCAGAAAGTTTGGGTATCCCAGCATCCCAAATAGCTTTTACTAATGATGCTGAGGCATTTTTATCTGGTGAAAGTTATGCTGGAGCAGGTAGAGATTTTCAAAACTCTATTGGGATCACCTTAGGGACAGGACTCGGTTCTGCTATTAAAATCCATGATGTGGTGAAAGATGCCAAGCTTTGGACAGCACCATTTCGAGACGGAATTGCTGAGGATTATTTGGGAACTGCTTGGTTCAAAAAGTATGCTTTTGAAAAATTTGGATTGGAGATTTCAGGAGTGAAGGATCTTCTTTCGCCTGATTTTGATTTGGATGCCACCAAAAATATTTTTGAAACGTTTGGTAGAGCATTGGGAGAGTTTTTATTTCCGTATTTGATCCGTTTACATTCGGAAGGAGTAGTGCTGGGAGGTAAGATAAGTCTGGCGTCAGAAAACTACCTTCCTTCAACACAGAGTTATTTGGAAACAATGGGCTATCCGGTTTCTTTTACTATTTCGGAATTGGGAGAAAGGGCAGCATTAATCGGAGCTTGTTTGCCTTTTTTAGAAAAGTGATGTATGAAGTCAATTGAATTAAAAACGTTCGTTGTTGTTTTCCTATGTGTTTTGTCATCATCCATTTATGCACAGGAAAAGTACGATTTGATTATAGTAGGAGGTGGAGCAAGCGGGACAGCAGCAGGAATTGCAGCCGGTAGATTAGGCACCAATACTTTAATTATTGAGCCTACTACTTGGCTAGGCGGAATGCTCACATCAGCTGGAGTTTCAGCCATAGATGGAAACCACAAGCTTCCATCAGGCATTTGGGGTGAATTCAAATCGAAATTGGAAGAATACTATGGAGGACCTGAAAAACTAGCAACTGGCTGGGTGAGTAACACCCTTTTCGAACCCAAAGTAGGAAACCAAATTCTTCAGGAAGTGACAAAGTCAGTTGATGATTTGACAGTTTCCTTTAATAGTAATTGGAAATCTGCAAGTTATTCTGAACTAGGCTGGACGGTTTCTTATTATAAGAATGGGCAACTTTATGAAGTGATAGCCCCTATGTTAATTGATGCGACCGAACTTGGAGATGTAGCTGCATCTCAGGGCTTGCCCTATAGATTAGGTATGGATGCCAGAGATGAAATTGGGGAAACCTTTGCGCCAGTGAATAGTAATACTATCATCCAGGATCTGACATATGTGGTGACACTTCAGGATTACGGGAAAGGTGCGGATAAAACTATTCGGAAGCCTTCCAATTATGATCCTGAAGAGTTTGCATGTGCCTGTTCCCATGCTGATCCTATATCGAATAATGCTCCAACATTGGATTGTGATAAGATGCTTAACTATGGCAAGCTCCCGAATGGTAAATACATGATCAATTGGCCGAATTGCGGAAATGACTACTATATCAACATGGTTGAGATGAATCCTGAGGATCGTAGGGCAGCTTTAAAAGCAGCAAAAGAAGCAAGCCTAAGGTTTATTTATTACATCCAACATGATCTTGGCTATCAGCATTTGGGAATTGCAGAGGATGAATATCCGACGGGAGATAATTTACCGATGATTCCCTACCATCGCGAGTCCAGAAGGTATTATGGATTGGTTGATTTTACATTGCCCTATGTACGAACTCCTTATGAAGCGCCTAGTCCACTTTATCGCACTGGCGTTGTGGTTGGAGATTATACAATAGATCATCACCACAAAAAGAACCTTGAAGCTCCTGCGATTGATTTTATTAAGATTAGAGTGCCTTCCTATACTGTGCCTTTAGGAGCATTGATACCAAAAGATCATCCAGCTTTGATTCTTGCAGAAAAGAGTATTTCGGTATCGAATATTGTGAATGGTGCCACAAGACTTCAACCTGTGGTATTGGGTATTGGTCATGCTGCCGGGATTTTAGCATCAGTAGCGGTCAGAGAAAAGAAGGAATTGGAAGACGTTTCCATCCGCGAAGTGCAACAGTTGCTGTTGGATCAGAATGCTTATATCATGCCTTTTTTGGATATGAGGCCTGAGGACGAACATTTTCAAGCAATGCAGAAAATCGGAGCTACAGGGGTGTTGAAAGGAGAAGGAGTGCCTTATCTCTGGGCAAATCAAACTTGGTTTTATCCGGATCGAAGGGTAACCGAATATGAATTAGTCGATGGATTGAGACCATTATATCCAAGCTTAACAGATTTTTGGGGAGCTTCTGGAGCGTATTTGACGGGGAGAAGCTTTCAAAATCTAGTAGAAATTATTCAGCCGAATACTGCTTTATTGGTCATAGCCCAAGCGTGGGAACGGAGAGGATTAGCCGGTGAATTTACCAGTGAAATCAAACTCAATAGACAGCAAGTTTCAGTTTTGCTGGATGAGTTATTGGATCCTTTTTCTATTGAAGTGGATTGGCAAGGAAGGGTATTAACTGAAAGCAAGTGAGTTTATTCCACTCTTCCTGCCTTTCTTAATCCAGTTCCTTCAGATTTTGTCAAGGCATCACCCATATCCGCTCTTGCCTCATCAGCAAACTGAATCAATTTTGCCAAGATTTCAGAGTTACTTCCTGATACATCAGTCGTCTCATTGGGGTCACTACTAAGATCATAAAGTGCTGCTTTTTCCAACTTCAGCATGTGGTATTTTACTGGAATCCCATCGTTCCTCATAGTTGTTCCTTCCGGGATACTTCTATAGTCATGAGGCAAAATAAGTTTCCATTTGCCAAAAATTACTGCTTGCAACTCATTTCTGTTGTAGTATGCGAAATAGGGCTTTGGTTCCAAGTCTTTCCCTTCCAGCATAGATAAGATACTTCTACCATCGATTGGTAACTCAGGGAGTTGAGAACCCGTGATCTCAGCTAAAGTTGGAAGAATGTCAATTGTCATAGCAGCTTGTTCCTCTACCTTCTCCGCAGGAAAATGATCAGGCCAAACAAAGATCCCTGGTTCACGGATGCCGCCATCCCAAGAAGTTCCTTTTCCTTCTCTTAACCCTCCAGTTTTGCCAGAGTGCCCTCCGTAAGAAAGCCAGGGTCCATTGTCTGAAGTGAAAATTATAATCGTGTTTTCGGCAAGGCCTAATTCCTCTATTTTCTTTCTTACTTGACCCACAGACCAGTCCACTTCCATCATCACATCACCGTAAAGACCCTGTTTAGATTTGCCTTTGAATTTATCAGAAACATAAAGTGGTACATGGGTCATACTATGTGCCAAGTACAAAAAGAAGGGTTTATCTTTACTTTCCTCTATAAACTTGATAGCCTCTTCTGTGTAATTAGTAGTAAGCATACTTTGATCGTCAAGTGTGTCGATCACGACAGCATTTCTATATAAAGGAAGCGGGGGATAATAATCCTTAGCTTCAGGGTGATGCGGCCACATGTCGTTGGAGTATGGAAGCCCATAATAGGAATCAAATCCTTGCTCGGTAGGGAGAAAAGGAGCGCGATGCCCCAAATGCCATTTTCCTACCATTCCAGTGGCATAGCCATTTGCATTTAGCATCTCTGCGATGGTCGTTTCCTCAGGATTCAAACCATGCTGTGCAGTATGGTCCAAAGCTCCAAAAATCTCTAATCTATTAGCGTATGTTCCTGTTAAAAGTGCTGCCCTAGATGCAGAACAAACTGCATGGGGCACATAGAATTGGGTAAACCGAACACCATCAGCTGCAAGTTGGTCGAGATTTGGAGTTTTCCATTCTGTGGCTCCGTACACTCCTAAATCGCCATAACCCATATCATCAGCAAAAATTAAGACGATATTGGGTTTGGAAGGAGCAGAAGTTATCTCCTTTTCTTCAGTTTTTGTTTCACAAGAAGTACAATATACCAGCGTAATGAGAAATGAAAAAAGGGAAATCGAGTGAATAAAACGCATAGACTGGGAATTTAATGTTTAATTTCTTCCAACTTTAGACCAGACCATTTCTCCGATTTTTTCTCCTTGTTTAATCCCTTCTTCGATTGCATCCCGAAAGTGGATCCCTCCGTAAAGCCGAGAAATAGCAGCCTCTTCGGAAGCTAGTAAAAAGGATTTGAAAGGCCTTTCCGGAAGACCAAAGTAGGTTTCCGAGCTATCAATAAAATCAAAATTGTCCCCAAAATAACCTGTCAAAACAACGGCAGAAGCTCTGCTGATCACGGAGTGGCCTGAGGTGTATTCGGGAAATGGCGGCGTTTGCAAAAGAGGTTTCCAACGTTGGTCTATCTTCTGATTGATAACAGTCTCAGGCCTTATTCTATCAGTTTCGTATTTTGTTTTCCAGCAAGAGATAAAAGCATCGTGAAGTGTCAGGCCCACAAGTGCGTGGACGTAGGCTGTTTCAGCAAATGAAAGTCCTGCTTTTTGCGCAGCAATACCGGTGATTCCGATCCAATGTCCTCCCGGAGAAATTTTCTTCACTCCAATAGCCATGTGTCCTGAAAACTCAACTTTGAATGGATTGCAATCCCAGAAATTAGCGATCAACTTTCTTTCCTCATCTAATTCATTCGTAGTGTTATAGACTTCCATCAATTGCTTATGAAATGAACTGCCTTTGCTCATGTCAAAAGCAGCCATCGGAGCGGGTTCATACTCTTCCAGATTCTGTATAAAAAAGGGTTTGATGGTTTTCCATTCAGGTTCTACAGCGGCGATGTAAGCAGGGGGCGTTGGATACCAAAATCCTTCTCCCGATTGAGGAGTATAGCGGGTCAAAGTTGAAAGTTGAAGGTACCCATCTTTTTTAGCGACTTCCATCACTCTGGCAGCCACAGACAGTGCAAATGTCACATGTGCCTGAAGTTCTTTTTTAGAAATTATTTTTGCCTTTAAAGCAATTTCTGTCCACTCAGATTGTTTTTCTTTCAAAAGATAGCCAGAAGGCATGATAGCTTCGCCGACTTTCAGCATGGCATATATTGCCGCAAATTCAGGAGAGCTGATCGCTGGATCTGAGATTTCCCAATCTTGGTCTTCTAAATACGCATGTTCTAAGAGGTCTTGGTTTTCAAAACCATCTATAAATCCTTTTGCGATCACGTATGCAGCAAGATTGGAATAGGCATAAATCCGTGCAGCAACGGGGGGGCTTGCCACATCAGTCACCATCACTTCTGTAATATGAAAGAGTTCTTGCGAATAGAGTTTGGGCCAGTTGACATCCTTGGGCTTAGCAAATGAAGTACTCATTGCCAAGCCGAGTAGTATTAGTGAAGCAAAAGATGATTTTAGGAGTTTTCTCATCTGATTGTATAGCTTTCTAGAGGTTGCTGATTGATTCCAAAGAGAAGTTGGATTCCTGTATTTGTTTTAATAGGCAAAATAGATTTTATATCTCCTTTGATAGTTAGACCAGATTCGGCTGGACTAAGTGGAGTGAAATTTCCTTCACCATCACCAATCAGTACCAGACCTAGTCCAGCATCCATCAATCCGATCCGTATTCGAGTATAGGATTGGTTACCTCCTAGAATCAAATCCAAATTTCCATCCTGATTTAGATCGATTGGTAAAATACTAAAGATAGGAAATGATTGAGCTAGTCTTGGAAGAGATTTGACTTGGAATCCGCTTCCCGTGTTTTCTAAAACTACTGATTCTAATGTGTTTGCCTCCAAAATCTGAGCATCTGCCAATTCCTGAACGGTAAAAAGATCAGCCATAGTAGCTTTCGAATAGGAGGCATAATCTGTGAATCTACTTCTCATACTTGCCATTTGATCTAGCAATTCATCACGACTAGGATAAGGATACATTTTGTCTCCTACAAAGCATTCTAGGATTGGATCGATTGATCCATTTTGGTCAAAATCAGCTGCGAAGAGCCGAAGTTTTTTATTCTCATTTGCTACGAATTGAGAGTTGAGGCCAAAGTTTCCGGCGATCAAATCCATGTCCCCATCCCCATCCAAGTCTGCTTTGATTAATGTGTTCCACCAGCCCGAAAGCAATGAACTGAAATAACTGGATGTTTTATCTTCTAAGCCAGCACCTGTATTGATCAAGACAGTGATCGGCATATATTCTCCTGCGAGAATCAAATCCATCTTTCCGTCTGAATTCAAATCCATCAACTCGGATGAAGTGATTAATCCGATTTTTCCTGCATTTGGTAGATATTCTTTAGTCTGATCCGTGAAATTCCCCTTGCCATCATTGATTAGCAATTTGCTTTCGGGGATGATAGGGTATCGCCCTGGTATCAATCTAGCTCCTACAAATAAATCTAAGTTTCCATCTCCGTTTACATCGAAAGCTTGGGCTGTACCTGTGCTAAATTTGTATTCAGGAAATGAGGTTTGTAGTGTGAGTTTACCAGTACCATCATTCAAATAAAGCCTATCCTGAAGGGATTCATCTGAACCCAAGTAATCATGATATCCGCCGCTACCCACAAATAAATCCTGAGCACCATCTCCATTGAAATCCTCGAAAATAGCTACTGCATCGGAAAATTCATTAGACGATTTAAATCCAGAGTAGTTCTCCCAACTTCCGTTTTTGAAGGAAACTACTTTACCAGCTTGACCTTTTGATCCTCCAATAAATACCTCTGGATTTCCGTCACCATTGAGGTCACCCTGTGATAAAACTGGGCTGATATAGCTTGGCATAGTGAGCATCAAGGGCTGACGCTTAAAGTCATTAAATTGATTTATTCCAGGATTGTATTCGGGAGCGAAATCATTTTTATTCAACAAAGGAGCTGGCCTTGAGGAGGCCTGAAAACTTCCAGAACTTTCTTTTTGAATAGTGAGGTGCTGATTGGCAGGGATGTTTTCGAGGAATTGTAAGGAGCCGTCTGGCCAGATAACTTGAATTGAAGGGACTGTGGTAATATCTCCTAATCCAAATTGAAGTCTAGGACTAACCGAGGATTGGAAACCTCTGACAGGCTGTACTTCTAAGATTTGATTTTCCCAGCCAGTAAATACTTCAACTTTTGTCCCCAGCGCATGTGTATTTGCAGAATTGTCTTTTAGTGAAATTTGCAACCAATTCTTACTCGGGCTGACATTTTGATAGATTGAAGCTTGCTCATTCAGGTTATTGACCACCAAGTCGAGATCTCCATCATTATCCAAATCAGCGTATGCCGCGCCACTTGAAAACCCCTTTTCACCAAAGCCCCAATCCTTCGATCTGTCTACAAAGTTTAGGTTTCCTGTGTTTTCGAACATATAATTATGAATCGGGGTGGAGGTCATGCTAGTCACCAGATGAAGGGTGTCTGCCTTCTCATTTGCTATCGCTTGCTTGAAATAGTAGTCCCCTTTGTACTTTAAGAAGTCTCGATTGGTATAGTCCCGATAATAGCCATTGGTGATAAACAGATCCTTTTTACCATTATTTGTTGCATCAAAAAATAGGGCAGACCAACTCCAGTCGCTGTTGGAAATGTTTGCAAGTTGGCCCACTTCCGAGAACATTCCTTCACCTTGACTTAGCTGAAGCATATTTCTCATACTTTGATGGTGGAAGCCTTCCTTTATCATCAAGGCATATTGCTCGTAGTTTTCAGGGCCATAGAGTAGTTTCTGACGCTCATTGTCCTTAGGGAGCATATCCAAAGTGAATATGTCTGGCTTGCCGTCGTTATTGATGTCCGAGATATCAGCTCCCATAGAGAAGTGAGAAATATGCTGAAAATATTCCTTCAAACGATCAGTAAATGTGCCGTCGCCATTGTTGATATAGAGGTAATCAGGCTCTATGTAATCATTGGTGATTAAAATGTCTGGCCAGCCATCTTGATTTACATCTGACGAAATAATACCCAAACCAAAGCCCAAAGCCGAGCCTTTAATGCCTGCTTGCTCACTGATATCGATGAATTTCCCATTGTCATTTCTGAAAAGCTTATCACCGGCATAAGGGTGTCGGATATTTTTCACTTCACTAAATTCAAGTTCATTGATAGCCTCAATGTGGTGATTTAGTAAGTACATGTCCAGATCACCATCTCTGTCAAAATCAAAAAATAAGGCTTGTGTGCTATTTGACGGATCGGCTAGTCCATAAGCTTTTGCTTCCTCCTTGAAAGTAAAATCACTTTGATTGATCCAGAGTTCATTCTCCCTTGCTTCAGGATTTCCTTTGCCGGAATAGCATACGTAGATATCCAAAAAACCATCCCCGTTCACGTCGGCCATACTGACCCCAGTGGTCCAGATGTTCTTTCCTGCTACTCCAGCAGATTTTGTTTTATCCTCGAATTTCCAATTTCCAAGATTGCGGTAAACTTTATTGGATGACATATTTGCCGTAAAAAATATATCTTCTAAACCGTCGTTGTCCAGATCTCCTACAGCTACCCCGCCGCCATTATAAAAATACTCGTAGCGAAGGATATTATTTTCCTCGTCTTCCTTTAGCTGATTTTTAAAAGAAACACCTGACTTTTTATTGGATAATTTTTCAAAATTCGAAGTAGTAGATTGAGCTAAAAGGGTGTTTCCTGACTGAAGAAGGATGAGAGATGCTAAAGTCAGTAGTACTACTGTTTTGGATGTAATAAGGAAATGCATGAGTATTTACAACACCGAGATTTAGTCCAATCAATTGATTACATCTTCGAATAGTTTTTCGTTTACAACAGCAACTCCACCTAAAAGACCAACATCTTCGCCTAATTTGTAAAGGACGATCTTGGACTTTTCCCGTGATTTTGCCATACTATAAATATTTAAAGCCTGCTGAATTGGAGTGATTAAATATTGATTTGCTTCAGCCACTGATCCGCCGATGATTATTAACTCAGGATTTAGAACCTGGATGAGCATGGAAATTCCTCGCCCGAGGTCCAAACCAGCTTCTGATAGAATGGTAATTGCTCTCTGATCACCTGACAAGGCAGCATCTACTACTAAATTTGGCATTATGTCACCTTCGTGATTTCTCGCCATTCTCGCTAAAATGCTGTCTTTATCCAGTTTAATGGCTGCCTCAGCCATTTTAACGATAGCTGTGCCAGATGCCACAGCTTCTAAGCAGCCCTTTTTTCCGCAAATACAAGTCACATCTCTGGATTCAAAGATAGGTGAGTGACTGAATTCGCCGGCAAAACCTGATGCACCTTGGTATAATTTCCCATCAATGATAATTCCCAGCCCGATTCCCCAGCCAATAAAGAGCCCAAGAACATTCTTATGACTATGATCAGTTGCGAATTTGAATTCAGCTAAAGTCATTGCGCGTGCATCATTTTCAAGGAATATTTTTTTAGAAAATCTAGTCTCTAGGTTTTCAAGAAGAGTTTTTTCCCCAAATCTTAAATACGTATAATTCACTCCACCAATCGAATCTGTCAAGCCAGGCATAGAAAATCCCATCGCAATTACTTTGTGAGCTGGGATCCCGGTTTTGATGAGGTATGCCTCTATCAGCTGGCAGATATGTTCAAAGGTTTCCTTTTCGTTGTCTAAGCTTATTCTGTGACTCTCCTTTGGGATGACAATTGTGTGATTGCAGGAGTAAAGGGCAAGGTTCATATTGAACTTTGAAAGATCAACAGAAAGCACATAAAAGGCATCTGGCGCCAATCTGTACAAGTCTGGCTTTCTGCCTCCTTGAGATTCTGCACGTCCTTGTTTGATTACCTCTCCACTTGAAATTAAGTCACTGAGTAATGAATTAACAGTAGGTAAGGAGATTCCAACTTCAGCGCAAATCTCGCTTGCTGTATTGGCTCCTTTGGTATATAAGTTCTTAATAATCTTAATTTTGTTGAGGTAGCTTTTAATTTCTACCACTCCATCCATTTTTTCGATTATTTCCTGAGGGTTTATTAGGTTCATAGGTCTAAGTTGTGCTTGAATTACGGCAATTTTTGAATTTCAAAAAAGCACTTTATTAAAAAAATAAGTTAACACGACTTTATTTATTATGATTTCGCGGAATTCTTGAATTGGGTTATATTGTTTTTCACAAAAGATTTCAAATGTGAGATTACTTCTGGGTAATTTGTTTTTCGAATGATTTAAGTATTTTTGAACTTAGAATTTTTAAAAATAAGTATGAATTTGATAGATATTAATTCTGGACTTAGCAAGGAAGATGTTTTTCAGAAAGTTGAAGACTTTTTGACCGTAAAAGGATTTAGAATCTCTAAGGTGGATCAGACTAGACCATGGGGTGGTTTTTTTGTTTTAGATGAAAGCCAAATCCGTGAATTCAGAGATCTTTTTTTCGAGGATGTAGACCTTTCCGAAGAGCAATTGGAGCAAAAGTTAAGTCCTAAGTTTTTGCTGGTAGCACCTGGGGCACGTCTTTCCTGGCAATACCACTTCCGCAGAGCTGAGCTTTGGAAGCTTATTAATGGTGAGTCTGGAATAGTGCGTAGTAAAACAGATGAACTTGGAACTTTAGAACAAATGAAACTTGATGAAACAATATCCCTGAAACAAGGTGAACGCCACAGACTAGTAGGCTTAGATACTTGGGGGATAGTAGCTGAAATATGGATGCATGTGGACCCGGAAAATCCATCAAATGAAGAGGATATTGTGAGGTTGGAAGACGATTATTCCAGAAAATAAAAAAGCTCGGGTTTTATCCCGAGCTTAAAAAGCTTAAAATTTTTCGTCCGTAGCTCAATCACCCTTAAATAAACTATTCAGTCAAAAAAATCCTACAGGACTAGCTGAAAGAGTATTAGAATGTACGTGTAATTACATGAAATTCAAAATTTTGTGTAGTATCTCATCTTACTTGAAGATCTTTTTAAAGTAATTCTATCTTTTTTGCTATCTCTTCTGCTTCAGCAGCAAGTCTATCTGATTCCTTTCTATTGACTTGAGATGCTTTATGCACTTCTGCCAGTTTTTTAGAATAGGCTTCCTGAAGCTTTTCCTTCTCTGATTTCTTGTTAAATAATCCGAACATAGTAGGCTGTTATGGATTTAAATGATAACTGAAAATTTATTGGTTAATTAAATTAACAAGATTCGTAAGTGATTCCTCCTGAATCTCATCATCCTTATAGTTGATCAAATCCTCTAAGCGCCCAGCTGGATTATAATACCTCCAAGGTCCTTGTTTTCTTCCATCTTTCATTTGACCTTCAGATGCTTTTCTTCCATTTTCATGGTAAAAAATCCAAGTTCCATCAGCTTTTCCTGAAATGTAATTCCCCTCTGATTCCTTCTTTCCATTCACATAGTAGGTGATTCTGGTTCCGTCCCCATCTTTCAATGTGCCTTTATCTAGGTTTACGCTCCCGTCATACGATTTATATTCACTTATATTCATTAGACGTCCGTTGTCCCAAAACTCCTCCTGAGTAAGCTGTTTGTTATCATAAAAGAGCCCCCAAATTCCATTTTCAAATCCAATATTGTAGCTGCCTACAGATTTTAGTTGGCCGCCATCATAGTAGTAAACCCATTGGCCATTTTCTAGGCCCAGCGTGTATTCTCCTTCTGCTACAAGAATCCCTATTTTATTGAAATATTTCCAAAGGCCAGTTTTTAAGTCATTTCGATATTCACCGATTGAATAAATCTCACCATCAGGGAAAAAGTTTTTCCATAAGCCAGTTTTCATGCCGGTAGTGTATTGACCAGAAACAGAGACTTGTCCAGAACTGTGGTATTCTACATATTCACCGACAGGAACTCCAAGATCATACGTTTTTCGCTTGGCGATTGCCTTGTTTGGGAAATATTCCTCCCAGGTTCCTACCGCAATTCCGTTCTCATATTTTTCTATTCTCGCCAACCTTTGATTTTCGTAGTAGTATTTCCAAGTGCCAATTCTGTTGCCATTTTCATCATAAAACTCTTCTGACTCTTTAGTTTTGGTGCCTGTAAAATATCGTATCCATTCACCTACTTTTTTTCCATTCTTATAATTCCCTTCTTCTACCACAAGATTTGGATAGGTTAGCCTTTTGAAAGCACCATCCAATTCCCCAGCTTTATATAAACCCTCAGTAATCAATACTCCTTCCGGGTCATATTCCAGAAAAGGCCCTTCTCTAAGTCCATTTACATAAAACTCCCTTACTGCCACCTCGCCAATGTCATAATATTGTACCCACTGACCAGTTTTTTTACTGTTTTCATACTGACCTTCAATAGATACTTGAGTGGCATCAATGTATTCGGGTACACCAGTTCTGCCAAAATATTCTAGGTATTTACCCACTATGACAGAATCCTGAAAAATCATTTCTTTCTTCAATGCTCCATCTGCATCATATAATTTAGAAGGTCCAAAAAGTATCCCGTCTTTATATTCTGCCACTAATTTTCTTTTGCCGTCTGGATAAAAACTAGTCCAACTACCTTCTCGCTGTCCATTGTTAAAAGTTCCTTCGGTCAGTAGCGTATTTGTTTTCGGGTTATAATATTTCCATAATCCTTCACGCAATGAATTGGTAACAATGCCTGTAGCCATCAGTGTAGAATCTGAATTGTATTGCCGAACCATGGAGCTTTCTTGGGCAATCAGTGGTGTGCTTAAAAGAATTAATGCAATGAGGATATATTTCATCTGGTTATTTTTTGTTTTTTTAAGAGGTCATCCCGATAACTATCGGGAGGAATCTCGCATGGCCAATAATCATCCCTCTGTGTGACGCTTGAGTCATGTTCGATTTCATATGGTTTTTATTTCGATTGGATTCAGTATGTTTTCTGAATCTTTCAAAAGGATAATCTGAATAGTGTACGAATGAACCTGATTCCTGTTTAAAAATAAGTTAATTCCAGCTTTATCCCATTTTTTAGGAAAGTAAGAATATCAATTTTTTTAGTTCATCCAAAATCTTGGCCTTTATGTCTACGATTTCTCCAGAGATCTCTATGGGTTTATGCCATTGATAGAAAGTGGATTTATTATACAAATCGTCTGTTGGTGACTTTATTGAAGCATTTTTGAGGAGTATTTCTGGATATTCCCATGGAGTAGGGGATAGATCAAATGCCCAATTTAGTGCTCCCAGTTGTTGAAAAGGTGCTTTGGGATGATTTTTACCTACCAAGACAAAGAAGAAAAGTCCATGACCAAACCAATTTAAAACGCGAATATTAAGACCGTCATTAAGATCAAAGTCTCGGATCAAATCCAAGACTTGATATGGGTATCCCAATAGATCATTTCCCTTAGAAAGTTTTATCCCACGACTTGCTGAGTGGATTTTTATAAGTTTTTCTGAAACTACAGAATTTCCCACGTCTGCTAGAATCTCCCAAAATTTAGCTTTAAGGATATTTAGACTCGGAATTTTTTCTTTGTCAAGCCAAAGCTCAAGATCTAACTTATTGGGATTTTCGGCCATTTACCATTGAAGTAATGCAGATGCCCAAGTGAATCCAGAACCAAATGCAGCAAGGCAAATCAAATCACCTTCCTTAATTTTCCCTTGTTCCCAAGCTTCACTTAGTGCAATTGGAATTGTAGCTGCTGTTGTATTTCCCTTATCCATGATGTTATTAAAGACCTTTTCATCATCAAGTCCAAGCTGCTTTTGTATGTATTGGCTGATTCGAAGATTAGCTTGATGCGGAACGAGTAAATCTATAGCTGATTGATCCAGCTTATTTGCATCAAGTGCTTCTTTGATCACTTCCATAAATCTCACTACTGCATGTTTGAAAACAGCATTTCCGTTCATTTTCAGAAAGAAACTGCCTGATTCGATCAGCTCGGGAGAAATTCTAACCTCACGGCTACTTCCAGGATCTTTGCAATATAATTCCTCTGCATGCTCACCTTGAGAATGAAGATGGGTAGATAAAATTCCTGGCTGATCCGATTCCACCGCACCAAGAACAACAGCTCCGGCTCCATCAGCGAAGATCACAGAACTAGAACGTCCCTCATCACTTTTGTCCAAAGCGGATGATTGAATCTCGGCTCCGACCACAAGTATTTTTTTATACATGCCAGTTTTGATAAACTGATCTGCGATTGATAATGCATAGATGAAACCCGAACAGGCGTTTCGAATATCTAAAGCACCAATTGTTCCCATGCCCAATTCTCGCTGAAGCAAAACACCATTTCCAGGAATAAAATAGTCTGGAGTAATGGTAGCGAAAACAATGAAATCAATTTCTTCGGCTTTGACTCCAGCTCTATCCAGTGTAATTTCTGAGGCTTTTTTGGACATACTTGTCACCGTGTCAATTCCTGGAGTAAACCAGTGTCTAGACTCTATTCCGGTTCTTTCGACAATCCACTCATTATTGGTGTTCATCATCTCAGCGAGCTCATGGTTAGTGACGATTCGCTCTGGAACATAATGACCAACTCCTAAAATCCTGGATTTTTTCATGTCAATTTGGGTTATTATAAAATTGACTACCAATATCGCTAGATCAATTTACTCTAGCAAAAGGGACAATGATCAGCGGTAGATTTAGCCGAAGAGTGTATAATTCCCATGCTGATCCACAGGAGATGTCTTTCGGGTGATCGCGGGGCTATCATTTTGCACGGAATTCACTAAGGGTGATACTGTAAAGCCTACCATTGAATCAGCAGGGTATGGTTTTAGTAAGCTCAAAAGCTCATCTTCTTCAGTGTATTTATCCAGCCATTTTTTTTCTGCATTTCGGTCAAGGATTACAGGCATTCTGTCATGAATTTCAGACACTACTGCATTGGGCGTGGTAGTAATTATTAAAAAAGTATGTTGTGTTTCTCCGTTTACAGACTCGTATTCTTCCCATATTCCAGCAAAAGAAAATAGTTCATCATCACGTAACGTGAACCTATAAGGAACGGAGGTCTTTTTGCCAAGTCTCTTCCATTCGTAGAATCCATCTGCTGGGATAATACAGCGCCTTTGCCGGAAAGCAGTTTTTAATGAGATCTTTTCATTAACAGTCTCAGCTTTTGCATTGATCAGTTTTTGAGCGACAGGTCTGTTTTTTCCAAATTCAGGAGTGATACCCCAATAGAAGAAAGAAAAGCCTTTGGGACTTTGTGATGTGATCACAGGCACAAGTTGTGTCGGAGCGATATTGAATCTGGGTTTTAGATCGCTCATCATTTCTGCCTGAAATCTCTCTTCGAGTTCTTCTTTACTTTTGCTAAGGGAATATCGTCCGCACATAATGGTATATTGCTGTAATTGGCAGGAAGTTAGATAACAGCGTTTATAAATTCAACTGCTCTCTGTTCGGAATAGAATGGTTTTTCAGAATTTGCCGGACTGAATCCCACATGACCTCCATGTTTTGGGAATTCGAAATAGACCTGATCCAAGGATTTAGCAAGAGTTGTTGGGAAGCATTTTTCACTTAAAAAGGGGTCATTAAGTGCGTTTAAGACTAGTGTGGGCACTTTGATCTGATCCAAAAAGTATAAGGAAGAATTGACTTCATAGTATTCGTCAGCATCTGCAAAGCCATGTAGTGGGCCTGTGAAAAAGTCATCGAAATCAGCCAAAGTTTTAATATTTCTAAGCGTTTCTACTGGGATTTGTCCCGGATGTGCTTCAGATTTTTCTATTACTTTCTTTTTTAGGCTTCGTAAAAAGCGTTTGGAATACAAGGTGTTTTCAGCATCAGATATTTTTTTGGAAGAACTCCCTAAGTGTAAAGGGACAGATATTGCTACTCCTCGATGGATTTTTGAAAGACTGTTCCCCTTTTCCCCGAGGTATTTCAAAGTCAGATTCCCGCCCAAGCTAAAGCCTACCAAATTTATTTCATCATAAGCACTACAGGCATGCTGAACCACCACATCTAAATCGTAAGTAGCTCCGGAATGATAGAAAATCACCTGCTTATTCATCTCACTACTGCAACTACGAAAGTTCCAGGTAAGTACATCGTAATCAGCTTTCAAAAAACTATTTACCATACCAAGCATGTAAGCCCTGGTACTATTACCTTCCAGACCATGGCTGATTATGACTAATTTTGACTTTCCTTGACGATACCAATCCAGATCAAGAAAGTCTCCATCGATTGTTAAAATTCTCTCTTTAACGGCATTAGGCGCAACAACTTTTCTAAAAAGGGAGGGGTAAATTGTCTCTAAGTGTCCGCTAAACAGCCACTTGGGTCTGGTGTAGCTAGTGTTATCTAATAGTGGCATATCAGAGCGATATGGTTTGAAGGCTGAAAAGCTTGGGGAAATTACTAGTTTTAAATTTGAATAAAGCCATTATAAAAACTATTTTTGGACACTTTAAAAACGAAATAGCGCGGAATAACCTATGGCCGAAATAATAAGAATGCCTAAAATGAGCGACACCATGGAAGAGGGTGTGATTGCTGCATGGTTGAAAAAAGTTGGAGATTCAGTGAAACCAGGTGATATACTGGCTGAAGTGGAGACCGATAAAGCAACTATGGAGCTTGAATCCTACGACGAAGGTGTGCTTTTATATATTGGAGTGAAAGAAAAAGATTCTGTACCAGTAAATGGTGTGATCGCTGTGATCGGTGAGAAAGGTGAGGACTATCAGCACCTTCTTGACGGTGGTGATTCATCAGATACAGAAAGCAAAGAAGAGGCTCCCAAAGAAGAATCACAAAAAGACTCTTCCAAAGAGGAAGATAAGAAAGCTGAACCAGCCAAATCTGAAGCTCCAGCAGAGAAAATTGATGTCTCAAGCATCAACGCAACTGTGATCACTATGCCTAAGATGTCTGATACCATGCAAGAGGGTACAATTTCATCATGGTTGAAGAAAGTAGGGGATGATGTGAAATCCGGTGAAATCATCGCAGAAGTTGAAACTGATAAAGCGACTATGGAACTTGAGTCTTACGAAGACGGTACCTTGCTTTACATAGGAGTGGAAGCTGGCGATAGTGTTCCTGTGGATGGTGTGATCGCTGTGATTGGTGAAAAAGGTGCAGATTTCGAAACACTTTTGAAAGCTCAAAAATCAGAATCTTCCGAAGCACCTGCTGAATCAAAAGCTGAGCCTGCTGAAGAAGCTAAAAAAGAAGAAGCTCCAAAGACTGAAGCTAAATCTGCTGGAAGTAGCACTCCATCGACCATCGCTGATGGTGAGCGATTGAAAGCATCTCCTCTGGCCAAGAAGATGGCTGAAGATAAAGGAATAGATATCCGGACACTCAATGGTTCTGGTGAAGGCGGAAGAGTAGTGAAGAGAGACGTGGAAAACTTTGTTCCTGCTGCTGCTGCTCAAGGTGGCGCTGCCGTAGGTACTGCGGCTCCGGCTGTGGGAGTGGAAAGCTTCAAAGAAGAAAAGGTTTCTCAGATGAGGAAAGTGATCGCAAAGAGACTTGCAGAAAGCAAGTTTGGAGCGCCACATTTCTATCTCACCATGGAAATTAACATGGACAAAGCCATCGAAGCTAGAAAGAGCATGAATGAAATTGCTCCAGTGAAGATTTCCTTTAATGATATGGTGATCAAAGCGGCTGCGGCAGCTTTGCGTCAGCATCCAAAAGTAAACTCTAGCTGGCTAGGTGATAAGATTAGATATAATGACCATATCCATATCGGTATGGCAGTGGCAGTAGAAGAGGGATTACTGGTTCCTGTGATCAGGTTTGCTGATAGCCTTTCACTTTCTCAGATTTCCACTCAGGCAAAGAGTTTGGGAGGAAAAGCCAAAAACAAAGAGCTTCAACCTAAGGATTGGGAAGGAAATACTTTCACTATCTCTAATTTGGGGATGTTTGGAATTGACGAATTCACTGCGATCATCAATCCACCTGATGCATGTATCCTAGCTGTAGGAGGAATCAAAGAAACAGTAATCGTAAAAGACGGTGAAATGAAAATCGGAAACTTGATGAAGGTGACTTTGTCCTGTGACCACCGCGTAGTAGATGGATCTGTAGGATCCGCATTCTTGATTACACTGAAAAGCTTACTCGAAGATCCAGTCAGAATACTGGTTTAAGATATAATTGAACTGCCAAAAAGTCCTGATTTCAGGACTTTTTGCTTTTTGTACGCTTTTGGCTAGAAGAGCGTTTCTAAGTTATTGGTTGTAATCTTTTCCCAATAGCTGACAATGAATTAACCCATTTTAGAATACAATCATATGACAAAAATTAAATCAACGACCGTAGTTGCGATAAGACATAATGGAGAAGTAGTCATAGGAGCGGATGGCCAGGCAACTTTAGGGAATACTATAGCGAAAAGCAGTGTTAAGAAATTGAGAGTTTTGCAGGGTGGTAAAATTGTTACCGGTTTTGCCGGTTCTACCGCGGATGCTTTTACACTTTTGGAAAAATTCGAAGAGAAGCTGGGCGCATTTGGGAATAACATGAAGCGTTCGGCGGTGGAACTTGCTAAAGAATGGAGAACGGATCGCATGCTTTCCAAGCTGGAAGCTATGATGATCGTTGCCGATAAAGATGATATTTTAATTATTTCAGGAAATGGTGACGTGATAGAACCCGATATGGATATTGCTTCCATAGGATCGGGTAGCATGTATGCTCAGTCAGCAGCCAGAGCCATGAAGCAATTTGCTGCTCATATGACAGCCGAAGAAATGGTGAGAGAAAGTCTAAATATTGCAGCAGATATTTGCATCTATACCAATCATAATTTGGTGATAGAGCAAGTAAAAGACTAACACAGAATAATGTGTTTCTGAACCGAAGCTAACTACTTCGGTTTTTTTTGTCTTTTTCTAAACCTGTTGAGTCACTTGACTGTTAACCATGAGTATAAAAGAGATACTATGGAAACTACCACTGTGAAGAAGACAACGAAGAAAGATAATAGAAAGCTGATTCTGGATGCATTTAAAAATCATGTCCTTGAACATGGTGATTTACCGAAATCAGTCTTCAAATTTGCCAAGGATTTGAAAATGAAGGAGGAGGATTTCTATACTTATTTCACATCTTTCGAATCAATCAAATCCACCATACTAGTAGATATTTTTGATGAAACACTTGCTGAAATTGACAAACAGGGAGTTTTCGAAGGGTATTCGGCAAGAGAAAAATTCTTAAGCTTTTTGTTCACTTGGATCGAGGTACTGAAAAAGAACAGGTCTTATCTCTTAAGTCTTTATGAGAATAAGGCTCAATCATTCGTCAGCTTGCCAAAAGAGGCTGCAGATTTTAAAGAAAAATTTAAAGCCTTTGCAAATGAGATAATCCTTGAAGGCAAGGAGACCCAGGAAATAGCTACCCGGCCGGTAATTTCTGATCGATATGATGAGGCTCTTTGGATACAGGTGGGTTTTGTTTTCAGATACTGGTTAGACGATAGGTCTCCAAGATTTGAGAAAACAGATGCTGCTATAGAGAAATCAGTGAATCTCGGCTTTGACCTGATGGGCAAAAGTGCGCTGGACTCATTTCTTGATTTCGCAAAATTCATGTATCAGTCGAAATAACCAATGACAGACAACTTAAACGAGCAACAGGCAATCCCTGTCTCAAAAGTGCAGCGCGCTGCCAAATTCATTTCCACAGGAGCAAAAGTCGGAGGGAATTATGTAAAGCATTATGCCAAAAAAATGGTAAATCCCGGGATGGATAAGGAAGAATTGCACCAGAATAATGCAACTGATATTTACTCTTCCTTAAGCCAACTTAAAGGGTCAGCACTTAAAGTAGCGCAGATGATGTCCATGGACAAGAATCTTTTGCCTCGCGCCTATCAGGATAAATTTACCATGGCGCAATATTCAGCGCCTCCTTTGTCTTATCCTTTGGTCGTAAAAACCTTCCAGAAATATTTCAGCAAAACCCCAGATCAGATTTTCGATACTTTCACCAGATCTGCTGTAAATGCAGCTTCTATTGGACAGGTTCATCAGGCTACCTTGGGTGATAAAAGATTAGCGGTAAAAATCCAATATCCTGGTATTGCCGATTCGGTGAGTTCAGACTTGAAGCTTGTCCGTCCGTTTGCGTTGCGTCTGTTGAATATGAATGAGCGTGAGTTGGATCATTACATGGCGGAAGTAGAGGAGAAGTTGTTGGAAGAAACAGATTATGTGTTAGAGGTACGGAGATCCAGAGAGATTTCTGGAGAATGTAGCCATATTCCAAACTTAAAATTCCCTACCTATTACGATGAATTGAGTGCAGAACGAATCATCGCAATGGATTGGATTGATGGAGCACATATGAAAGAATGGCTGGAAACAAATCCAAGTCAGCAATCTAGAAATCAGATCGGACAGGCACTTTGGGATTTTTACCATCATCAAGTTCACAATCTCAAGCAGGTCCATGCCGATCCACATCCGGGAAATTTCATCATTCAAGAAAATGATCAATTGGGAATTATCGATTTCGGTTGTGTGAAAGTAATCCCTGAGGACTTCTATGATGGGTATTTTGCTTTGATCAAAAAGGAATTACAAATCAATACCGACGAACTCGACCAGATTTTCTTTGATCTGGAGTTTGTTTCGGATAAAGATTCTCCAGAGGAGCAACTCTATTTCAAATCTGTATTTAAGGAAATGATTTCCTTATTGGGTAAACCTTTTCATGCGGACAAATTTGATTTCTCCGACGATGGATTCTTCGAGAAGATTTTTGAATTGGGTGATCGGATTTCAAATGACAAGCTATTCAAGAAGTCTAATCAGGCACGTGGATCCAGACATGGGCTTTATGTAAATAGAACCTATTTTGGATTGTATAACCTACTGAATCAACTCAAAGCTGAAGTAGTGACTACAAAGCCGGACTGGTTAAAATGATTCTTAAAAATATGCATTCAAAAGCCTCAGAAATTTCTGGGGCTTTTGTTTTTAATACTTTCCAAAAAGTGTAACTTTTGTACAATTAATTCTGTTTCAAATTGAGAATCATATCTGAGCGAACTTTAGTGAGATTTATTTCAAAGCATCCGGATTCTAAAGCTCCGCTTGAGCGATGGGTCAAAGTGGTTAAATCGCTGAAGTTGAATAATCTGAATGAAATCAAATTATTCTTTGGCTCTGCAGATGTACTGGCTAACAACAGAGTGATATTCAATATTGGTGGAAATAAATTCCGATTGATTGCAGGTATTCATGTTGCCAGCGTAGGAAAACAGGACATTGTTTACACGATTTGGATCGGGACTCATGCTGATTATAATAAAATTGATGCGAATAAAGTTTAACTGTTATGGAAACAATTGAAAGACCTTCACTCAAAGTCATTTCGGATGAGTTGGAGTACCTAGCTTCACTTGAAGTGATAAAAGGTTTAATAAGTAGTGGAGTGGAAGCAAATTCAGATGAAGAAAATTATCTGGAAGTTCTTTCCATCTTGATAGAGAAATATGAAGATGAAAAAGGATACAAAATTGAAAACTATCAAGCTGATTCAATTGAAATTCTAAGCTATTACCTTTCGGAAAATGGCTTGCAACAAAAGGATCTTGTGCCTGTATTAGGTCCTGCCAGCAGAGTTTCTGAAATAATGAATCGAAAGAGGAAACTGAGTTTAAAGCAAATCAAAAAGCTGAATCAAGCTTATAATATTCCAGTAGATTTGTTAATAGATTAAACCCGAATTATGCATTAGAAAATCTACTACGGCTTCAAACCACTTCAAAATCAGTCGCTATGCTTCACTTTTCGCTCTCACCGTAGCGGTGCTACGACTCGATCTCCAAAGTGACTGATTTTCTTGCAGTTTGAACCCTCGCTACGAATCCTAATGCATAGTCCGGGTTAAAAAAGGCAAGCAAATCACTACCCTTTTTTTAACATATTAATTTTCTGAATAGGTAACCCGATAGATCACCCCAGCCATATCGTCAGAAACCAATAGGCTTCCATCTTTCATTTCCTGCACATCCACAGGACGTCCCCAAGCTTCTTGGGCCTCTTCATCCAGCCATCCTGAAGCAAACTCTTGTTCATCTGTGGCATTGGTTCCATCCACCTTGAGAGAAGTTATTACATAGCCTGATTTTTTGCTTCTGTTCCAGGATCCGTGCTTGGCTACAATCGCTTGATTTTTGTATTTCGAAGGGAACATACTACCCTCGTAGAATCTCATTCCCAAAGGAGCTACGTGAGCACCTAGTTTTGCAGCTGGAGCTACATAATCACTTGCAGGGCCTCCTTTGTCTCCAAACTCTGGGTCTTTTACTGTTCCCTCATGCCAATATGGATAACCGAAATGTTGGCCAGCTTCTGTGATATGATTCAGTTCACAGTTGGGAACATCGTCACCCATCATGTCCCGTCCATTATCGGTAAACCACATGTCACCAGTTTTAGGATCCCAGTCAAAACCTACTGAGTTTCTTATGCCATGCGCATAGACTTCTGGGGTAGGATTAGGCGAGTCTACATCTAACTTCGTAATGGAAGCAAAGATTTCCTTCTCAGGATCACAAATATTACAAGGAGCTCCTACAGGCACATACAATTTTCCGTCAGGACCAAAAGCGATAAATTTCCAGCCATGATGCGCTTCTGTAGGGAAACTATCGTAAACGACTTCGTAAGTAGGATTGCTTAGGTTGTTTTTAATGTCTTTGAATCGAAGGATTCTGCTCACTTCTGCTACGTAGAGATCTCCGTCTTTATAGGCCACCCCATTGGGCATATTCAGGTCTTCAGCGAGCGTAAACCTAGTGTCTGCTATTCCATCACCATCTTCATCAATTACTGCATAGACTTTATCCTCTTGGCGATTTCCGACGAATACAATTCCATCTTCTGAAATCGCCAACTGTCGGGCATTTGGAATATCTGCAGCCCATACTTCAATTTTAAAGTTTGCAGGGAGATTAATTTTATCAAGTTTTACCTCTGCTGTAGCATCACTGATGTTTTGCTTATTTGCACTGTCAGTAGTATTAAAACTTTGAGCTTCAGCTTTTTGATTTTGCTGGCAGCCGAAAGTGAAGAGGCAAATTCCTAATCCTGCTTCCACATAGATTTTAGATAAATAATTCATAATTGTAAGTTTCATACCTATAGAAAGATAAGAAACATTCAGAATGTTTGGGAATGAAAAGGTTATGAACGGGTTAATGGTTAATTTTGCGCCATGTTATCGATTAGCAATCTCTCTTACTTCATCGGAGGGCGTCCACTTTATGAAAACGCCAATTTACACATCAAGCCTAAAGACAAGATTGGCCTTGTAGGACAAAACGGTACAGGTAAATCAACCTTGTTGAAAATAATCAATGGGGATTATCAGCCTAGTTCTGGAGAGGTCCAAAAGGCTAAGGATTGTACTATTGGATTTTTGAACCAGGATTTGCTTTCCTATCAGTCTGACGATAGCATTTTGAATGTAGCGTTGGCAGCTTTCAAGGAGACATTGGCGCTTCAAGATGAGATCGATGAAGTCTTGAAAAAAATGGAAACCGATTATTCTGAAGAGATTATCAATAGACTGGCTTTTCTTCAAGAAAGATTTGAAGCAAATGAAGGATATACGATTAAAGCCAAAGCTGAGGAAGTATTAGAAGGAATAGGTTTCAAGTCTGCGGATTTGGAAAAGCCACTTCGGACTTTTTCGGGAGGATGGAGAATGCGTGTCATGCTTGCTAAGCTCTTGCTGGAAAAGCCATCACTTCTGATGCTTGATGAGCCAACCAACCACTTGGATCTTCCCTCCATCGAATGGGTAGAGAACTACATGAAAAACTACGATGGGGCTGTGATCGTAGTTTCCCACGATCAGACTTTTTTGGATAATTGTATCAGTAGTACAGTGGAAGTAGCGAGCAACACATTGACGCTGTATTCTGGCAACTACTCGTTTTACAAGGAAGAGAAAGTGGAGCGGATGGAGATCCAGCAGAATGCGTACGATAATCAGCAGCAGATGATCAAGCAAACTGAGAAGTTCATCGAGCGGTTCCGTGCGAAGGCGACTAAGTCCAATCAAGTTCAGTCTAGAATAAAAGCCTTGGATAGATTGGATCGTGTGCATGAGGTGGTGAGTGATGAAGTTTCGGTGAATTTCAAATTCAAATTTTCAAAACAGTCAGGCAGAGATGTGATCACGCTAGATAACATCTCGAAGGCTTACGGTGATAATGTAATTCTGAAAAACACTACTGCTCGAATAGAGCGAGGTGATAAAATAGCGCTGATCGGAGCAAATGGAAAAGGTAAATCCACATTGCTCAGGATCATCGATGGTTCTGAAAAGGATATAAAAGGAAGAACAGAAGGCTATAATGTCATCAAATCGTTCTTTGCGCAGCATCAGCTGGAAGCTTTGACACTGGACAATGAGATCATTCAGGAAATGGCTCAAGCCGGTAGTGCAAAATCTGAAATGGAGCTTCGAGGAGTTTTAGGGTGCTTTTTGTTTACTAACGAGGAAGTTTTCAAAAAAATCAAAGTGCTATCGGGTGGAGAAAAATCCAGAGTTGCTCTAGCGAAAACATTGATATCGGAATCTAATTTCCTGTTGCTCGATGAGCCTACAAACCACTTGGATTTTCAGTCAGTGAATATTCTGATTCAGGCACTTCAGCAATACGAAGGTACATTTGTGACTGTTTCACACGATCGACATTTCATCAGAGGCGTGGCAAACAAGATTTGGTACATAGAGAATCATGAGATCAAAGAGTACCTGGGAACCTACGCGGAATATGAGGCTTGGCGTGAAAAGCAGGTTCAGTCAGCTCCGGTGCAAGCGGTTCAAAAGCCAGAGAAAAAAGAGCAACCAAAACCTAAGGCCGCGGTAAATAATCCAGAGGTACAGCAAGCTAAAAAAAATCTTCGAAAATTGGAGGAAGAATTGGAGCGAGTAGAGAAGGAAGTGGAAAAGCTAGAGGAGAAGAAGATGGGTTTGGAGCGTAAAATGGCCGATCCTGAATTGTATTCTCGGGAGGAAGAGGCTCAGGAAATCCAGGAAAACTATCAAGGTCTTCAAGTCAAATTGCAAGTTTCTAACGAACAGTGGGAGGTTTTGGTAGATAAGATTTCCAATCTGCAGGAAGTCCTTTCCTAATAAATTATAGATTTGGTATTCATTTTGCCTATTTTTCAGGATGAAGACCAAATCTCTTTTTTTATGTTTTTTGCTGAGTAGCTCAGCGATTTTCCAGCTTTTTTCGCAGCAACTGGAGGATAAAGTATACAAAGAGCATATCCAATCTGTGCGCTTATTTCCAGCAGGTGGAACATTTGATGCTTCTATAGATGCTCCTGTAGTTCCTATAAGGTCTGGAAAACCATTGGTGCTGTTGTTTGATGATTTGGCTTTTGACCCAGAATTATATACTGCAAAGCTAATTCATTGTGATGCAGACTGGCAGAAATCCCAGTTGAAGGACAACGATTTTTTACCCACTTTCAATGAGTTTAATATTCAGCAGTATGAGTATTCTGTCAATACCAGGATTCCGTACATTCATTACCGATTTGAATTACCCTCGGTGACCAAATCAGGAAATTACATTTTGAAGGTGTATACCCAGCGTAATGAGGAAGATGTCATTCTCACCAAGCGATTTATGGTTTATGAAGAGATTTTTACTGTAGGAGCAGCGATTGTCCCACCTTCTCAAACCGCTGACCGGCAAAACTCTCAACAAATAAATCTGGTAGTAAATTATTCGGCAGGAGAGGTGACAAATCCTGATGGTCAGATCAAAGTGCTTATTCGTCAAAATCAACGCTGGGATAATGCGAAGTTCTTGGCTAAGCCAACGTTTATGAATGAGAGTTCGAAGATACTCAGATATGAATCCTTTGATGGTGGAAATACTTTTACTGCAGGCAATGAATTTCGTTTTGTTGACTTGAGGTTCATCAGAGCAAATGGCGTGAATATAGCTGATATCCGAGTTGAGCCAGATGTAATTTTTGCAGATGGGACTATTGATAAGATAAGACCAGAAACAGTGTATTCTCAATATTTGGACCTGAATGGACAATATTTGATTGAGACCAAAGACCGGCCAGGTGGAGATCCAGAGGTTGAAAGTGAATATATGCTGATGACTTTCAGATTGGCAATTGAAGAAACCTCCGATCCCGTTTATTTACTTGGTTCTTTGACGAATTGGGGAAAGGCTCCAGAAGCGAAGATGGAATGGGATCCAAAAATGGGAGTGTATACGACATCACTAATATTGAAACAAGGATGGTATGATTATCAATATGCCTATTCAGTAAACGGAGAATTTGAGCCACATTATTTTGAAGGGAGCTATTTTGAAACTGAAAACGAATACGAAGTACTAGTTTACTTTAGGAATTTAGGTTCTCGGTATGACCAGCTAGTAGGCTACATTTACTTACACCCAAATCGCCGAAGGCTATAAAAAAATCCCTTCCATTTGGAAGGGATTTTTTTATGATTCCTCTGTAGAAGATGGTTCCTCTGTACTCTCTTCAGCAGGTGGTGCTACATTCTCCCGAATGCGTTCACTTGGCTTGTAAGGTACAAATCCTTCTCTTTTGAACTTGTAAGTTGTAGTTCGTGGGCCAGTTGGGTGATTGGCCAAATCTAGCATACCAAAACCTTTGTGGGTAAAAGCGCCTAAGCCACATTTAAACACGAAATCCTGAACCTCAGGAGCAGCATATAAAGTGATAGGAAGCGTGTAGCCTCTCACTTCATACTTCACATCCATGTCGTAAACAGCATAGATTCTGGCGAATTTCTTCTGGGCTTCTTTGAGTTTATTTACATAAACCATATCCGGAACCACTTGGAACTTGTAGAAAGTTTCCATTTGCTCGGCAGTGTACCAACCAGATCTCTCCATCCTAGTAAGTGTGGATTCATAAAGCAAATCGGAAAACTCATCGCTATCCGGATTGATGAATCGCTTACCCGCTTCTTCATTGAAGGCAGGAGTGATTAATACTAATGGGGAAATACAAACAAACTTGTTTGAAGTCTCCAATACCGGTTCTACTTCGATTTCAGTATATTCAGGAACCATGATTAGGTTGCCAAGCTCGATTTTTGGGGTGGCAAAAACCTGCTCAAGCAGATAGTCCATGAAGTCTTCACTTTGGGAAGACAATACTAGGGTAACCAAACTAGAATAGTAATGCAAGCCACTTCTACTCACTTTGGTCTGACCTTTCAGGCCAGAAAAGTTGAAATAGTTATAGTTGTAAAACTCTTCTCTTCCGCCTTTCACAATTAATCCTTTAAGGAATTGTGCCAGAATATACTGGTGGTGAAAAGGTAAATAGGAACCCTTGTTTTTTAGGGAAAATATTAGTCTAACTCTCACGGTAAATTAAAAATAAAATGAGACAATAAATAAGATAAAATTTGTAACGTATGGGGTGAATAAGCAATTACAAAATTATCACTTTTTTTGAGAAATTCTTAAACATTAAATCTAAAATGCATAATATCACCATCCTGGACAACATATTCTTTGCCTTCAATGGCTATTTTTCCATTTTCTCGGCACGCTGCTTCAGTTTTGAATTTCTGATACTCAGCTAGTTTTATTACTTCAGCTTTGATAAACCCCCTTTCGAAATCTGTGTGAATTACTCCGGCAGCGGCGGGTGCTTTCCAGCCTTTTTTGATAGTCCAAGCTCTAACTTCCTGTACTCCAGCTGTGAAATAGGTGATCAAGTGTAATAGAGAATACGCACCACTAATCAATTTGTTCAATCCACTTTCTTCCAGACCGTATTCCCCAAGAAACATTTCCTTCTCTTCAGGGTCATCAAATTCTGCTATTTGAGCTTCTATTGCTGCGCAAAGTACAATTACTTCAGCATTCTCATCTTTTACTTCTTCACGAAGCTTGTCAACATATTTGTTTCCAGCTTGAAGGCTTTCTTCGTCCACATTCGCTACATAGATGACAGGCTTGATGGTCAACAAATGCAAATCACGAACAGCTTCCAAATCTTCTCTATCCACATCCACTGATCTGGCATTTTTCCCATCTGTCAGAGCTTGTTTAAATAGCAAAAGCGTTTCAAGTTCCTTTCTTGCTTTGGCATCGCCCGATTTTGCAATCTTTTCTGACTTCTGGATTTTCTTCTCCACTGACTCCAGATCTTTCAATTGAAGTTCTGTATCGATTACTTCCTTGTCAAAAACTGGATCTACACTGCCAGCTACATGGACGATATTCTCATCGTCAAAGCACCTGATCACATGTATAACAGCATCTACCTCACGAATGTTTGCAAGAAATTTATTCCCCAATCCTTCTCCTTTGCTAGCCCCTTTTACCAGACCAGCAATGTCCACAAATTCAATCACTGTAGGAAGAACCCGTTGAGGATTCACAAGCTCTTCTAGGATCTGAAGTCTCTTGTCAGGGACGGTAACTACACCCACATTAGGCTCGATAGTGCAAAAAGGGAAATTAGCT
The DNA here is from genome assembly GCF_035156405.1 of Algoriphagus aurantiacus. Taxonomy (NCBI): domain Bacteria; kingdom Pseudomonadati; phylum Bacteroidota; class Cytophagia; order Cytophagales; family Cyclobacteriaceae; genus Algoriphagus; species Algoriphagus aurantiacus. The sequence continues at coordinate 43,206 of NZ_JAXRUT010000012.1, read as the reverse complement.
GCTTCAGCTTTCGCACTTGATAGGGCGTTAAACAGAGTGGATTTTCCTACGTTCGGAAGTCCTACAATGCCACATTGTAATGCCATTAATTCGTTATTTTATTTGAAATATTCTGTAAGATTTATACCCTTTATAGAACTCCAAAATAAACACTCTAAAGATCGTATAAACCGGTATGGCAAATATCATCCCGACCACGCCGGCGATTTTTGCCCCGGCAAAGATAACAACAAATATTTCAAGGGGATGCGCTTTTACAGTTTTAGAAAAGATCATTGGTTGCAGAAATATATTATCAGTAATCTGAACTAGCCCAAAGACTGAAAGTATCTTCACGATTAAGTAATTCAATTCTGCGTTTGTTTCAAAAGTACCCGCAGAAATCCCTACGATAATTCCGAACGTGGCACCTAGCAATGGCCCTGCATACGGGATAAGATTTGCCACAGCAGCGAATAGGGCTATTGTCAAAGCGTATTCCACCCCCATTATAGTTAAGCCAAAACTAGCTAACGAGAAAATTGCAAGCATTTGTAGCAAAAGACCTGAAAGGTAATTGGATAGCAGTTTTTCTACTTTGGTAAAAGTCGCAACCGAAAGTTCGAAATAAGGGTTTGGGATCAAATTGAGCAAGTTTCTTCTCAAGAGGCCATTTTCCAGAAGAAGGAAAAAGCTAATAAAAGCGATTGCCATCATTCCTATGAAAAGACTGCTTGTAGTGTTGATTACTCCACTGATAAATGATGTAAAATCGAATTCTTTTATCATTTCGATCATACTGCTTTTCAGGCTGCCAAATAAGAATCCAGGCTGAGTTTCTAATAATTCATGTCGCAAGAGAAAACCTTCGACTCTGTTGATAGGGAGTTGAATTTGCTCATAAATCCCATTTAGATCCAGTTCACTAAGAATAATTATTTGATTATTTATCAGAGGAAAGAAAAGAAAACTAAGCAACACCATCAATAAAACTATTGCAGAGTAGGATAGGAGTATTGCAACCCATCTTGGAATATGCTGGCCTAATAAGTGAAAGTCATTCAGCTGGTTGGTCAGTGGGCGTAAAAGCGCCGCCAGAATTAAAGAAATGATCAGGTAAAGGGTGATATTGGAAAAATACCAGCCGAACAGTAAAAAAACTGCTATAAATAAGATGAGGTAAATGAAAAAGCGCTGCATATTCTGAAATAAGAAAAGGAGACATTACTGCCTCCTCTAATATACTATTTCTCTACTTTGAAACTAGTGTGTAGACAAATCTAGATACGTTATTCCCACTTCAATTCATCGTTATATTCTGATTCCTCCTTTTCGTATTGCTCGAAATCAACATCTGGAAGTAGCTCATTTTTCACGTGATCTACAGATTCGTTTAGCGCTTCCACAAACTTGAAGAAATCTTCCTTGTAAAGGAAAATTTTATGCTTTTCGTAAGTGAAACTCTCTCCGTTTACCTTTCTCTTACTCTCTGTGATTGTCAGATAGTAGTCATTTGAGCGAGTTGATTTTACATCAAAAAAATATGTTCTCTTACCCGCTTTTACTTTCTTAGAGAAAATCTCCTCTCTGTCATAGCCTCTTTGATCGTCCACAATGCTGTATGTTTTATGTGTAAGGTTGGTTAAAATACGAGCTAAAATAAAACATTTAGAACTGAGAATTCAAACCAGACCTTTATTATTTTAATCTCTAAGCTTGTTTATTGATCCAATTTACTGAAAATCTGATAGAATCTTGCTGTATATGTGCTACTTATTCTCCGTGCATCATGGCTTTTTTAGCCAATAGTTCTTCCTCAGATTCTCTGTGATCCGGGTCATCTACGCAGCAGTCAACAGGACAAACAGCCGCACACTGTGGCTCTTCGTGAAAGCCATTGCATTCTGTGCACTTATCAGTTACGATATAGTAGAACTCATCAGATATAGGATATTGCTTTTCATTTGCATCTACTACAGTACCGTCTTCTAAAGTAACTTCATTTAAACTAGTACCGCCTCCCCAAGTCCACTCTACGCCACCTTCGTAAATGGCAGTGTTTGGGCATTCTGGTTCACATGCACCGCAGTTGATGCATTCGTCGGTAATCATTATAGCCATAATTTCAATTATTTAATAGCCCAAAAGTAACAACCTTAAAACTGTGAGGCAATAAAAAAGTTGTCATACTAACTAATTTAATTCGATTCTAAGGTTGCTTCTTTTCAAAAAGGCTAAATTTGCCTCATCAACCCTACAATATGAAGCCAGCAGAACGTATATCCGCATTTGTCAATCTTGGAAAAGCGATCAAAGACCTAAGCCCAGAAGAGAAAGACGAGTTGCTTTGGAGAGCTGAAAATAATAACAATTGGTTCACCAAAGAATCTGTAGAGTTTGCACTTCAAGGTATTTCCTTCATGCTTTCTCCAGAGAAATTGGACGCTTGGCTATCTATTTATAAGTTGAAAGAAGTAGAAAATCCCAAATCACTAGGTTTGATGTTGGCAGGAAATATTCCAGGAGTTGGTTTTCATGACTTGATGTGTGTCATTCTATCAGGGCATCAAGCAGTAATCAAGCTGAGCTCATCGGATGAGATCCTGATGAAATGGATCATAAAAAAACTGGTAGAGATTGATTTTAGGCTTGAAGCTCTGATTCGTATAGAAGAAATGCTGAAAGGCATGGATGCATATATTGCCACAGGAAGTGATAATTCATCTCGGTATTTCAATTACTATTTCGGCAAATATCCAAATGTGATCCGTCAAAATAGAACTTCTGTTGCAGTTCTTACAGGGAATGAGAATTCCAAAGACTACATCAGTCTAGGCAAGGATATTTTTCAATATTATGGCTTGGGATGTAGGAATGTTTCTAAAATATATATCAGGTCCAAAGACCAACTTCAGGATTTGCTGAATGCTTTAGAGGTATATGCGTCTGTAGGATCACATCATAAATACCACAACAATTACGATTATAATAAATCTATTTATCTGGTTAATCTTGAAGAACATCTGGACAATGGCTTTTTGCTTGTGAAAGAAAGTGAAGAATTAATCTCTCCAATTTCCGTTCTCTTTTATGAAGTATATGCTAGTGAGGAGGAATTGTCAGAAAAGCTTGATGGATTGAAAAAGAAAATTCAATGTGTGGTAGGCAATTCAAGTGGAAGAGTGCCTTTTGGAACTGCACAAACTCCCGAGCCTTGGGAATATGCTGATGAGGTAGATACAATGGCTTTTTTACTGGAATTATCTTAAGAAAGTGTGCTATCCCTGTGGGCGGCAGGTAATCTGATGCAGAATTTTGTTCTTTTTCCCTCTTCAGAATAAACTTCCATTTGCCCATTATTCTTCTGGATGTATTCTTTTACCAACACTAGGCCAAGACCTGTCCCAGATTCATTGTTTTGCCCAGTTGTGGTAAAAGATATTCCTTCATAGATTTTTGATAGGTTTTCAGTAGAAATACCCTTCCCATAATCCTCTATGCAAATTTTGACGAAGTCCTCTTCATCGTCAGTTGAAATTCTGATTTTCTCTCCTTGATTAGAAAACTTTATGGCATTGCTAATTAGATTTCTCATAACCAATTCAATCATGTTTTTGTCAGCCAGTATATTAGATTTTGCCCTTGCGTCTATCAAAATCTCAATTTTCTTCTCATTGGCGATTCTTTCCAAAACACCCTTTTGCTGAACTAGTGTTTTGTGTATATCGAAATCTTGAGATTTCACTATTTCCCCACCCTTAAGTTGGGAGCTTGACCATGCTAAAAGATTCTCAAGTAAGTGGGCTACTTGCTCCATGTTTCTGGAGACCTCAGGGAGCATATCCAAAAATTCTTCGTTTGAAACATCACCAGAATTAGTCAGGTGAATCAATTCTTTGATACCGAATATCGGACCTTTAAGATCATGGGAAATGATACTGAAATACTTGTCCTTAAGGTCGTTAAGTTGCTGAAGTTCAATAGCCTGCTTTTTAAGTTTCTCGTTTATAGACTTTTGCTCAGTTATATCTGCAAATAGTAATACTAGACCGTTACTTACAGAATTTCTGTCTTGGAGTGGAATTGTCTCAATTTGAAAAATTTTTTCTGTGTCACCTATAGTGAAATTACGCTCAATACTATTGGCTTCCCCGGAGGCAATTAACTTAAGTATGTCGGTTTTGTTTTCGAAAATTTTTTCAGCTTTGGTGGCAATTTTTACTTTCTCCGGAAAAATGCCAAGGGCAAGAAAAGCAGGATTGAAGTCCACAATTTTTGTTTCAGAATCTAGCACTAAAACTCCCCGAGTAATTGCTTCCATTACTTTGTTTCTAGCAATTGGCTTGAGGTTAAAGAGTTGATATTTAATAATTGCGAATCCTAAAATCAGGTAGGAGAGTAAAAAAGAAAAAGGTGTCAAATCAATATCTTCGAAGGGTCTGAAAATACCTGATTGATAGAAAAGGTTGAAAAGCAATGGGAACAATACAGCTAATAACATTAACTGTGTTTGAGTTTTGAATAGCTGATCTGAGAATCTAAATCTTTTCCAAATGATTAACAACCCCATAGCAAATGCAGCATAGGTATATATCAAATTGACATAGTACCATGGTCCGATTTCAATAGAAGCAGTAGGGAACGGGCCTAACTTGGAGATATTAAATGATTGGTAATACAGGTGATGGTGTTCATTAGTAAGCACCAATAAGTAGGTCAAGATTGGAGTAGCGAGTACAAAAGCAATCAGCACCCTATAGTTTTTTGATTTATAACTGGTGTATTTCAAGCTAAATATCACCCAAAATGCACCTATAAAAGCAATTCCTAAATATTCCAATTTTATAAACAGTTTCATGGCCTCTAGGGTGGACACGCTGAGTTCAAGGCCATAGAAAAAACCCCAAATAGCTGCGCAGAGCATGGTGAGAGCAATCCACCTTGTAGAACCCTCTACTGTAAATGTGATGTAGACTGAAAGACCTCCGACTAATAATCCGGATATTAAAAGTGTAATAGAAAATGGATTAAGAATGAACTCCATTTACGCGATATGGTAGGTTATTTGAGAGGTCGGCAATTTAAATATTATATGACTATAATTATGGCTGATATCTCATTACTACAGAATATAAATCCAATACTTTGATAAAATGAATTGGGTTGATTTTTCTTTGATTTAAGAATAATGATCCTATAATGGAAGAGTTAGATTGGCAGATGAAGGTAAAATGGTTTTAAATAAGGAGAAAGGCTGCTTTACACTAGAGGAATGGTTACATATTATTGGCCTAACTTCCTATATTTGCAATCGTTAAAAATCGAAACTTTTACTAAACAAAAATCCCTATACAATGGCTTTTGATATTGAAATGATCAAAAAAGTGTATGCCAGATATCCAGAACGTATCGACGCAGCCCGTAAGGCTGTGGGGCGTCCACTTACTTTGACAGAAAAGATTCTTTACGCACACTTGAGCGAAGGTGCCGCTTCACAGGCATATGGCCGAGGTGTTTCTTACGTTGATTTTCAACCAGATAGGGTTGCAATGCAAGATGCTACCGCGCAGATGGCTTTGCTTCAATTTATGCAAGCAGGTAAGAGTCAAGTGGCTGTACCATCTACAGTTCATTGTGATCACTTAATTCAAGCTGAAGTTGGGGCAGATCAGGATTTGACTAAAGCAAAAGATAAAAACAAGGAAGTTTACGATTTCTTAGCTTCTGTTTCTAATAAATATGGTCTCGGTTTTTGGAAGCCTGGTGCAGGTATCATTCACCAAGTAGTATTAGAAAATTATTCATTCCCAGGTGGAATGATGATTGGCACTGATTCTCATACGCCAAATGCCGGTGGACTTGGAATGATAGCGATCGGAGTAGGTGGAGCAGATGCATGTGATGTAATGGCTGGTCTTCCTTGGGAGCTTAAGTTCCCTAAATTAATTGGGGTAAAGCTTACTGGAAAACTTTCTGGATGGACTTCTGCCAAAGATGTAATCTTGAAAGTTGCAGGTATTCTAACAGTAAAAGGTGGGACAGGCGCAATTGTCGAATATTTCGGTGATGGTGCTAGATCTCTTTCCGCTACAGGAAAAGGTACCATCTGTAACATGGGTGCTGAAATCGGAGCCACTACTTCTATCTTCGGATACGATGAGAAATCTGCAGCTTACTTAAGCGCTACTGAAAGAGCTGATATAGCTCAATTGGCAAATGGAATTGCTGAGCACCTTACAGGTGATGACGAGGTTTATGCTAATCCTGCTACTTACTTCGACGAAGTAATCGAGATCAATCTTTCAGAATTGGAGCCACACGTAAATGGACCATTCACTCCAGATTTGGCTTGGCCTATCTCTAAATTTGCTGAGGCCGTGAAAGAAAATGGCTGGCCAGCAAAATTGGAAGTTGGTTTGATCGGATCTTGTACTAATTCTTCCTATGAGGATATTTCAAGAGCGGCTTCCCTAGCCCAGCAGGCTGTAGATAAAAAACTAGTCGCTAAATCTGAATATACAATTACTCCAGGATCTGAGCAGGTAAGATATACGGTAGACAGAGACGGGTTTTTGGATACTTTCGGTCAAATGGGCGGTGTAGTACTTGCAAATGCTTGTGGTCCTTGTATCGGTCAGTGGGCTCGTCATGGAGCTGAAAAGCAGGAGAAAAACTCTATTATCACTTCTTTCAACAGAAACTTTGCAAAGCGTGCCGATGGCAATCCTAATACGCACTCTTTTGTAGCTTCTCCTGAGATCGTTACAGCATTGGCAATTGCTGGTGATTTAACATTCAACCCATTGACTGATAGCCTGATCAATGAAGATGGAATTTCAGTAATGCTAGATGAGCCAAGTGGACTTGAGTTGCCTACTAAAGGCTTTGCAGTAGAGGATGCCGGATACCAGCAGCCAGCAGAAGATGGTTCTACAGTAACCATAGCGGTTAGCCCTACTTCAGATCGTCTACAACTCTTGGATTCCTTTAAGGCTTGGGAGGGTACAGATCTGAAAGGCCTTAAACTTCTGATCAAAGCGAAAGGTAAGTGTACTACAGATCATATTTCTATGGCTGGACCATGGTTAAGATTTAGAGGACATTTGGATAATATCTCTAACAATATGCTTATAGGTGCTATAAATGCATATACAGATGCTACTAACTCCGTAAAGAACCAATTGACAGGGGAATACGGTGAGGTGCCAGCTACCCAGCGTGATTATAAAGCTAAAGGCATCGGTTCTATTGTTGTTGGTGATGAAAACTATGGCGAAGGATCATCAAGAGAACATGCAGCAATGGAGCCTCGATTCTTAGGTGTTCGCGCTATTCTCGTGAAATCATTTGCTAGGATCCATGAAACTAACCTGAAGAAACAAGGTATGCTAGGCCTGACTTTTGCTAATCCTGCGGACTATGATTTGGTTCAGGAGGATGATTCAATTGATATCCTTGGCTTGACTACTTTTGCTCCAGGCAAGCAATTGCAAGTTGTATTGAATCACACGGATGGATCCTCAGATACTATCCAAGTGAATCATACTTACAATCAAGGACAAATAGAATGGTTTAAGGCGGGCTCTGCACTTAACTTGATCAAAGCGAAAGCCTAAAAACAAGAATTTTATAGTAAGCCGTAACGTAAATGTTACGGCTTTTTTTTGTATTCAAGTTTTCATTTAAGACAATTCATGGACTATTCATGGATAAATCATGGATTATTCAATGAGATAATTAGTAAGAACCTAATTTGAAGAGTTAATTTTTTGATTTAATTATTCACAAATAATGTATTTATAAATCAGATTGCTTGTTATGAAATGCAAATAGCTGTATGTTTACTTCATAAATGATCTGTTGTGGTATTTTTGATTTTACCAAGAATAATAGCCGATCAAAGCAACCACTATTTCAATGCAGGAAAGGGGAATCAACAGTACATTTAAAAAACTTATTTACGAGTCATCAGAGATGGTGTTTCTTGCAGATGATACCTTTCCGTACGCTATTTTTTATTCGAATAAATCCTTTGAAGAGCAGATTGGCGAAAGTCTAGTAGATAGAAGTCTAGTTGGATTGGGGCTCGATATCAGTAGTTTTATCTTCAAGGAAGAATTAAATTTAAGTCATGGAGGGAATGAATATGATTTTCATATAGAACTTCCGCAGGACAGCTCTACAAACTATTTTTTATTTTATAAAGGGAAAAAAGTCAGGAATCAGGGGTTACCCACGAAAAAGGAGTTGCAACAATTTCTAGTAGAATTTCCAGATGCACAATTAGTATTAAAGCCAGATGGTGAAGTTTTTATTTCCAATACGGAAGCTCTAAACCTCCTTGGGTTTACTAGTGATGAGAAATTAAATCATCTTAGTGAATTAGAAGATTTATTGGACAATCCTCAACAATGGAGAAATTGGATTAGTGCTGCTGTTTCTGGTACTACTACCCAACGTTTTTCAGTCGTACTTACTAATCCATCTGGAAATCAACAGACTATAGAAATTGCTTCAAAGCAACTCATAGTGGAAGGTTTACAGTATGTGATGCTTTCATTCCAAAATATTTCAGAGAAAGTTACGCTGGAAAAGGATTTGGAAGATAGCAGCAATTTCTTAATGAACCTTACAGAGCAGGTTCCTGGTGGTTTATATCAATTGGTGATGGATACTGAGGGTAAAATGAGCTTCTCATTTCTCTCTAAAGGTATAGCACAAGTATTAGGTTTGGAGCCTGAAGAGATTGAGAATTTCACAGATATATCGATGGCAATTTCCCGTGTTCATCCGATGGATTTACCACAGGTAATAATGAGTTCTATAGCTTCAGCAAAAAAGATAGAACCTTGGCAATGTCAATTCCGAGTAAAATCGAATCCAACTTCTGATGAATATCGCTGGGTTCTTGGCGCTGCAAGACCGCAAGCACTCGCAAATGGGGATATGGTTTGGTATGGATACCTGACGGATATTAGCAAACAGAAAGAGTTTGAAGCCACGCTAGATGAATCAAGAAAAGCTGCAGAAAAAGCTAATCAAATCAAGTCTGATTTCCTTTCTATGATCAGTCATGAGCTCCGCACTCCGTTGAATGCAATTTCAGGATCAACTTATTCCTTAATCCATGACCATCCGCAAGTCCACCAAAAACCTGAGTTGGAAACCATCAATTTTGCTGTGGATAACCTAATCATTATGATCAACGATTTGCTTGATTTTCAGAAAATTGAAGCAGGCAAATTAACCATCGAAAAATCTCCTTTTCACCTGAGTTCATTTGTAAATCAAATAATTAAAGGCTTGTCTTTCCATGCTAGAGACAGTAAGAATAGGTTGGAAGTTATTTTTTCTGATGGACTTGACATTACAGTTTCTGGTGATAAAACTCGTCTCTCTCAAATACTGAATAACCTAATCACTAATGCACTTAAATTCACAAATGAAGGTGAGGTCAAAGTGAAAGTTAATTTGCTTGAAAATGGCAATGGAAAGGCCAAGGTATATTTCGAAGTTAGCGATAATGGGATCGGTATTGCACCAGAGCATCAAGAAAAGATTTTCAACGATTTTGATCAAGTAAGTCCAACTTTTAGCACAAAATACGGCGGAACAGGTCTAGGCCTTTCTATCACGAAAAAGCTATTAAACCTAATGGGAGGAGAAATAGCCCTACAATCCAGATTGAATGAAGGAAGTAAGTTCTTTTTTGAGTTGGAATTTGAGATAGCTGAAATGGAAGTAGAGAAACCTGTTCATATCAACGGATATTTATACCAAAATTCATCACTCCATTTGCTAATGGCTGAAGATAATGATGTGAATGCCCTAGTTTTAGGTAAAATTATCAACAAATGGGGCTTCACCTATGAACGAGTTTTAAACGGATTGGAGGCTGTAAATGCAGTCAAGCAAACCAATTTTGATTGTATTTTGATGGATATTCAAATGCCTGAAATGGATGGTTTTGAAGCCACTTTGGCAATCAAAAAAATCACTGAAGCTCCAGTAATAGCACTTACAGCAGCAGCCAAGCTCGAAATTAAAGATAGAATTGAAGAGTGTGATTTTGACGGTTTTGTGGCAAAGCCAATTGACGCATCTGAATTACAGAAGATCATCCAAGAAGTAATTTATGAAAGAAATCAGAGCGCCTGAGCCTTTTCTAAATACTCTTTTACTAAATCCATATTTGGGTAATTCTGATTCAATTCTGCTAAGTATTGTAGTGCAGAAGTCTTATCTCCTTCCATTACATAGTAAATACCCTTATTTCTTAATGCAAATGGATTCTTTGGATCCATTTGAATACTTTGGTTAATTAGGTCAAGTCCTTGTTCTTTTTGATCCATAAAAAGGAGGTAAAGTCCTTTGTTATTGTAGAAATATGCTTCGCTCTTATCCAATGAAAGTGCTTTCTCTATTGCATTCAAAGCTTCACTGTAATTTTGCTCATCAAAATAGATCATGGAGCGTAAATTATGAAGGTTTGGCTCCAGTGGATTAATTGCCATTGCCTCACTTAAAATCTTTTTAGCTCCTTCTGAATCTTTCTGATAATAGAGGATTGTTGCTTGGTTTACTAGCAGATCAGAATTCTCAGGATTGAGTTCAGCTGCTTTGCCAAATGCCTCAAGTGCTTCAGGGAAATTAGCTAGTTTTTCTTGCACCAAGCCAGATAGAAAGTGACTTCTCCAATTTTCATCATCGAGTTGTACCAGTTTTTGCGCATCTTCTCTAGCATTGTAAAACTCTCCATTGTCCATGTAATTCAAACCTCTTTGGAAAATAGCATCGTAATAATCGGGCTTGTATTTGATAGCAAGACTAAGGTCTTGGATGCTCTCACTAAGTTGGTTTAGCTGTAAGTGAGCGAGCGCTTTATTATAATAAGCATCAGCATAAGTAGAGTCCATCACTAAGGCTTCACTATAGAATTCCATGGCGCCTTTAGGATCATTCTCCTCCATCTTTTCATTCCCTTTCAATAGAAATCTACCTTTCTTATTTTCGTCACTATCACATGAAAATCCTGTCCAGATACTGATCAGGACTATAAGCGTTTTAATCGTTTTTTTCATGTTCTATCTCTTCAGCTTCCTCATGTTGCACTTCTATCTTTTCATCTTCTTTTTCTTCCCCAAGCAATATCGCAAAAGGTCGGGTAGATTCACTTAAATCAAATATTTCCCGGAGAATTGCCATCATGGGAATGACCAGAATCATTCCTGCTACACCCCAGATTGTGCCTCCAATGATTAATCCAAGGAAGGTGATGAAAGCATTAAGATTGACATTACCGCCTACGATTTTTGGGGTTAGGAAATTACCCTCAATCATCTGTATAATCTGATAGCTCACGAGCACTCCGGCAGGATAAAATAAACTATCCTTGGTAAGGAAGGAGTATATCATAGGAAGCATTGCTCCGAAAAACGGACCAACGTAAGGAATAATATTCAACATTGCTCCAAGCGTACCGAAAAATACAGCGTGCTTAATTCCCAGTAAGGAAAATGCAGTGATGTTTAATACTGCCAGAATTCCCATCACTTTTACTACTCCCACGATGTAGTTTAGAATCACTTTTCGCAGACTGACAATACGAATTTTGACAAGTTCAGGGTCTTTATCCTTGTAAATATGAATAATTACATTGGTCAGGTGATTTCTATACAAAAGAAAGAAAAACATGAAAACTGGTATCAAAACAAGACCTGTAAGCGAACCTACTGTCTTCATAGCAAAGTCACCTATACTCGAACTATTCTCAGTCAGCAAGTTTTTCAGATAATCCGTATTGGCTTTTTCGGCTATTGCTGTATCAATGGAGAACGTGTCCATAGCCCACTGATCAATATCCTCTGCATATTCCGTGAGCCTTCCCGATACATCATCAAAGTCTTTAGTGAAACTTGCTACGTTCCCCACAATGAAGGTCAACAGGCCTCCTACAACTGCGATCATCATCAAAAGGGAAATCACACAAGAAAGAATCCTTGGAACTTTTTTAGACTCAAGCCATATTGAAAGCGGCGTAAATAAAATCGCGAAAAACCCCCCCATAAATAAAGGGACAAGTAGACTTTTACCTACAATCAGAAAAAACACCAAAACGATAATGAATATCATTACCGAAAGAGCGCGTATATAAGTAGGAATATTAAATCCAGTATTTCCCATTAAGATTTTGGTTTTGTTTAAATACCTAATTCCTTGATACAATTAGTAAGTAAAGAAAGCGAATTATTCTGAAATCAATCCTGCCCTTTTTAATAAGGCATGCTGCTGAGGTTCTCTACCTCGGAATCGCTTGTATAGGATAGAAGGATGCTCGCTTCCACCCGCTGAGAGTATATTTTTGACGAATGAATCTGCAGTAGCTTTATCAAAAATGCCTTTCTCTTGGAACAATTCGAATGCATCTGCATCCAAGACTTCTGCCCATTTGTAGCTGTAATATCCAGAAGAATAGCCCCCTTGGAAAATATGGGAAAACGAAGTGCTCATTAAGGTTCCAGGTACTTTAGGAAGTAAGTCTGTTGGTTTCATTACTTCTTCTTCAAATTCGGAAATGCTTGAAATGTCATTCGGTTCCTTGCTGTGATATGCCATATCCAATAGGCTAAAGCTGATTTGTCTTACTGTCTGATAGCCTTGCTGGAAATTAGAAGCCTTTTTGATTTTTTCGATTAGATGTTCAGGGATCTTTTCACCTGTTTCATAGTGCTTCGCAAAAAGATCCAAGCATTCTTTTTCATAACACCAGTTTTCAAAAATCTGCGATGGTAACTCTACAAAATCCCAGAATACACTGGTGCCGGAAAGTGACTCATAGGTTCCTTTTGCCATCATGCCATGAAGCGCATGACCAAATTCATGGAAAAGTGTGGTGACTTCATTGAGGGTCAAAAGACTTGGTTTAGACTTGGTCGGTTTAGTGAAATTACACACGATGGAAACATGTGGTCTGATATCTTCACCATCTTTGATGCTTTGACCCTTGTAGCTGGTCATCCAAGCTCCATTTCTTTTGCCAGCACGTGGGAAAAAGTCAGCATAGAAGACAGAAAGAAACTTTCCATCCATGTCTTTGACTTCGTAGGCAGTTACATCTTTATGGTAAAGAGGAATGTCCGCCACGGGAGTAAAGGTAATTCCATACAGTTTTTGGGCGGTTTGAAATACGCCGTCGATTACTTTTTCCAGCTGGAAGTACGGTCTTAACAACTCATCATCCAGAGCGTATTTTTCCTTTTTCAGAAGTTCAGAATAGTAGGCAAAATCCCACTTTTTCAAATTTTCCAGTCTATCTAATTCCTTTGCAAATGCCTCCAGCTCTTTTACTTCGGCAATTCCCTTTGGCTTCGCTTTTTCGAGCAATGAATCCAAAAAGGCGATGACTTGCCTAGGACTTTTAGCCATTCGCTCTTCCAATACAAAATCCGCATGGCTTTTATAGCCTAGAAGAACTGCTCGATTGTGACGTAATTTCAAGATATTTTTGATGATTTCCTGGTTATCCAATTCATCTCCTTTTGCACATCTCGAGCCACTGGCCCTGAAAAGTGTCTCACGCAATGCTCTGTTTTTCGCATAAGTCATCGCAGGAATATAGCTCGGATAGTCTAATGTAAAGGCCCATTTTTCAGGTTGACCTTTTTCTTCTGCGATTTGTGCCGCAGCTTCTTTAATTCCATCAGGAAGCCCTTCAAGGTCAGATTCCTGATCTACGAAATGCACAAACTTATTTGTCTCAGCTAGTACGTTTTCGCCAAACATCAAAGAGACTTGAGCCAATTCTTGATCTATTTTTCTTAGCTGATCTGCTTCTTCACCCTTCAGCTTAGCTCCGTTTCGCACGAAAGATTTATAGGTTTTCTCCAGCAAAGTTGTTTGCTCGGGAGATAGTTTTAGTTGGTTCTTTTGCTCAAAAACTCGTGAAACTCTCTGGAAAAGGACTTGATCTAGGAGTATATCGTTGCCGTGCTCTGTTAAGAGTGGGGATATCTCTCGAGCCAGAGATTGGATTTCTTCATTAGTCTCCGCTGCATTGAGGTTGAAAAATATACCTGCAATAATGCCAAGCCGCTTGCCAGCACTATCTAACGCTTCAATTGTGTTTTCAAAGCTTGGAACTGTATCCGCTTTAATCTTTGAGATATCCTCTTTGGCTTCAGCAATGGCTGATTTTACGGCAGGAAGAAAATGAGTTGGAGTGATTTGATCAAAAGGAGCGGTATCAAATGGTGTAGCGAAATCCGCCAATAATGGGTTATTCATAAATCTAGAATCGTATCGTTTGGCTAACTAAACAGGAGCTTTCCAAGAAGGTTCCATGAAGTGACCTACTTTGGATAATTCAATGGCTAATTTACCGATTTGAGATGTAAAGCTTTCCCACATCCAGATAGGATGCGGGATTTTTTTCGCTAACTCTAAGTTTTTGTTATAATGATCAAATTGCCCCAGTCCAAAATAAGCCTCAGCACGATTGACAGATATCCAAAATTTTTGGGTATTGTAGTATTCTTGCAATTCTTTCCCATCTTTTGTATCGTCATTAAGATTTGCTTCATCATTTTTTTCTTTCGCCAATACTATTGGCCAATCTCTTTCACATAGGTACAATACACGATTCCATGTTCTTTTTGCCATTACCAGATCAGCTATTTTTTCGGTATCGCTAGTGGCAAGGTTTGAATTTGCCCGATAGACGTAAGTAATGGCAAGATTGATCCCATTATATCTATTATTTAAAGTGTAATAACTACGTAGAAAGTAGAGAAGGGCTTCATCCAAATGCTTCTCTCCTTCGCCGCATTCGTAAAGCTTTTTCTCAACAGCTCCTGCCATTGACACGGTTTCAGGGTCATTAGTGTGCGCCAAGTTAATGGATTTAAGTAACCCCATGGCTTCATAAAGCGAACCGACTAGATCAGGTTTTGCAGCCTTATAGGTGGTGAACGCTAGCCGATGAGTCAAATACGTGTCTGGTTGTGAGGTATTCATGTTTGCCAGAACCACAGCGGTTTGAAAGAGTATTTTTGCTTTTTCAAATTCTTTTTGCTCTATCAAGTCTTCTGCATCCTGAATGATTTTGGAGAGGGCCTCTCCAGTTTCTGGAGGAGTACTATCAGATTCGGAAATTTCCTCAGCAGCATCATCCAATGCATCTTGGATTCTGGGAGGAATCAATGAATTCAGGTAGGTATAGACGGGACTGTCTGCTTCCTCTTTGTTTATTACTGCATCGATTTGTTTTCCCAATCCCTCCTTGAATCGTTCTGCTTCCTCTATATCAATGGCATCTCCGAGATGGTTGTATTTATTGATTACGATATGATTCAAATCGAAAGGATAGACGAGCTTGTCTTCAGAGACCACTATAGTGGTATAGGGCCTCAATGCATGTCTGATTCCAAGTTCATAAATCGCATTGCTATTGGATGTGGAAAGATCTGCAATCACAAGGTCGGCCTGCAATAGTTCTTTATACATCTGCACATCTATTGAGCCAGAGTGTAAAATTTCGTCAGCTCGTACGCACACTAAACCTTTGGATTCTACTACTGGTTTGATTAAAAACTTGTAGGATTTATTTAGGTCAAGCTTTCTGCCACTTACATAATCTGTTTTGGTACCAAATCCCATCACTACAAAACATCTCTTTTTAGTATTTCCCATAAAAATATTTGCTTTAAAAATCCAATATAATCTTTATCCATTTCGGTTTCAATGTCTTAAAACAATAAAAGCCGACACAAATGCCAGCTTTTATTCTAATTGGATTTTAAATTGACTTTAGAAGTATAAGTCACAGCTCATGGTCTCCATACCTATAGGCGAGCCGTCAGGCGATTTGATCTCTTCTTGGACGGTTAACTCTACTGGTAGATCCAGAAATGCATCGATTTTGTCTATGAGATAATCTGAGTGCATAGAAAACAGTCTTGAGGTACTTCTGTCCTCTAAGGCTTCATCTTTTAAATTATCCAAGTGACCTCTAACTATTGCTCGAACTGTATTTGAGGTTTCTGTGCTTTTTGCCAGAGCAATCATACGATCAATCATTTTGGCCTCAGTCATTAGTTTAATTTCCAAGTTTGCCCCTTCAGATTCGTTGGAAGAAAATACCTGCTTTTCAATAGTGGTTAAAACGTCGTCAAAGCTTGGTAGATCTTTGTTTTGTAGGTTTTGGATATAAATACGATCAGCTCTTGCTTCATTAAATAGGAAAGTGAGTGTTAAGTCCACAATGGTTTCAGCGGGGGCAATTGGATCAAACATAAGTCCAGTACGTGAAACGAAGGTTTCCCTGTTTTTTCCATAGCCAAACGGACGGGGTGGAATCAGGTTTAGCACATGATTGGGTACTTCCAATTGAGCTGGGGAAATAGCAAAAAGTAAAGCTTTCAATGCTTCATCTTGCTCCATTGAACTTACCCATTCATGATTTGGCTGGTTGTCTCCTTTTATTTTATACCTATAATCAACGCCACCTAACAATTTGCTCGTGGCTTCTATCTGATATCTGTGCATTAGATAAAGTGGTACAAATACTTCTTCGAGCAGCGCTTGAGGTTGGCCTGCTGGAATGGCATTTAAGCCAAAAGTTTTCATTCGATTTTCTCGCAATTCAAGCATCCGCATCAATTCTGCTGAGGCTGATGCACCATTATCCCAAAGGTGAGATGTTGGATGAGCACCACTTGGACTTCTAGAGTCCGAATCCGTAATAAATTGATGACCCGCTTCGTAAGTTTCTTCCAAGGTGTTTTTAAGAAAAGTAGCCTCATCCTGACCTTCGGGAGTCACAGCATAGCCATATTTGATTGCCCACTTATCCCAATCACCGATTTTATCATCATAAGCTTCGCTTAGATCAAGATCACCGCTAGCGGTCTCCTTGATGAGCGGATAAGGATAATCCATTACGGATGAGCGATTGTTGGCTGATGTAGCATAGCTATGTGCTAAACCAATGGTATGACCGATCTCATGGGCAGATAGTTGTTTGAGTCGCGCAACTGCCATTTCTAACATTTCAGGGTTGGCTGGAGCACCTTCTTCGAATGGCTGTAAAAGCCCCTGTGCAATTAGGTAATCCTGTCTCACGCGAAGAGAACCTAAAGAAACATGACCTTTCAAGATCTCGCCAGTTCGTGGATCACGTACACTTGCTCCATAGGACCAGCCACGTGTAGAGCGGTGAACCCACTGTATTACATTATATCTGACATCCATTAGATCCATGCCTTCTGGTGCAAGTTCCACACGAAATGCATTAATAAATCCTGCCGCCTCGAAAGCTTGATTCCACCAGTTTCCTCCTTCTATCAAAGCAGAAGCTACGGGTTCTGGCGTGCCTCTATCAAGGTAATACACGATTGGCTCTACCGCCTCTGACATTGCTGCACTTGGATCTTTCTTCTCCAATCGATGACGGGCGATGAATTTCTTCATGATAGGCTCAGAGATTGGTGTAGTGAAATCCATATAGGAAATGCTTCCAAATCCAGCTCGCGGATCAAATTCACGAGGCTCATATTTGTCATCTGGAAGCTCTATGAATGAATGTCGCTGACGCACAGTCACTGCATCTGGTGAAGGGGTGACAGATCTTAGATTTCCACCTGTTGCCTGCCCCGTCAAAGTGATTATGGCTTCCACTTCAGTGTTTTGGGGGAAGTTTTTGGTCATCGGGTAGTACAAGGCAGAGCGGCTCGCGTCTGGTCGGAATGTTCCCTGACTGCTTCTGGTTAATCTCTCGGAAACTCCATGTACATCCTGAAGGTAAAAATTGGTTGCATCTATGATTAATTTATCACCTTCTTTTTGTGTGATTTCAAATCCCCAAAGGATTGATTCTGCAAAAGCATCTTTAATGGATTGAACTTCGGCAGGGTTATCTGAATAAGCTCTGAAGTCGTAGTTTTTGTGAACTAAAAACAACTTGTTTCCGGACTTTCTGAATTCTACAATTCTCGTATTGCCTAGTTGACCGCGATCCAGGCCAATGTCATTAGACCCAATTCCAGCTGTGAGTGAATTGACATAGAGAAATTCCCACTCCAGCTTATCAATTTCGAGGTAAATCTTCCCTTTGTCTTCATCGAGATAAAAAGGAATAAATCCGTCCTTTTTACTCATTTTACTCAAATCTAGGCTTTGAGTAAACCCGGTATTTAGAGAGAGGACTGCGATTAGAATTAATAGTAGTTGTTTTTTCATAGCTGTTGGTAGTTTGATTCCAAATTATCAAAAAAGTAGGCTCTTATGTTTACCATTGATGGAAATTTACCGATGTAGCATGTATCGAATCAGCAAAGTGGTTTCAGTTTGCCTAGGTCCATCGATCTCCTGTAGTCCTGAACTGATGCTTTCTCTGTCTGTATAGGCAGTCCGTGAAAAACGGAAATAAGTAGTGATTTTCGAATTGATTTTGTATTGGGCAAGTAGATAATAGCGCATGCCTTGACCAGCAAATGCAGGGATTGAGAAGGTCCACAGTACATTATTTTCAAAAGCATAAAGCCTAGTATCATAATCTTCGGTATCAAAAAGAGCAACCCTCCCAGTCAATCTAAATTTATTGATACTGTATTGAGCATCTTGGAGAATCATGAATCCTGTGGACTTTTGGTTATTATATATGACCCTACTAAACAGAATTCTGGATCGGAAAAAGAAAGCTTTGCTGACCTGGTATTCTAGGCTAAGTAGTCCATTTATTTTATTCAATGGCCTGATTTGGTAGGGGAGCGCGGGCTCTCCAGAATCAGATAGATTTCGGTCTTTTTGTTCTTCCCGGATCTGAAAGAATGCTGTCAAGTTTCTATTAGGTTGGTAACTGACTCTGGCTAGCCATTCATAGCCTTTGGATGGAGCATACAGCCTGTATCTAAGCCAGGGAAATCTGAAAAAATCATAATACGCATTGATTTTCCATTTGGAAATGGGCTTGACTTGAATGCCAATATAAACACCTTGCTCATTGGCAGGCCTTGTACTTTCTGAAAATGAATTGGCGTAAAAACTATGAAAATTGGTATCGTACTTTCTCCATAAGAAAGAAAAATCCACTTGCTTGCTTAGGCTGGATACAAAACCGAGAATATTGCCTTTCCCGCCTGACTGCGAAATCGCTGATTCCCCAAAGAGAAAGAAGTTTTTCCAATTGTAATTCATATAGAAACTACCCACGCTATTGCTTATCCCCGCGAAATCAAATTGATTGTAAAGTGTAGGTTTTTTCACCCAAGGATGATTAAATCTAGTGAACAGGTAGTTGGTGCCAGCTTGAAGCTTTCCTGAAGCTGAGGAAAACTGGATATTTCCTCCTATGCTCAGCTCACGGAATTGATTTTTTGTACTGAGTTCGCTAGCAGTACGGTGAAGCCCACTTTGGTTAAATGAACTGATCGTCAAGTCCTCCGTACTTAGTGTGTCTAAAGTGCTGGCAGCTCGTCCATCACGAGGAGCGTAGGAAGCAATCAAGCTACTTTGCCACTTACCACTTTGATAGGTAAGTCCAGCTCCACGGAAGAAACCAAATTCTAATGCAGCTGTGTATGGCAAAATTCCAACACTGCTTCTCCTAACAGTAGGAACAGTTTCAGCGCCTTTGCCTAGTGAATATCCTGCACCAAACACTAGCCCTTGGCCAAACTGTGCTTGAAAGTCACCAACAGCGATGGTTTTCCATTTTCCGACATAATACTTATTGAAGTGAAAGGAGAAAAAATTAAATCCATACCTAGCCGTCTTGCCATCCCAAGTGAATTGCTCTCCAGGATCTTTATCAAGTGTAAAACCAAGACTAAAATCCCGTGCGTGCTGTATGCGAAATCTGAGGTAGAATTCGTTAGGATCGCCTAAATAGCGGTTTGAAATCTTTCCTGTTGAACTGGTATCTGCAGGAGTAAATCCTTTACGTGTTTCCCAAGTGCGACGATTACGAAGCAATAAATAAGCTTGTTCTTCAGTTGCAACGCGTCGCCAGAAGGATTGTGTTTGATTAGAAGTGCCGGTTCCTAAAGTTAAAAAGGGAAGAATTTGATCTATAGTTTTCAGATCAAAACCTGGAACAGCTTGGAGCTCATACAAGGAAACCAAAGGTCCAAATCTAGTACGATATGAAATTAACTCGTTTATTTGGCTAGGATCAAGAAGATAGCTAGCACCTAGAACTTCAGCATTTGCACGGTTTACATCCATTGGATTTAGATACAATTGTAGGAGCACTTCGTAGATAGCTTCGTAATCCAAGTCCTCATCTTGAACAGGAAAAAGGCGCTCTATAAATGATTCCAAATCTATTTCTTTCTGTGGAGGCTGCTGTGAAAAAGCCAGAAAGTTCACGAATAATGAAAGCCATGTTATGATAATGAGAGCTTTCATTTTTTTGCAAATGAATAGCCCAAACTCAGATGATTCGTACTTCCCAAAGGCTGATTTTGGCCATAGGCATAGTCCAATCTAGTCCGATTTGATTTCAAACCTACTCCAAAGAAGAGCCTGCTGGGATTACTGTTGATACCTGTTCGTAGAAATATCCATTCTTTGATTCCGTATTCCAGTCCAGCTTTTACTATAGGTTTGATTTGAATATCCTTCTCCAATTCGAGATGAACTTGAAGTTGAGAAATAGGAGTGTAAAAAATCCCCAGACTCACACCAGTTGGAAGTCTTGTTTCGGAGTCTTTTGAGATTTTGGATCGATTCAGGTTGGAAATGCTAGCTCCAATAGAAAATGTAGAACTGAGCTCTGCTATACCACCCAAACTAAAAATAACACTGCTGCCACTCCCGAATCCTTCTATCTGAGTTTGAAACCATTCTAATTTCCCACCGACGCTTACAATCCCCAATTGATTTGCGAAAGCCAAACCCAGCGATTGCTGGTTGAATAACTTTCCGCCATAGCGAGAGACTCCAAATCCAAGAGTTCCAGCTTTTACTTTCCAGGCACCGACAAGATCAACTGTATTTAGCTCCTTTATCCCAAATCGACTATCATAGCCTACCGAAACAGCTGAAGACTCCAATTTGGCGAGCCCACCGGGATTATTGAAATAGCTCCAAGTGTCCATGCCATGTACACGCAGATTACCCATACCTTGACTTCTGGCGCCATGTACCTGCGTGAGTGGGTCTGTTTGTGCTTTTATTGAAAAAGGCAGACAAAGCAGGAAGCAGATAAAAATCAATTGCTTCATAATGAATCGAAAAAAAGTCTTAACTAATTTAGTAAAAACTTGATAATCAATCCAAGTAACTAGCAGTTTTTCGGAAAACTAATAATTAGAAAGGCGCAGAAAAATTGAAGAAGAAATTACCTTCCTTACTGTTATTCATAGAATATTCAAAACGAAATACGGCATCATAAAAGCCAACCAAGTCGATACCTGTGCCATAACCAATAAGGTATTTATTGGCAAGGCGGGAATTTTCGGGGATACTATTTCTATCCTTTACATAGCCGTGATCGAAATTCGCACTTAGATAAAGACGGATAGGGATTGTATTGAATTGTTCCAGTTTAATCATATTGGAAATGTCAATTTTCCAATCAACGAATTTCCATCGGAAACTGTTTTTATGAACGTAAAGTTGCTGCCCTTCAATCACATTTAGCTCATATCCACGGACGAAATTTGGGCTGTAACCAATACCTCTTACTAAAGTATAAGGTTGGTTTGCACTTAAAAACCAATCAGCCGTCAATCCGGTATTAAAGTGAAATTTGTCAGAGATCTTGAAGTATTTATTGGCCGTAAGATTCACTTCCACTTCATCAAGTTCCTCGGTATAAATTATACCATATTTCGTGATCGATAGATCAAGTAACTCTCCGCTAGTAGCATAAGACACATTATCTCTTCGGTCGTGCCGGAAGGTGTAAGTCGCAAATGAATAGCGTAGCCTATTGTTGTTTTGCTGAAAATAGTTTGGATTTGCGGTAAGTACATCATCGCTGATCCAAGTGGCACTATATCCTAAAGTTAGGAAGTGATAATTGTAGTAACTTCTTCTGAAAGTATATCTAAGTGCAGCAGCGAAGCTTTTTTTAATTATATCTTCACTTTCGTTAGTGTAGAAGACCTGCTTGTTGTACTCAGATTTAATTGGGATGGTCTTATTTTCTTTTAAAGTCAGCTGGGCTGCAAGTCCGTGCTTCTGTTTTTTATCGATGTATGGCTTGCTGTATTGCAAGTCTAAGGCTTTGGTAAAGCCAAGTTGCCCTGCAAATTTAAGTTTTTCATTTCTACCCCCCACATTACTATGGCTAAGCCTTAATCCATAGTTCACTCTTGAGAAATCTCTATTCTGATTGGTCCACCACTCAGAGAAATTTCTGTCAGCAAGCTGAAAGATAATTTGAGGGAGAATATACCAGCGTTCTTTTACCGTAATCAGGATTTCTGCTTCATCATCACCAGTCATTAGCGGGGTGATTTCCACCGCTGTGAAAAGCCTAAGGTTGTAGATCTTCTTCTGATCGGCTATAAGTATTTCTAGAAAAGTATTCCAATCGTAATAAAAATCAGTGGTGAAATCCAACTCCCGCAGGATTACACCTTTCTTAGTCTTTTCATTACCAACGATAAATATATTATTCACCTTCACGCTATCTGGAGCCGTGGTACTTTTGGGTGCAAGTGAAGTATCTACCTGCTGCGCGTAGGAAATATTATGCCCTGACTCTAGAAATAGAGCTAAGAATAACATAGAGAAATAAAGGATATTTGGTTTCTTGAGGATCAAGAGGGAATTCTGAAAGTTTATTATTGGTTATTTACGCAATGGCCACAATTATAGGACTTATTAATGGCAAAAACCATACTTCGAAAGATAGCAATATTTCCAGTCTTGGTGTATCAATACACTATTTCTCCTTTATTTCCTTCAAGCTGCAGGTTTACACCTACATGTAGCCAATATATGAAGGAAGCGATTATGAAGCATGGAATTTTTAGAGGAGGTTGGATGGGGTTAAAACGAATTGCCCGTTGCCACCCTTGGGGAGGCCACGGGCATGATCCAGTTCCTTAGTTTTTGATAGGTTTTAAGCCGTTTTTCAACGCTCGGATGACTAATATAACTCCAGCAATTACCAGTGGTATACTGAGCAATTGTCCCATATTGAAGGCCATAGAATCTTCGAAGTCCACCTGACTTTCTTTGAAGAACTCCCAAATAAACCGCATTCCAAATACGGAAATCAAGAATATTCCAAGAAGAATCCCTTCAGGCAGTCGTTCTTTGTATTTATTCCAAAGGGCGAAGAGCACTAGGAAAATCACAAAGTAGGAGAGGGACTCGTAGATTTGTGTTGGATGCTTTGTTTTTCCAAAGGTTCGCACTGTCACTAAATAGTGGTCTCCTTTATCAGAAATTGACATATCCAGTGGACTTTCTTTTGGCTCGGCAAGGTAATCTTGACTGGAGTTGAATTGAGTTAAGGCATATTTAATATCGCGTCTCAATGTGCTTTCTAGATCTTCCAAAGAATAAGTTCCTTTATTGATTTCTATGTCAATATTAAGTGGAACGATACCATTTCCTACTATTTCAGTTTGGCGATCATCTGGTTTGTAAGGATCGATTGACTCAATGGGTACTTTCAGCGTAGAAAGCAATTCCTCTGTATCCCAAGCATACACAATCCCGTAATCGGAACCCGTGTCTTTTCCTCCTATTTCTGAATTCATCAAATTCCCAAAGCGGATCAAGGCGCCCGTCAATGCTGTCACGATCACAATCCGATCCACCACCCAGAGGTAGCTTTGGCCTGGAGTTCTTTTGGCATAAAGCCATAATGCAATTAAAATGGCAATAGCCGCTCCGTGACTTGCAAGTCCACCTTCCCAAACCTTCAAGATCTCGATTGGATTGCTTAAGTATTTGGCTGGCTCATAGAATAGCACATGACCAAGTCTAGCACCAACTATCGTTGCTAATACCATGTAGATGGTCAATTTGTCAACCAATTCTGGATTTTCACCTTCTTTTTTAAAGAAGTAAACCATGAACTGCTGGGAAATCACAAAACCAGCAGCAAAGAGTAAACTATACCATGGTGGTCTTTCCCATCCTGGTATTACAGATGGATTAGGATCCCAGACCATATAGTTCATGATTAATTCAAGCATATTTTCTGTTTTATAGTTGATCTAGTTGTGCAAGTTCTTCGGTAAATCCTCCTGACAAAATGGGAAATCTATACCATGTTTTTGGGTCCACGTTGAATTCATCCAAGTGGAAGGAAGGTGCTAGTCTTTCCCTTTTCCATTGATTGCGTGACCAAAGTTGGAAGAATTTTTTGATATAGCCTTTCAAAGTGGCAGGTTCGAGTTCGAGTTCTTCGGAAAGTATATGATAAATATCCATGGGTGAACGTCTGTCCCGAATGGCAAGTTTCTCAATTTCTACGATTACTGCGTAAGGCATCAAATCTTTTTCGTCTGTTTGGGTCCTTTCCAATGGACGAAGTTCGGCGGTGGGCTGCAGTGAGTTGACTTTGGCCAGACCTGGGCGATCAAGATTTTTCTCAGCCCAGCTTAGCCAGTTTAGAATAAAGAATTTATCTACAGCAGCAATTGGAGAGATACTTCCAGAGGTATCACCGTCCATAGTAGCATAGCCCACATCTCCTTCACTTCGATTGGAAGTAGAAAGCAGCAGGGCATTATTAATATTCGCCAACATCCAGATTATTGGAGAACGTGTTCTGGCTTGGATATTTTGCAGTGTAATATCGTCCTGTTCCCAGGTCAATTTCCTGCCTATGGCTTTTTCTATTTTGGTAGTATAGGATTTTACTTCCTCATCAATCTCCCAGTGATAAAATGTGGCTCCTATACTTTCAGCTAGAGATTCAGCTGAGGAAAATGTAGCCTCGGAGGAGTTTTTGGTTCCTTGGTAAGCTGTGGTTAGGATTTGCTTCATCAGTTCCTTTTCAGGATCATCAGATTTTGAAGTAGAAGATATGCCTGCTTTTTGACAGAATTTCTCTAAACCCAATTCAATTATTCCCCGCTTCACCATCTCAGCAACTAAGATAGCTATTGAAGAGGAGTCAGCCCCACCTGAAAGAGACAGTACAAATCCAGTGCTTCTGCTTTTTCTCATATAATCAAAAAGTGCCAAAGCCGATGCTTGGACAAATTCCTCATTTTTAGAGTTGATCGGAGCTATAGCTTGAGCTTTTGGCTCCAGATAAAAGCTGTTAACCTGAAAGTCTTCAAAAGATAGAAGTCTATTCCTAGAGAGTAGTTCCCCGGATTTTGCTAGCATGATTTCTCCATCGAAAATCATCCTTCCGGCTTCGTTTCCCAGCAAATTTGCATAGCAATAATAGCAGTCGAAAATAGCAGAACTTTCTTCCACTAATTCTTTTCTAAGCTGTGTTTTGCCCATGGCAAAGTGACTGGCACTGGGATTGAAGATCAAATCTACCTTGCGATCACAAAGTCCATAACCGGGTCTGAGCTTTCCTCTCCAGGCGTCCTCACAGATTTCGAAGCCGTAATGAATCTCTTTGTAATTAAAAGTTAGATCTCCAAAAGGTATCATTTGATCCTGAAATTCTATTTCAACGACTTCATTGGTCTTCCACGGGGTGAACCAGCGGAATTCATAATGAACGCCATCGATGGCCATGAATTGCTTGGCTACAAAGCCTTTGACTTCAGCATTTTCAATGACGGCTACAGTATTATAAACTTTGTCCTGAATTCTGACTGGAAGGCCAACAGCAACAGTGATTCCATAGCAGTGGGGCAGTAGAATTGCCAACTGAGCCAGCGCCTTTTTGGGATACCAATAGCTTAAAAATAAGTCTTCAGATCCATAACCTGTGATAGCCAATTCAGGCAAGCACAGGATTTCAACATCTTGTTTTTTAGCTTCTTCAATAGCCAGAATGATTCTGTTCAGATTGCCTGACCAGTCCAGCGGTGTTTGATTGACGGTTGCTCCCGCGATTTTTATTGAAGACATAGATGAATTAGTTGGTCCTAAAATTACTCAGCTATGTGGCAATTTTTAGTGTTTGGCAGGCATTTTTGGATGCTTCTTGTTCAGCTTTCTTTTTGGTACTCCCTTTTCCTTGAGCTATTTCTTCTCCTCCCACCTGTAAAGCGACTACGAATTCTTTGAATCTTTGATTGCCACTTACACTAAGTACCACAAAATCTACTTGTTTAGTTTCTTTTTGAGACCACTCTATGATCTTACTTTTGTAATTAGTAGTAGTGGCGATCATACTTTCTACATCAAAATGAAGTAGAATTCTTTGAGTTATGAATTTCTTGGTGAAATGGTACCCTTTGTCTAGATACACTGCTCCAAGAAAAGCCTCCAGCATGTCTCCGTAGAGCGATTTATTCCCTGTGAAGTTTCGCTCTCCGATTTCCATATCCAACGCTTTTCGCAATCCGATTTTAATTCCGGTATCGTTAAGGGTTTCTCGATTGACTAGCTTTGATCTGGTCTCGGTGAGAAAGCCTTCGTCGCGGTAAGGAAACTTTTGGAAAAGGAATTCGGCAATCACTGCCCCTAAAATGGCATCTCCCAAAAATTCCAATCGTTCGTTTGAAAGTCGAAAACCCTGAGAAGTCTCTTCACCAAGGCCGGAGGGAGTGAGGGCAAGTTTATACAGTGATAAATTAAAAGGCCTGCTACCCGTCATCATCCTGATGGAGGTAGCAAGCCTTTTGTCTTTTTTATTAAAGAAGAGATTGTTAAATCCGAGCCTTTGAAATAATTTCAAAATTCAGACTAATTATATTTTTTGAAAATTACTGAACAATTATGTCCACCAAATCCAAAAGTATTACTCAACGCATAATTTATCTCCCTCTCCTGCGCTTTGTTGAAGGTCAAATTCAATTTTGAATCAAAAGCTTCATCATCTTCGAAGTGATTGATAGTAGGAGGGACAACCCCTTTGTTCATTGCAAAGATACATGCGATGGCTTCAATAGCCCCAGCAGCACCTAACAAATGACCAGTCATAGACTTGGTACTGCTGATGTTTAGCTTGTAAGCGTGCTCTCCAAAGACTTCTTGGATAGCTTTAATTTCACCTACATCACCAAGTGGAGTAGATGTGCCATGAACATTGATGTAATCAATGTCTTCAGGCTTCAACCCCGCATCTTCCAAAGCAATTTTCATAACACTACTTGCTCCTAATCCATCTGGGTGTGGAGCAGTGATATGATACGCGTCAGCGGTCATTCCGCCACCTACAAGTTCTGCATAGATTTTAGCGCCACGTGCTTTTGCGTGCTCGTATTCTTCTAGAATCAATGCTCCGGCTCCTTCTCCTAATACGAATCCATCCCTGTCTTTGTCAAACGGCCTTGAGGCAGTTTCAGGAGATTCATTACGTTGGGATAGGGCTTTCATAGCATTGAATCCACCAACACCCGCTTCAGTAACTGCTGCTTCTGAACCACCGCTGATAAAAATATCAGCCTTCCCCATTCTGATGTAAGTAAATGCATCAATGATGGCATTGGTACCTGAAGCGCAGGCAGAAACTGTCACAAAGTTTGGACCGCGAAAACCATATTTAATTGATAGAAAGCCAGCGCTGATATCAGCTATCATCTTTGGGATAAAGAAAGGATTGAAGCGAGGTGATCCATCTCCAGTGGAGAAGGCTGTCACTTCATCTTGGAAAGTCCTTAAACCTCCAATTCCAGATCCCCAGATTACTCCGGCTCTTGATTTATCGATTTTTTCTAGATCCAACCCCGAATCAATCATGGCTTCTTCTGCAGAAATCATGGCATACTGAGAGAAAGGATCCATTTTCCGAGCTTCTTTTCTGTCAAGAAATTGCTCTACATCTAGGTTTTTGACCTCGCAGGCAAATTGAGTCTTGAAAAGTGACGCATCGAATTTGGTAATCGGCGCAGCACCGCTCACACCATTAGACAGACCGTGCCAGAATTCTTCCGCGGTATTGCCTATTGGTGTGAGGGCACCTATACCTGTTACAACAACTCTTTTTAAATTCATAGAATGAATTTAGGAATTATTATTTTACGTTAGCTTCCAAGTAGGTAACTGCTTGTCCAACAGTACCGATTTGCTCAGCCTGATCATCTGGAATAGAGATATTGAATTCTTTTTCGAATTCCATAATCAATTCTACAGTATCAAGAGAATCAGCACCAAGGTCGTTGGTAAAGCTCGCCTCCAAAGTAACTTCAGACTCTTCTACGCCAAGTTTGTCAACGATGATGGCTTTTACTTTTTGTGCAATTTCAGACATTTTGTGATCAGTTTAGTTATTAACACTTCGCAAAGAAATATATTAAATGCCTAATTGACAAAGAAAAGATCCAAGTAAATTTTTATGCAAATTGTTCTTCCTAGAAGTTGGGTTATATTTTCTAACTTTGTTTTGATTCATTTTTTACCCGCATGAAGAAGGCCAAATTACTGATTGAACATACATATGATTTCGAGCTCTTGGGGCTTGTATCCCCTGTAAGGGACTATAAAATGGCCTGGTTGATCAATAGGGATTTGGATCTGGATCTTATCAAATCGGAAGATCTTTTATTGGAATTTTTGACCCTTCCAAGCCTAAAAATCTCACAATATTTCCTTTCTTTACCTCATGGATTTGTTCAGCTTTTAAGAAATAAAGCCTTAAACTCGACAAATCAAGTGTCTTATTTGATACCGGAATTGAAATCAATGGATTATTTCCTTTTGGTGCAAGACGAGACCTTTCAAATAAGTATTAATACATTTGCCAATCAGCTGGCAAAAAATCGCTACATACAAAATGTGATGAAGCTGGATGTAAGTAAACTTAAATCAAAAGAAAACCTATTAACTTATTAATCCCCTAATGAGCCAATTCAATAAGACAAAGATTCTAGCAACTATAGGCCCTGCTTCAAATAACTACGAAACTATCAAAAGCTTGGCAGCTGCTGGAGCAAATGTATTTCGTCTGAATTTTTCACACGGTACACACGCTATCCACGCTGAAGTAGCGAAAATAATCAGACAGCTAAATAAGGATGAAAACCTTAACCTAGGTATTCTTCAAGATCTTCAGGGACCTAAAATCCGGGTTGGTGAGGTAGAAAACAATGGTGTGGAGATCAAGCCAGGTGAGAAAATAACTATTACAAATGATCCTGTAGTTGGATCCAGTAGTCTAGTAAGTACCGTGTACCAGAATCTCCCGAACGATGTGGTGACAGGAGATCGAATCTTAATCGATGATGGTAATCTGGAAGTTTTGGTGATTGATACTGATGGCAAAAATGTCAATTGTACTGTAATTCACGGTGGTATTCTAAAGTCTAGAAAAGGTATCAACCTTCCTAATACTAAAGTAAGTGCACCTTCCCTTACTGAGAAAGATATAGAAGATTTGGCTTTCGGCTTGGAGCAGGAAGTAGATTGGATAGCGCTATCATTTGTAAGATCAGCTGAAGACATCATTGACCTTAGAGAGAGAATTGAAGCGAAAGGTAAAGTTTGCAAAATCGTTGCCAAGATCGAAAAGCCTGAAGCGCTTGATAATATAGATGCGATCATCGAGGCAACTGACGCAATTATGGTTGCTCGTGGCGACTTGGGAGTAGAAGTTCCAATGGAAATTGTCCCACTTTGGCAGAAAAGAATAGTAGAGAAATGTAAGCTTGCCTGTAAGCCCGTGATCATCGCTACCCAGATGATGGAAAGCATGATTGTAAATCCTCGTCCTACACGTGCGGAAACCAATGACGTGGCTAACGCTGTGCTAGATGGCGCGGATGCCGTGATGCTTTCAGCTGAAACAGCTTCTGGAAAATATCCAGTAAATGCTGTGAAAGCGATGAGCAGCATCATTAGCTACTTGGAAAAGAATGCAGAAATCTATCATAACCTCTACAAAATCCCTGAAGATGACGATACGTTCTTAAGCAATAACTTGATTTTGATGGCTTCTAGACTGTCTAGAAACGTGAGAGCAAAAGCAATCGTAGGTATTACTTCTTCTGGTTTCACTGGTTTTAGACTTGCTTCCCACAGACCTTCCGCAAATATTTTTGTATTCACAAGAAACAGATCTTTGATCACTCAAATGAGTTTGGTGTGGGGAGTACGTGCGTACTTCTATGAAAATCAAGTTTCAACTGACGCTACCTTTATTGACATCGAGAATACACTGAAAAATGATGATCATGTGAATACCGGTGACATAATTATAAACACAGGAAGCATGCCGCTAAAAGCAAAAGGAAAAACTAATATGCTTAAAGTTCATATAGTAGAATAAGCTTCTATTAAAACCACAGAAAGAGACTTCAGCAATGGAGTCTCTTTTTTTGATCGTTGGTTTATGTGTCATTCCCTGAACCAAGGATCAATGATACTTTCTGACTTCTATTGAGATATTTTTTACCCTGTAGACAGTATGCAGGACTATACCAATGAGATATTGGTCTCTGATTATTGACCACTGCGACTGAATACTGACTTTTTTCTACTCACCCTTTCCGAAAATCTCCTCTGGTCCTTTAGGCGTTACCATCAGTACTTTTTCTTTTTCTACCATTACGGAACCGGCTGGAGAGCCTTTCACTTTTCTCACATATTTGGCTTCCGTATGGATCACTGGTGCGAGGGATTCATTTTTGTTCTTGGAATAAAAAGCAGCCAAGGATGCTGCGGTCTCCAAAACGGACACAGGAATGCTTTTAAGGCCAGAAGTCTTAATGAGTACATGTGAACCTGGGACCATGCGTGCGTGAAGCCAGATGTCGTCTTTTTTGGTGTATCCGCGAAGCATATCATCATTTGCCTGCGCTGACTTGCCCACCCAGATCGGGAATCCCTCGAATTCAAAAGTTTTGAAGGGTAATATCACCTCGTCTTTTTGCAAGGCTTTATCTTCACCATGAGATTTCTTGTAGTTTTTTAAAGCTCTGAAATCCTCAATTGCATTCAATTCTTCTATTTTGGATTCTAGTACCTTAGCTTGATTGATTTTTGCCAGTATAGTCTTATCCAATTGCTCCCACTCCAGTTTTCTATTCTTATTTTTTCTGTAAAGAGAAGCTGCGTGATCTTGCGGCTTTTGATTTGGCTTCAGTTTGACTTTGACATTTTCTCCAGAATAAAAATCCATTAATTCAGCTTCCAATTTTCCTCCTTGAAAAACATGCAGATTCGCCATGATCACATCTGCAAGCTGAGAAGGTGGTGGGGAACTTCGCAATTCTTCCAGTTTTTGCGTCGATTTTTGAATATATGACTTGGTTCGCTTGAGTTGCTCTTGGTATTTTTTGAGCAAGGTGTTTTTATCCTTTTCAAAATTTCCCCGAACTAATGCCAGATAAAACAATTCATTGATAGCTTGTATCGGATTTGAGAAACTTTTGACAGGATTTTCTTCCGGCAAAAGACTCAGGTGAATTTCTCCATTCTTTTCAACCAAAGAAAAAATCGGTGCCTTTAGCATGTCCAAAAGTTCCTGGATGAGATTCCATTTGGATTGAAGATCTGCTTCTGGATAGCTTCTTTCTTTCAGCCAGTTTCTTGGGATAGCGCCTAAGGTGGGGAGAAATTGAGAAGCATTTCCGGCCAGTTCTTCGAAGCTTTCCCAACTCAAATCGTAATTTTTATTCAAAGAATTCCAGTCTAAATCCCGGTCTTCAGTGACACCATTTCGGAATAATTTAATAGGTGTTGTGCCTTCCTTTTCATACAATAGCACATTGCTTCTGTTTGCATGTAGTTTGAATAACAGGATTTTTCCTGAACCGAGACTGAAATGGAAAGCCCGCTCAAACTTCAACACTCGACATCCTACGATCTCTTCTCCAATTATCTCTTTGAAAAGGTCGATACTGTTTCTTTTGGCTCGTTGAAAATTTTCCGGGAAAGAAAGATAAATCTGAGGGGGAAGAAAATGTGCACGGATGAATCGCGATTCTCCGGCATCTTCAGTCTCTATGATCAACTCATCCTTATTTTGCGAAAAACAGGCAATGATTTTTTTTCCTCCAAAAGCTTTTTCCAGATCAGGACAGAGGTATTGTAGAAAATGAAAATTGAGATGCATTAGTCCAAAGTTAGCTGAAGCCCGTCATAGGCCAAGGCTGTTCCTTCAGGTAATTCTTCATCTACTTTTTGGTGTAGGCCAAGTTTGTGGGAAATGTGCGTGAAATAAGTTTGCTTCGCGCCGATTTTTTTAGCCATGTCGATGGCTTCATCTAAAGTGAAATGTGATATATGCGACTCTTTTTGAAGCGCATTTAGAACCAAAATTTCGGTGCCTTCGATTAGTTTTAGCGATTCATCAGGAATATGATTGGCATCAGTAATGTATGTGAAATCACCAATTCGAAAACCCAAGACGGGAAGCTTGTAGTGCAAAACCGGTATAGGGGTGATGGTAATTCCTTCAATTGTAAAGGGGGTTTCATCGATTTCAATTGTCTCTACCAGCGGAACTCCGGGATACCTTCTTCCCGCAAAAATATAAGCGAATTCGCGTTTGATTTGCTCCAGCACTTCATGCCTTCCAAAGATTGGCATGTCCTTTTGCTGCATAAAGTTAAATGGTCTTATATCATCTAGACCTGCTGTATGATCCTTGTGCTCATGGGTGTAAATCACAGCATCGAGTTCGGTGATTCCTGCTCTGAGAATCTGACTTCTGAAGTCAGGTCCAGTGTCAATTACGATACTCAATTCGCCGATTTGAATGTGAATAGAGGTTCTGAAACGCTTGTCCCGGAAATCCAATGAATTACATACTGAACAAGTACATCCGATCACAGGAACACCTTGAGAAGTGCCGGTTCCTAAAAAAGTTACTTTCAAAATTTCAATTGGGTTTGCCTCAAGTCGGTGAGGAAGTCATGATTTGCTTTATCTTTAAAATCTGCCGGATCTAGATTCAACTCGATCAGGATATCAATAAGTGCGTTGATTTTTCCTTCCAAGGGAAAATATTTATTGACGATAACGATTTTGGCGTCATTCAAAACACAGTAGCCAGATTTGAAATTACCCTTTTCGTAACGCAGCATGTATTCTGATGAGGCGAATAGATTTTCGAGTTTGTCCAAAAAGTGCTTGGTGTGTTTTATTACCATTTCAAATCAGGAATTTGTTTACAGCTACTAGTAATTTGTCGTAATCAAGCGGTTTTTGGATGAAATCATCAAAACCCAACCTCCTAAATTCATCCATAGTGTAGTTGTTCATGTTTCCAGTAATTGCGATGATTGGAAGTTTAGATTTGGTGGAATCATCTAGATTTCGAATCATTTTGGTGCAGCTCGTTCCATCTAGTACTGGCATATTGAGATCCATGAGGATAAGGTCAAAATCCTCTTTTTCCAGCATTTCCAGTACTTGTTTACCATTTTTGGCAGCTTTCATTTGATAATTTTCAAATGAAAGGATGCTTTTAGTCAAGTTGATGATTACTGAACTGTCTTCTCCGACAAGGATTTTTTTAGGGTTATTCATGGGGTAAAAGTAGTTTCTTCTTCAAGATATTTTTCAAAATTAATACGTTCATTTTTTAGTTTATTTAGTGCTATTCCCAAAGAATCCCAATCCTGAGAGCGTGCCAGTCTATCCGCATCACTGGACAAAGTAAAAATAACATTTGCTCCCAACGAGCCCGAGTTGCCTCTTATGGTATGAAGGTTTTCGATCAGGAATTGTTGGTTTTTTTCTTCAAAAGCAGTGTCTAACTGACTCATCAATTGATCAAATTCTTCTAGAAAATCAATATACAAAGACCTTATGTTCTTTAAAGAATTAAATCTCGATAGTTGATGGATTACACTTTTGTCTAAAATCACAGGTTCTGCTTTAGAGCTTTGATCTTCTTCATCAGAGGGCATTAATAAGCTGGCTATCGTGTCCAAAAGCTCTTTTGGGCGTATTGGTTTAGTGATCAAGTCTTCAAAACCCAATTCCAAAAAACATTTTTTAGATAGATCACCTGAAATAGGAGAAATAGCGATTATTGGGCATTGGTATGATGACTTTCGCCATATGGTTTTTGCGGCAGTTATGCCATCCATAATAGGCATATGAATATCCATGAGAATAAGATCAAACTTTTCATTGGTCGCTCTTTTCACAGCTTCCACTCCGTTTTTGACTGATTCATAGCTGTATAGTTGACCAATCAAGTTTTCAATTAACCGTCGATTCAAATCAATATGATCAACAATCAATACCTTTTTGCTTTTCATTACAATACTTTGGATTTTTGACTTTCAGCTCTAGATATAACTAATTTTGTCAAATCAAGCCTATTTGATCTTGGTGGTGGGACCCACTGCAGTCGGTAAGACAGATTTATGTCTAAATCTAGCCAAAAATTTTAAGACTGAAATTGTGTCCTGCGACAGCAGGCAGTTTTACCGCGAGATGAATCTAGGGACGGCAAAGCCCAATTTCGATGAATTAAAGCAGGTTCCTCACCATTTTATTAACAGTCTGTCTATAGAAGATGAGTATGATGTCCGTAAGTTCGAACGGGACGCCTTGGCTTTACTTGATGAATTGTTTCAAAAACATCAAGTGGTGATTATGACTGGTGGATCTGGACTTTTTGCCGATGCTATTGTGAATGGTTTGGATGAAATGCCAGAGGTCGCACCCGAAATCCGGGCTGGGATTATCAAGGAATACGAGGAAAATGGCTTAGCTTTTTTGCAAAATGAAATTGCCAAAAATGATCCGGAATATTTCGACATAGTGGATCAAAAAAATCCTCAGCGATTGATGCGAGCATTGGAAATTTGGAGAGGAACGGGGAAGAAATTCAGTTCCTTTCGCGTGAAATCTAAGAAGGAGCGACCTTTTAATGTGATCAAGATCGGTTTGGAAAGGGATAGGGAAAAGCTTTATTCCCGAATAGATCTAAGAATGGATCAGATGATAGCAGCAGGATTGTTTGATGAGGCAGATGCCCTTTTCAGTAAAAGAAATCTGAATGCGCTCCAGACTGTAGGATACTCCGAGATCTTTGGGTTTCTGGATGGAAAATATGATAAGGAAGAAGCTATCCGTCTACTCAAGAGAAATTCAAGACGCTATGCCAAGCGGCAGATAACCTGGTTTAAGAAAGATGAATCGATCAGATGGTTTTCTCCGGAAAAGCAGGTTGAAATTCTAGATTACCTACAAGATCAGATCGCCTGAAAACGGGCGATTTTCCCTACCCAATTGTAAGGAGCTTTTTTCAGCAGCGCATTATATTGGATACGGTTGACTTTTAGATCCCGTATGATTTTCAATGCTTTTTGAGTGATGCTTTTATCAATCTGCTTATCCTTTAGCGCAGCTATAAGTAAATCCGGATCTGATGCATCTTCCACCAAAATGCCTAAATCAGGGTTTAAGGAATTCAATTTAAAAAGCAACTCTTTCTGTTGATTGAGTTTGCGCTGCAACGCATTTTTCACAGTAAGATAAAATAGGAGGCATCCGCCTCCCAGCATGATAAATAGTGGTATGAACCCCATCTTATATACTTAAGATTTCCATTAATTTAAGATAATCTGCGATCAGAGGTTTTGTCTTCCCAATACAATCTGCGAATGTAGTGAATACCACTTCCTGATTGACAACCCCAGCCATATGAAACTTATGACCTGCAAGAAGTCCTTCCACTGCAGACATTCCGCATCGGCTAGCTAAAACCCTATCCCGTGCAGTAGGATTTCCTCCTCGCTGAATATGACCAAGTGTGGTCACTTTAAAATCCTTAGTAGGATCTTTGAGTTTAGATTTCACTTTTTCCATGACGGTTTGGGCATTTCCAGCTTCGTCACCTTCTGCTACTACGATAATGCTTGATGATTTACTTTTCCTAAGGTTCTTCAGGGACTTAACTACCTGATCTATGTCTGTTTTGGTTTCAGGTACCATTACGAATTCAGCACCTCCACCGATTCCTGATTCTATAGCAATAAATCCTGCATCTCTACCCATTACTTCAATGAAGAAAATTCTATCATGAGCCGCTGCCGTATCACGGATTTTATCGATTGCTTCCAAAGCCGTATTTACAGCAGTGTCAAAACCAATGGTGTAATCAGTGCCATATAAATCGTTGTCGATTGTTCCCGGACAGCCGATGGTAGGTATACCGTATTCTTCGAAAAATATCTTTGCTCCCGTGAAGGTACCATCTCCTCCTATAGCGACCAGCCCCTCAATTCCATTGGCGATGAGATTTTCATAGGCTTGCTTTCTTCCTTCTGGTGTTTTGAATTCCATCGATCTGGCAGATTTCAACACCGTTCCACCACGCTGTACAATATTGCTTACAGAGTGAGATTGCATGCGCTTGATTTCTCCATCGATCATACCTTCATATCCACGATGTATTCCATATACTTCTAATCCTTTATAAATAGCTGTACGAACGACCGCTCTCACACAAGCGTTCATGCCAGGACTATCTCCTCCAGAAGTAAAAACTGCTATTTTTTTCATATGTCTATAATTGTTTTTCAGCGGTCATATGGAATCTCGCATGGTAAATAATCATCCCACTGTGTGACACCTGAGTCATGCCCGATTTCATGTTCATAGGTTTAAAGTTCAAAAATAGGGATTAAAGAAAGAATGATTTCAGTTTCTTAAATTATTAAACTTTTAATAAATTCTGATTTAGAAAAGAGCTTGAATTTCAGCACTAAAAACCTGACTTTGGGAGAATGAATAAGAGAAAGTTACCTACTTTGGAATTTGAAACAAGCCCAATTGCTCTGGGTTGTATGTCGCTGAAAGGCAGTCTAAAAGAAGATAAAAAGGTCATTGATGCAGCTATTTCAGGAGGTATTGATTTTTTGGATACAGCAGATTTATACCAAAAAGGACTGAATGAAGAAATTGTAGGTTCAGCTATTCGAGATAGGAGAAAAGATATCACTCTGGCCACAAAAGTTGGGAATCAATTGCGAGCAGATGGAAATGGCTGGGACTGGAATCCGCGAAAAGCCTACATTTTGGAAGCTGTAGAGGAAAGTCTAAAAAGGTTGAAGACAGACTATATCGATCTCTACCAATTACACGGTGGGACACTGGAAGATCCATGGGAGGAAACACTCGAAGCATTTGAGCTTTTAAAAAGTCAAGGAAAAATACGGGCTTTTGGTATTTCTTCCATTCGCCCCAATGTGATCCGCAAGGTGTTGAAAATGAGTTCTCCAGCCACAATTATGATGCAGTATAGTCCTTTGGATCGACGACCTGATGAAACTGCTTTTCCTATGATTGCAGCATCTGATACCAGAGTTTTGGTTCGTGGTGCTTTCGCAAAAGGACTTTTGATAAACAAGTCTGAGGAAGCATTTTTGGAATATACTGCATCGGAAGTTAAAGAGATACGTGAATTGATTGCAGATTCCGGACTTTTACCTGAAGCATTTTTGATTCGTTTTGGATTGCTGCAGCCGGCTGTTGGCTCTCTGGTGATTGGCGCAAGTTCTGTGGAACAGGTAGAAAAATTGATTTTTGCTTATCAGCAGCAGGAAATGATTTCGGACGAGTTGATCAGGGAAATCTCAGCTAAGATACCGCTGAACCGATACACGCAGCATAGATAAAATTACCGTTGTCTAGACTCAACAAATAGTTTATTTTGGAGGTGTTTATTTTATTTAGCCTGTTCAAAATACCCAAGTATGAAATTTAGATTGTTGATTTTTATTTTACCGGTTTTAATCTGGTCCTGTCAACCCAAAGAACTTAGCGAATCGGAGCGTTGGGAAGATACGGCTAGTCGGGTGGAAATTCTTAGAGATGATTTTGGGATTCCTCACATTTACGGGAAAAGCGATGCGGATGCAGTTTTTGGATTGCTGTATGCACAGTGCGAGGATGATTTTAGAAGAGTAGAACGGAATTATATCTGGGCTACAGGGCGACTTGCAGAGTTGGAAGGTCAGGAGGCTATTTACAGTGATCTTCGAGCTAATCTATACATGACAGAAGCTGAAGCAAAAACTGCATATGAGTCAGCTCCTGATTGGCTGAAGGAACTTTGTGTGGCTTTTGCCGATGGAGTGAATTACTATCTGGCGACGCATCCAGAAGTGAAGGCTCAAGTGATTACTCATTATGAACCTTGGATGCCGATGTTTTTCAGTGAAGGATCTATCGGTGGCGATATCGAACAGATTCCCACGAGATGGATTCAATCTTTCTATGCCGGGAACGAGCCTGATGTCATGGCTTTTATTGAGGATGAATTTGCTAGTAAATCCCTTTTGGATGAACCAAAAGGTTCTAATGGAATTGCTGTAAACGGCAAAATGACTGCTTCTGGAAATGCAATGCTGCTTATCAATCCCCATACTTCATTTTACTTCAGACCGGAAGTTCATATGGTTAGTGAAGAAGGACTGAATGCTTACGGAGCGGTGACCTGGGGGCAGTTTTTTGTCTATCAGGGATTCAATGAAAAAACCGGATGGATGCATACGTCCACCCAAGTGGATTTCATAGATGAGTTTGTAGAAGAGGTATCTGAGAAAGATGGGAAATATGAATACCAATATGGAGACGAAAGTCGGGCGGTAGAAGAGTTCCAGGTAACGTTGAAATATAAGGCTGGATCAGAATTAATGGAAAAGCCGTTCACTTTTTATAGAACCCATCATGGCCCCATTACTCATAAGATCGAGGATAAATGGGTGGCAACCAAAATCAATTGGGATCCAGTAAATGCACTTATCCAAAGCTTCACCCGGACAAAATTGAGCAATCATGCTGAGTTTAAGAAAATGATGGATATCCGCACAAATTCTTCCAACAATACCGTTTTCGCAGATGCTGAGGGAAACATAGCTTATTTCCATGGCAATTTTATCCCAACGAGAAATGAAGGTTTTGACTTTTCTAAACCTGTGGATGGCTCAGATCCCAATTCCGACTGGCAAGGTCTGCATACTGTGGATGAAAGTATTATAATCTTAAATCCCGGGACAGGTTGGATCCAGAACTGTAATTCTACACCATTTACTGCTGCGGGTGAGTTTAGCCCAAAGCGAGAAGATTATCCGTTTTACATAGCTCCGGATCAGGAGAACTTCCGGGGAATTCATGCAGTGAAAGTCCTAAATGAAGCTTCCGGATTGACCTTGGATAGTTTGATTAGTTTGGCCCATGATCCATACTTGCCTGCCTTTGAAGAACTGATACCTATGCTGCTACAAGCTTATGAGAAGAGAGGTGTAGCAGATCCTCAATTCATAGAGCCTATCAAAGTATTGGAATCATGGGATTATAGGACCTCCAAAGAATCAGTAGCAATGTCGCTGGCGCATTTTTTCGGGATGAATTTCATGCGGAATCATGGCAGTATCAATAACCTGATCAGCTTTAATACTGACGAAAACTGTACTATTCCAAACCCTTCTCCTGCTGAATTGCTTTCGACTTTTAGCCAGACGTTGGAGCAGATGAATGCTGATTTTGGTACTTGGAATACACCTTGGTCAGAGATCAATAGATTCCAGCGATTGACCGGAGAAATTGATATGCCATTCGATGATATGAAAGAATACACTCCGGTGGGAATGGCTTCTGGAACTTGGGGGGCTTTGGCGGCTTTTGGAGCGAAAACCTATCCTGGAACTAAGCGATTGTATGGTTACAGGGGGAACAGCTTTGTTGCTGCTGTGGAATTTGGAGATAAAGTGAAAGCAAAATCAATTCTCGCAGGAGGTCAAAGTTCAGACCCGAATTCTCCTCATTTCGATGACCAGACTCAGGATTATGCAGATGGTAATTTTAAGGATGTCGCTTTTTATAGAGAAGATGTGGAGGCTAGGTCAGAAGAGCGCTATGTGCCGGGGAAGAGGGAGTAGTAGTGGTTAGTATTCAGTGATCAGTGTTCAGTTCTCAGACATAAATGTGGAGGATTGAGCAGGATGAATAATTAATATGTATATCCGCTTTTCTGCCAGTAAGGATGCAAGGATTTGGTGAACTCAAGAATTGAGGCCGCTTCGGTCTCCCCTGCCTACCGGCAGGCAGGCGTCATCGGTCTTGCGACCAGATAAGCGAAGTATTTAAGCTAACTGGCATCATCCGATGGCTATCGGATACGGATAATCTCAATAATTAGTTTGTAAGAAGTAAAAAGTGTAAAATAATTGCCAATTCAAATCCATAGCCCGCTCATGTTCATCATGTGATCGTGTTGTTAGATTTTTATTTAAGTTTTCCAACTATTTAAAACCCACCTAAGCTTATGAGAAAAATTCTTTTTTTACTGCTTCTGAGCACTTCAGTTGCTTTTGCGCAGCAAGACCAAACCAAGCCCCTGCGAACTTCCATAGAGACAGACACTCGCGTAATCCGGCAAGATGTACCGATGACAAATTCCATTCGCAAAGCCTTTGAAGAAGGCTCTAGAAACTTCTCCGGGAAGCCCGGAGAAAATTACTGGCAGCTGGAAACCGATTTTACAATCAAAGCCAGTTTGGATCCAAGTACACAGACGATCACTGGATCGGAGAAAATCCTCGTGCATAACAATAGTAAGGACGATTTGAATGAGATCGTTCTTCGACTTGACCATAATATTTTCAGAGGAGATGTGCCTCGCGGATTTTCAGTTCCTGCGGAAAATACGGAAGGAATGATTGTGACAGCTATCAAAGTGGCTGGGGACTCAGTGGATCTGAATGCTGCTCCAGCAGGAAGAAATGCTCCTCCTGCCTTGCGAGTAAGAGGCTTGCAAAGTACCGTTGCGACTATCACACTAGTCAATCCGATCAAAGCAGGTACTACTGCAGAAGTTGAGATCGACTGGCATACCAAATTGCCGGGAGGCGACAATGGCAGAGGCCATAGAATGACACAGCGTTTTGAAAGTACTTTATTTCAGCCTACGCAATGGTTTCCACGGTTGGTAAAGTATGATGATCTGCGGGGATGGGAAACCAGCCTTTACCTAGGACCGGCTGAGTTCTTCAATAACTTCGGGAGCTACGATGTGTCGCTGACCGTTCCTGCGGGCTGGATAGTAACCGGTACTGGTGTGTTGCAAAATCCAACTGAAGTTTTGACTCCAACAGTTATCCAAAGACTTTCTACCGTTCTTGACTCTGATGCAGAAGTGACACTTGTAGGCGAAGATGAGAAAGGTCCGGGTAAAGCGACTCTAGCAGGAGACAAGCTTACATGGCGTTTCGTGGCGGATAAAGTAAATGATTTTGCCTGGGCTACTTCGGATAGATTTATCTGGAAAGCAAGCCGGGCCACTATTCCTGGCAAAGGTCTAGTGCCGATTTATATGGTTTTTATTCCTGAGCGGGCTCAGTATTTTGAGAAAGCGGTGGAAAATACCAGACATGCGTTAGAGTTTTATTCCGAACTTTGGGCACCCTATCCTTTTCCTCAACTCACCCTCCAAGACGGCCCAAGTGCCGGCATGGAATATCCTATGGTAATCAATTCAAACCAAGGTGCGGCGGATCATGAAGCTGCGCACCAGTGGTGGCCGATGATGCTTGGAACTAATGAAACCCGCTACGGCTGGATGGATGAAGGTTTTAACCAATACATGAATATTCTTTCTGGAGCTGATAGTAGGGGAATTGACTATAATCTGGATGGTTTGGGACAAAGCTACGGACGAATCAGCGGAATGGAGGATGAAGCGCCTATGATGTGGAGTGCCAATGATGCAGGCATGATGTATGGGTTTCAGACGTACTCCAAAACGCCTCTGATGCTTTCCATGCTAGGGGGAATAGTAGGGGATGAGGCTGTGATCAATGCCATGAAAAAATATACCGATGCTTGGGCATTCAAGCACCCATCGCCGTGGGATTATATGTTTTTTATGAACAATGAGCTAGGACAAAATCTGGAGTGGTTCTGGTATTACTGGTTGTTTACCACTGAGTCTGTGGAGGGATCAATCCAAGATGTGAGTTCATCAGATGGCAAAACAACGGTTACAGTGCGTCAGGCTGGACAAATGCCATCGCCAGTCGTATTGAAAGTTGAATTTGAAGCGGAGGGTCCTGCGATTAAGCAAATGTCGAATGCCACTATGATCGATGAAACCACCGCTGAAGTGACTTGGCCGGTGACTGTTTGGTTTGACGGAAGCCGTACGTTTGATGCAGTTTTGGACTTTGGAGATCGAAAAATCACAAAAATTACATTGGACCCTCATGGTCGTTTTCCGGATAAAGACACGGCTGACAATGTTTGGCCTAGATAAATGGAATGAATAATGAGGCTTCAAAAGAGCCTCATTTTTTTGATTAACCGCTGAGACCGCAGAGTTGGTCGCGGAGGGCACGGGTTAGTTTGTCCTGCATTTATTTTAGTGTTAGCGTTATCCTGCTTCTCCAGAAGCTGGATCTGATTTATTAGATCATTGAGTAGTTCAAACGACGGAATACTTTTCCTGTGGTAAGGAGGTAAGAAAAAGGCCGGAACTTTGTGGAGTCCAGCCTTTTTATAATGAAGTCAGTTGTATTAAAAAGGAAGATCGGCTTCGCTTACTTTTGCGGTCTTTTCACTCAAGAAGAGGAAGTCATTTACCACCACCTCAGTGATGTAGCGCTTGACGCCATCCTTATCACTGTAGTCTCGGTTGGAGATTTTGCCTTCTATGGCAACTTCAGATCCCTTGTCGGTGTATTTTTCGAGTACCTCTGCATTCTTGCCCCAGATCACAAGTCTGTGCCAGGTTGTTTCGGTGACCCGCTCACCTTTTTGATTTTTGTAGGATTCGTTGGTTGCGAGATTTACGTTACCTACGACTTTGCCACTTTCCAGGGTTTTCAATTCTACTTTCGCTCCTAGGTGACCGATTAGCTGTACTTTGTTTCTTAGCGCATTCATGATGTTTGTTGTTTTGGTTAGAAAATTTGTTTGTCGTTTTCGCTAGAGGAAAAACTTATGATCCAAAGTTGCAGGATCGGTCTGCGCTAAGTCGGTAGCTAGTCGGTTGTATTCGATAGTATGCGTTTGTTGTCGAATAAAGTGGGTTTATTCTGTTTTGAGAGGGGTGAGGTTAAGGGAAAGTTTAGTAGGTTTAGAGGTAAGAAAGGGAGTTGCGTATAGCAGCTCGTTGAACTAAACCGACTGCGTCGGTAGTTTTTTGACTCAACTCACTGATTTATAATGGTTAAGGTTTATTTTTATTCTATGTTTCATTATTAAAATCTTAGAAATCATGGA